>CANMNA010000001.1 GCA_947499075.1 Myxococcales bacterium
CGCGGCGCTAAGCGTCAGCTACTGGCGCAAACTTGGACTCCCCGACCTTGATCGGCCGGGGTGGAAGTAATGAAGTTGCTTGCTTGCGAACCGCCGGATGCGGACCCGCACGTCCGGTGGTGTGGGAGGGGCGCCCGGCGACGGGCGCCCCTACCCGATTGATAGCCCGCCACTTCAGTGGCTGGGTTTCTTTAGGCAGTGCCAGTTTTTGTATTTCCGCTGATCCCCTCAGCCGCCGGGAGCAAACCCACGGCCGCGGCCCACACCAGCAAAACCCTCGGCAACCAGAGCAAAACCTCGACCCCGCGCCGGTGTTGCAGAGGATGATTTCGGGTACGGACAGGCCTCCGCGCCTGTCCGGAAATAGCTGAAATCATGGGAATTCGGTTCCTCAAAATGCTCCGAAAATGAGCCTTTGCAACACCCTCACTCGGGAGAGATGCTATGCCGGCGCCGCCGAGCGAGCGGGGTGAGGCCGCACTTTCGCCGTGTAATCAGACCCCTGCAGTCTTTGCGATTGCCCCGCAGGCTTCAGATCACGATCGGCCTCGCCCACAGCTCCCCGCAGCTCAGTTGCCGCGCCAGCTCCGCAAACGGCAGTATTTCCACGGCGTCTTCGCACACCTGCACCCTGTCGACCGCGGCCACCACGATCCGCCGTTCAAGCCCCGGCAGAGTTCCAATGGCCCGCAGGCCCCGAAACCAATCGGGCGACCGGACGCTGCCGCTCTTGGCTTCGATCGCGATGTAGCGCTGGCCACGCCGCAGCACAAAGTCCACTTCCGTCTGTTGGCCCTCGGTGGGCGCCCAATAGGCGATCTCATCGTACACGCCATGATAAGCGTCGGCGGCAAACAACAGGTTGGCGACTGCGCCTTCGAACAGGGCGCCGCGCTCATCGGGTGCGATGGGACCTTTGGCGCGTCGCGCCGCCCGCACAATGCCGCTGTCTACCCAGTACAGCTTGGGGTGCTGCCGCTCGCGCACCCGCAGCCGCAGCTGCAACGGCGGCAGCAGTCGCGCCAAGAGCGTGTCACATAGCACGTCCAAGTAGCCCAATACCGTCGTGCGCGCTACGCCAGCGTCTCGGGCAATCGCGTTGGAGTTGATCGTTTGGGCGTGCATCAGCGCGGCGACTTGCAAGAACCGCCCGAAACCGCCCAAGTTGCGGACTGCCGCTTCCATCTGAATCTCTTCGCGTAAGTATAGTTGCACATACGCCGCCAAGGTGTCTTCCGGGTCTGGGCTGGCCCACATCAGCGGTAAAGTGCCGATCTGAAGCGCTTGCGTCAGCTCAAAGTCGGACCCAAGCTCTGTGGGCGTAAACGGAAACATTTCGCGGCGAACTGCACGTCCGGCCAACAGATTGACGCCGCCCTTGCGCAGCTTGCGCGCGCTGGACCCGCACAACGCAAACCGCAGGCCGCGGGTCTCAATGAGCCGGTGCACTTCGCTCAGCAGGCCCGGGATGCGCTGCACCTCGTCGATCCAGACCCAGCAGCCCTCGGGGACAGTCTGCATTTCGGCCGCGAACGCTCGGCTGTCGCGCAAATAGTCCCGATACCGCGATTCCTCGAGCAGATCGATGGCTACAGCTTCCGGCAGCTCTCTGCGGAGCCACGTGCTTTTGCCGCAGCCGCGGGGACCCAGTAGGAAAAATGATTGGCCGGGAGCGCGGATTTCGCGGGATTTTTCGCTGCGTGACAACATGCCGACAATTGTCGCCGAAATTTGTCGGCGAGTCAACACAAGTGGTAAGATTCGGGGATCAAAGCCGTATCGTCGAATTGCTGCGACTCTAGCGACGCCGCGCTCGCTACACCATCACCCCGCCACACGAGATGTCGATCCCCTGCCCGGTAATGCAGTCGCCGCCTGGGCCAATGAGAAACTTGATGTACTGCGCCACTTCCGCCGGTTTGACCATCCGCCGAATCGGCAGCACGTTGAGCGCCGCTGCCGTCTGTTGCTGCAGGGTAATCCCGCGCGTGTCGGCCATCCGCCCCAGCGCGTCGTGGGCCATCTGGGTATCGACCCACCCCGGATTGACCACGTTGACCCGAATCCCGCGCGGCGCGAGCTCCAGGGCCATCGAGCGCACCAGCCCCATCAGCGCGTGCTTGCTCGCCGCATAGGCCGTGCTGCCCGGTGCGCCAAACCGCGCCAGCACGCTGCCCACGAAGATGATCCGGCCATTTTGCGGCATGTGGGCGGCGGCCGCCTGTGCCAAAAAGTAGGTCGAGATGAGGTTGGTCTCCAGCACCCGCCGAAAAGTCTCGCGGCTGCCAGGCGACAGGTCGTCAAACGGTGTCGGTTCGTTGATGCCGGCGTTGAGGATCAGCACGTCGATCGGCCCATGGCGCGACTCGGCTGCGACCACCGACTCGTCGATCGTGCGCTCGTCGTCCAGATCCAGCCGGGTGGCGTGCGCACGGTCGGTGCCGATGTCCATCGCGATGCCCAGACACTTGGTGTAGGAGCGCGCGGCCAGCGTGAACTGGTAGGTGCGCTCTTCGCCCAGCAAGCGCGCTGTCGCTTCGCCGATGCCGCGCGAGGCCCCCGAGATGTACACATGCGTGGCGCGCGCTTGCAACCCCGCCTGCAACTCGCTCTGCGGCAACCGGACTGTTGCTGTCGACATCGGGCACTCCTGCTGTTGGTTGGTCTATCTCGCTGGCGCAATTGGCGCTTGGGCCTTGATTTTCAGGCCGGCCTCGCCCCACACGCTTTGCCAGGCCGACACGGTGATGCTGATACAAAACCAGGCGACGACGATCATGTAGATGGTGTACATCGCCCCGCGCACCAGCCGATACCGCGGCGGCTTGACCTCGGCTTTGGCAAATGTCTCCTCATCGGGTAGGCCATCGGCGTCGACTGCAACCTGTGGCTCGGCCGGCAGCACAACGGGCTGATCAACGGCCTCTGGCGCTACGAATTCTGTGGGTTGGTCCGTCATCGGGCGACCTACGGGGCAACGCTGTGGCTGCCAATGGTGTCGCGCAGCGCCGATTTCTTCTGCTCGACAAAGATGTCGCACACGCCGGGTACGGGCAGTCCGCAGCGCTCTTCGGGCGTCAGGCACTCGTAGTCGGTCTGCAAGTCTTTGCAAGTGCGCGGTTTGCCGTTGGCTTCCCATCCGCTGTTCAAGATTGCGCCGGTCTTGGTGTCGCAGCGCGGCGAGCAGAAGCTGGGCATGGGCAGGGGCGCGTCGTACTTGCCGTTGGCGTTGGTATCGACAAATAGTGCCGCAGACACGGCCATCGGCAGGGTCGGGAAAAAATCGGGAATGCGGGCCGGCGGCGGGATAATCGACTTGGCCATACTCGACAGCGCCGGCTCCGCTGAGAACAGCGACGAAAACGCAAAGCTCGCCACCCGCGCCAGCTGCAGTTCGCCAAACGGCACGTCGAGGTACACCGGCCGCATCAAATGCTTGGCATCGGTGCCGACCGCCAGCACCACCACATGCGAGTCGCGCGCGGGCACCGTCAGCGCAAAAGTCTTGTCGAGATCGACGATCCGCTTGGCGTTGGCCGTCAGATCCTCGGTCGCCACCACCCGGCCATTGAGGTAGACCTCAACGCGATCGACGCCATACCACGACGCGGTTTGGACCCGCACCTTGATGTTCAGGGGCGCCCCTGGCTGCAGCGACACGGTTTCACCCGGTCCCTTGCCTTGCACGGTCACGTCAATCATCGGCCCATAGCTGGGCACGGTCTTGCCGTCGTGCAGCGCCGCTGCCATCGCTTTGGCATCGACTTGCATCGGGTTGTCGGTGGCACTCTTGATGTACGTCCGCGGCAAACCAGGCTCTTGCTTGTAGCCGTGGCTGTCCGATCCGCCCACAATGCCGCGCACCAGACCGTGCTCGAGCAAGCGGAAGTAGTCAGACAGCACGCCGTCGCGCCGCCCGCACGGTCGCACCCAGTTCTCTTTGGGCACCGCGACTTCCAGTGGTTGATCGAGTTTTTCGGCCTCAAAATCGCACAGCACCTTGAGCGCATCGAGCCTGTCGTTCGCCGCTTTCTCGGGCATCTTCTCGCCAGCGACATTGCCCGCCGGTTCGTCCATCCACGCGTCCTGCTCTTCCTTGGTGCGGTGATTGATGTCACCCGCCATGATTTCAGCCAGCTGCATGCGGTAGCGCATCTTGCATGTCGCGGCGTCTTCGTCAGCCGGGCAGGTCGACAGCCCTTCGTGCGCCACCAGATTCTCGAAACCGCGCTCTTTGAGTTCGGGGCACGCGGTCTTGAGCGCCTGCCGCATCGCGACGGCATCGACGACGTCTTTGGTCACACCCGCACGGTCGATGCGCGCCAGGCACCGCGAAAATACCTGGACCTCGTAGACAGTGGCGGTGTGCGTGGTGTCAAACCGCTTGCCGTTGAACAGCTCCATCGCGTCGTGGTCGCAACCCACCGTGCGCAACGTCGGGTTGTTGGCTTCCAGCAGCGCCAGCTTGCGGGTCTGGCTGTAGGCGTTGACACCGGCTTGGTCGAGCCATCCCAAGAACCCGTCGCGCGGGTGCGCAATAATCGTGGTTGCCTTGCCGCCGCCATCTTCAAACCCGGTGCGCACCAAGATGTCTTGCAGCACCTTGTCGCTGGGCTTGCAGTACCACTCCACGCTGCCGTGCGACGGCACATCGAGCTGGTGATACTGCAGGGGAAAGCCAATGTAATGGCCGATCTCCAGTGTCGAAATCTCCGAGCCCACCACCGTCTTGAGCCACTGGGCCAGACCAAACTGCTTGATCCACGGCAGGTAGTCCGACAGCACATCGTGGTCGGTCGAGGCCACGTAGTCGACGCCTTCGGCCGCCACAGTTTCCACGCGCCGTCCCAACGGCATGCCGGAGTCAAAGCTGGGCTCGGCGTGCAAGTGAAAGTCGCCAGAAATCCAGCCGGTTGTGTCGATGTCTGGCTTGATGCCGGCGTGCACCATCACGCTTGAGCCTGAGACTACGTCGACCACGGTGTTCGAGATCGACCACTCGGTGCCGTGTGACGCCACGACTTGGTAGTGCCCGGCCGCAATCGGCACATCAAAGCGCCCGTCCATCGAGAAGCCCAAGTGCTCTACGCCGATGCCGAGCCGACCTTGGCCAAAGAACGGCATGCGCCCGCCATCGCGGAACAGCGGCTTGCCGTCGGCGCCTAACTTGACGATCGTCAGCTTGCTCGGCACCCGTCCGCCGGTGCTGTCGAGCACGTCGACCTTGATGCGACCCGGCGAGGGCAAGCTCGGCACGACCACATGAGTCTTACCCGCGACTACTTGGACGGGGATGGGCGCGCTGATGACGACCTTGTTGGCGTCCATCGCTGCCAAAATGTAGCTACCCGGTGGCAACGTGCCCGCAAACGCGCCGTCTTCGAGGCGATCGACACCCACGTCGGCGTCCATGGCATCGATGACACCCGGCGCGGCGTCGATGTCCTTATTCGCGGCGATGACCTCGTCGATGGTCGCCCACTTGGTGCCCGGTTTGGGATCGCGCAGCACCATGACCGTCGCGTTGGGCGCCGGTTGACCGGTTTGTGCCCACTGCACGTAACCCTTGACCGTGCCCGTCGGCGTGCCGCGGTGGGCCCAGACGATGTCGCTCACGGAGCCCACGTCGCCGCTGCCGATCGCCAAATAGCGGGTGTACTCGAACACCCGGGCTTTCTCGCAGGTCTCGTCGTCACCCTTGTCGGTCTTGCAGTTCATGGTGGCCGTGACAAACGCGGTCGCCGCCGATGTGAACACCGGCACCAGCACCTTGGGCTCTTTGTCCTGCCCTTGCTGCTTCTTGGTGTAGTAGGCGTAGCTGACTTCGCCGCCGGCAGCCGACACGAAGTCAAACGTCAGCGGCTTGCCAAAGGTGTCGCGGCCGTTGAACAGCGCGTCCCACACCGGCTTTTCTTCATCAAAGCCGTGGCCGGGCACGAAGACGTCGCTCTGGTTGCCAAAGAACACGAAGTCGCCGCCGCCCACGCCCGGCTTGTTGACGGGCTTGTCGGCCAGGGCCGAGTCGCCCAAGATGGCGCTGAACACCGATTGCTCGCCGGTTGCGTTGACCATCGGCAGCGTCGCGCTACATCCGCACAAGGCGCATCCGTAGTCATTGACCAACGGCGATCGTTCACACTTCTGAGTGGCACATCCTTGGTCTTGCAAAGACTTGCACGCGCACACGCCTTTCTTGCCGGTCGATGCGCCTACGCACGCCAGCATCGAGTCCTTGGTGCCACAGTCCGTTGCATCGTCGCATTTCTTGCCAGGATCATTGGCGTAGTCTGACTTGGGTCGCTCGGCCAGGATAACCCAGGTGATCATGGTCACAAACGATTCACCCGGATGCAGGGTGTAATCGGTCCGAAAGTTGACGTAGGTGTTGACGTCCGGGTAGACCAAGCCCAGCGTAGGCTGGCGCAACACAGACAGGGCTTCGAACAAGAACACGCCTTGGCCTTCGACGCGGATCGTCGCCGCTTTGCCATCGCTGCCGTTGGCCAGCACCGAAACTTGGCTCTGCAGCGGCGCCGGCACCACCAAATTGGCGAACGGAAACAGTTCCGCAATCTTGTCGCGGCCTTGTCCCGGTGGATAGCGCGCGTCGTCGCGCCGGATGTCGGCATCGACCAGCGAGCCGCCGTAGACACCTGGGCCCCACGAGCCCGCCTTGCCGCCTTGCAAGATGGCGACGCGGACCTTGTCGTTTTCAAGTACGTAATCGCCGACATCGGCGTAGGCCACCGGCCCGCCGACAAGCTGGTCGGCGCGCGTCGCTTGAAACGCCGCCAACGGTAGCTTGGGCTGCGCGTCGCAAGCTGCGAGCATCACGGCGCAGGTCGCCAGCATTCCAAAATTGCGCATCGCGTCGGACATCGTCATCCCCTGCGCTTACAGTAGCAATTGCATCTGCAAAAAGGCGACATCGTTGCTCAGGGCCGCACCCTTGACCTCTTGGCGGTGGTCGACTTGCAGCTGCAGCCGCACCCGATCGCCCGGCAGCTGATAGCCGACCGCGCCCGAGAAGATTTGCTCCTCCGGGTCTGTGTCATTGTCAGCATTGGTATCGATGAGTTGCGCCCGCAGTGCGCCATTGAAGCGCCACATGCTGTAGCCGGCCTCGACCAGCATCGCCCTGCGGTTGATCTTGGCTGCCAGCGTCGCCGCTTCCGTTGGCTGATCCTTGGGATCGCCGCTGTCGGCCAGCATCTCGACGTGCAGATGCACGCCTTTGATTTTGGCGTGCAAGTCCGCGCTGCGGCCCGCCATGGTCGTGGTCGTGCCGTTGCTCCGGTACGCATTGACACCCACTTCGACCCGCAGGCCGCCGCCCTTGGCGTCATACGCTTCGGGACCCAGATCGCCCAAGGGCGCTAAGGCCAAGCGCCCAACTATCGCGATACCGCCGTTGCGGTTGCCGCCCAAACCGTTGAACTCGGTCATGCCTGCGTAGAAATTCTTGCCGCGCTCAAAGCCATTGTAGGCCCCCACGTGCCACTGAATGCCCAACAGGTTCGGGTAGCTGCCGGACAAGGTTACGCCGACTTGGCGAAACGGCGCCATGGCCTGGATCGCTTGCGCCCGCTCAGCCAGCGCCATGCGCGCCGAACTGATCATCGCCGACTTCGCATACGGCGTGCGGTGCGCGCCCATCGTGATGCTGGCGTTCTGCCACAGCGACAGCGACGCCCACGCTTCGGACAGCAGCACCGCTTGCGACTGCGCGTTGCCCGCCAAGTCCGCGAAAATGCCGAATTGCGCTCGGTGACCGTAGCGACCCGACGCCCCAAACCGCGCCCGGCGCAGCGCAAAGCCGGGCCGCTCTGCCCGGTCGCCATGTTCAAGCGACGTATCCTTGCCGACCAGCGCCGCAAATTGCGTCTGCACCAGCGCGCGTGTGTCGATCTGCAGTGGCCCCATCATGCGCCGCGCGACGTGACGAATCCACGGGGGCATCGCCTCGCCGTGGTCGCGCAGGTTCTGGCACATTGCGTCGTCGCTGGCGCACGCCTCGCCGTCCTCGCTGCCCGTGTCCATGTCCGAAAGCGCCATGCCAGTGCTGCGCGCGCTGGGCAGGTGCTCCGGTCCGTGGCGCATACCGGGTCGCTTGCGGTGGTGCTTGCTCGGGTCACAGGCCTTGCCGTCGCCGCAGTCGCAATCGCCCGTCGGGGCGCCGGTCGGTGTTGCGCCGGCTGCGGGCACGCACGGTGCGTCGGCGGCCGGCGGTCCAGCGTCTTCGTTGGCCAGAGCTGGCGATGCCGTCGCTGCGCAAATCGCGGCGATGACAAGGCAAGTGGAGATGGCGGTAGTCTTCAAATGCGCGAACATGGAGGCCTCACAGGCAAAGCGGTAGAAGCGTAGCACGGCCGCGGGCTGGCGGGTAGACACCGCATCCTCCGCGATCCCCCGCTTTGAGCGCATCTCTGCGTCACTGCGTCGCTTCTCTCGCTGCGGCGTACCTGAGTACGCCTCGCTGTTTCAGCTCCTTGTTCCTTGATCTGCATCTTAAATCGGGGGCCGCGGGAGATTTCTGTGGGGAATTTAGGTCCTCGCACGTCAGCGCTGATAATTCGGATAATTCGGAGGCACCCTTTGTTCAACTATCCGAAATCGCCAAGGTAAATTCGCGTCGTCGCCAGCGTACGCCACGCCAACCCGCGGCCCCGTGACCACCTGGGCGTCGCCCACCTCATGGCCTGCGGCGATCCACACGCTAGCACTTTGTCCCAGCGCCTGCCCCGACAGCACCCCGGTCAGGCCCAGCCCTTGGGCAAGCTTGCCCGGCCCGTCCATCCACCGGCGCTCATCCTGCGGCGCAGGCCGCCCAGGACCATAGCCACGCAGCATCGCCATGGTCTGGGCTCCCAGAATCGGCACTGCGCCACGCAGCAACACGGCCTCGCCTACGTCGCGCGCGCCTGTCACGACGTTGCACGCCCAGTGCATGCCGTAGACGAAGTACACGTAAAGTACCCCGCCTTGGGCAAACATCGGCTCGGTGCGAGCGGTCCGTCGCCCCGCGAAGGCATGGCACGCGCGCTCCTGCTCGTGGTACGCCTCGGTCTCGCTGATCCGTGCGACAAGCACCGTTCCGTCTGAGCGGATGCACACAAGGTCGCGGCCAAGCAAGTCTCGGGCAACCACGAGCGCAGGCCTGTGGAAAAAATGCGGCCCTAGTGGCGCTCGGTCGACGAACAATCAGACGCACCCTTTATTCAACATCTTGATTTGGCAGGACAATCGCGTACACGTAGCTGGCTTTGGGGGCCCTGAGCCAGCGCGACCGGATGGTCTCGCGCAGGTCCGACCAGGCGCCTTTGGCTACCACGAACTCGGCCAGCAACCGGTCGGCCTCAGCCCTGTCGCCCCGGGCCTTGATGCCCGCCACGCGCTTCATCAGGCCAGCAACCGCTATCGGCATCTTGGCCATGTCGACCTCAAAGCAGCCACCGTCCTGCCCGTTGGCTGCCACCGTGCTAGAACGCCAAGTCACCGCGCCCGCAGCCTGAAGTGCTCCCAGTTGAATCGCCGCCAACTGGCTGTACGGTTTAGGCTTGCCTTGCGCATCGGCCATGCCATTGCTGATATGGCCCATCGCCCATGCCAAATCGCTGATGTGCGACTTGTCGCGCTCCGCGGCGGTCAGCAGGCCCTTGCCGACCAGCCAATCGGCCAACCACATCGCCGCTGTCTGCGCTTTGAGTTCCTCCAAAGTCGCAGCCAGTGGCCCACCGAAGACTTGCCGGTCCTGCTTGCCCTCAACGGCGTACTCGTGGGCTGGCCCCAAATTGTGGGCCGCCTCGTGCAGCACCGTGCTCATGCGCTGCGGCTCTGGATCCGGCGAAAACTGCTTGTACATCTGGGGGCACATCAGCGACGCCGCTTGCTCGGTCCAGATTGTCCGGCTATCCGGATCGGTGCCAATGTTGACCATGGCCACGGTGCGGCCCCGGCCTTCGCTCGCGACGGGGCCCCAGTTGGGCAAGCTCTGGCCAATTGTGGCGCCAAATGGGCTGCGGGAGTCTCCGGCGTTGAGCACAACCTCGATGAAGTCTGGCAAGTGGAACGCGACCTTGCGTGCTTTGTACGGCGCGCCGGCCAGCGCCGCCAACGCCTGCTCCATGTCGTTCTTGACCGGGTCGAGCAGCTTTTGCCACTTGCGGCTGGCCTGATCGATGCGCGCAAAGGACACATGGAAGCCAGCCTTTTGGCTGCACGGCTCGTGGTAGGTCTCGTCGGGGCCGATACGCAGGTAGAATCGCGAGTTGTCGACGGTCATCGCCGCCCAAGTCTCATCGGCCTTGGTCCAACTGCCGTCGCGAAACGCTTGTGCCGCAGCCCGAAGGTACGCGCGAAAGGCGTTTTCCGCAGGATCAGTCAGCGCTTTGGCTGCCGCATCCAACTCAGTAGCGACAGCAGCCATGTCCGCTGCCCAGGCGACGTGATAGGGCACAGCGGAGAGTTGACCGGCCGCGCTGCGCTGCACCGTGACGAACGGTGCCATCAACTGCGCGCCATCGGGCCGAGCCGCCAGCTTGTCGCAGAACTGTTTGTCCGTTTGCAGGTCGAGCGGATACAACCCGCTGGTCCGCGTTGGGTGGTCGGCCAAAGCGCTGCAATTGACATCATTTTCGGTCTTGGGCGCCTCACACCATGGGCCCTGGTTGCGCTGAAACAGTGCCCGGCTCGCCGTATCCGTCGCGGGAATTCGCGCGGCCGTGTCCACGACACCGCTTTGGCGCGCATACAGTCGCTCGACCGTCGCTGCGGCATTCAGCACGTGCTGCACCATCTCCACGGTCCCGTCGCGGCGCGCTGCATCGGCAGTAAAATCAGTGACCACAACCGTTGGCCGACCCTGTGCCAGCTCCGCGAGTACCGCAGCCTTGCGGCGCTGTTCTGGATCCGCTGGGTCTGCGGACGGCGGTCGCGAGGGCTTGCGGTTGTCGATAATGGCGACCGCAGCTGCGGTGGCCACCGCGTCCATCGGTTTTGCCTGGTCGGCACGCCACAGCACCAGCACTTCGCCGCGGCCACCTGTTGCTGTTGCAGCTTCGAAAAGGGGTACATTGAGCACTGCGGCCGCACTGTTCCACACAGCACGGCTCAAGACGGGCGGACCCAGGGTCGGCGTCGCCGCGTTGGCCAAACCCGCAGCGTTTGCGACGGCCGTGAGCGCCACGGCTCCAGCCGGCGGTTCCATCGCGGCGGTCGGTGCAGGCTCCTGGGCTGCGACCGGCGCGGGCGGGGCAGGTCGGCTGCATCCTGTGAGCAACAAACAGAGAATCAAGCAGTCGCGCAGTGTCATGGTCGGGTCCAGCAGGCCAGCAGGCCGCTGCGGCAGGCTACGCCGGGGCAGCCGCAACGGGCAAGTCCCCAGCGGTGGATTGCCGTGCCCGATGGCGAGAACCTCAAATTCTAAGAGGGCGTATTCGAAAAGGTGACCTGCGCGGGGCTCGCGAAGACCGAAGACCTTCACATTTTCACCGTCAGAATAAATTCTGCGGCGACAGGTAACGGTGTCGGCCGACGCCGACACCCGGCCGGGCGCCCGCGCAGGCGGGAGCCGTCACCTGTAGCCGCGCAATTCATTGCGACAGCGTCCCAAGCCGTCATCAACGCTGCGGTTTTCAGTTGACACAATTGAATACACCCCCTAAGGCGTGCAGGTCTTGCCATCGCCGGAGAAGCCGGGGCTGCACACGCACACCGCGGCGGCGCCTAGACCTTGGCAGCTCGCGTCTGCGGCACAGCCCTTGCCGGGCTTGCACGTGTAGTTGCCGCAGGTATCGCCGCTGGTGCATCCATTGGCGTCGTCGCATCCAGCGGTATTGGCCGCGACTTTGCAGCCGAACTGGGCGCTGCAGGTGTCGGTCGTGCACGGGTTGCCATCGTCGCAGACCGCGGTGCCGATGGGCGTACACACCGTTTTGATGCACGCCTCGCCGACCGAGCAAGCGTCGCCGTCGTTGCACGGCAGTGTGTTGGGCACGTGTAGACAGCCCTTGACCTTGTCGCAGCTGTCGTCCGTGCACGCGTTGGCGTCTTCACAGTCGAGCTTGCCGGGCGCCTGACACTGGCTCAGTTTGCAGTGGTCCAATGTCGTGCAAGCGTCGCCGTCGCTGCAGTCGGCGTCGTTGGGCGTCGCCCAGCAACCGGCGGCGGCGAAGCAACTGTCGTCGGTGCACACGTTGCCGTCGTCGCACACAACGACGGGGCCTGCGATGCACGCGGCTTTGGCGCAGGCATCGCCCGCAGTGCACTTGCTGCCGTCTTCACAAGCGGTGGCGTTGGGCTTGAACTGGCATCCGGCACTTGGATCGCAGCTGTCATCGGTACAGGCGTTGTTGTCGCCGCACACTGTTGATCCGCTGGACACGCACGCGCCGGCTTGGCATGCGTCGCCTGCTGTGCACGCATCGCCATCACTGCACGCGCCGGCCTTGGCAGGGTTGGCACACCCCAGAGCCTTGCTGCAATTGTCGAGCGTGCAACTGTTGCCGTCGTTGCAGTTGATCGCCGCGCCAGACTTGCACTTGCCGGCCGTGCACTGGTCGCCCGCCGTGCACGCGCTGCCGTCGCTGCAAGTGGCGTCGTCGGGGAGCGCGATGCCGGCGCACGGGCCAGTGTTGACCGCGCAATCGCCCATTGTGCAGGCATTGTTGTCATCACAGGCCACGCAGGGTTGCGCGACGTCTGTGTCGACATCCGCATCGGCGCCTATCGCCACTTCACCATCGAAGACTGCAAGGCTGTCGCTTGGCGCGGTCGCGTCGGTTGCGTTCGCAGTCTCTTTCTTGCCATCCGCAGTTGCAGCGGCGTCCGCGTCAGCCGCGGTGTCACCGCCCGTGGCTGGCTCAGCAACGGACGCGCCGCCCGCGTCGAGGTCCGCCGAGTCAGTTGCTCCAGCGGCATCGGCTGGCACGCCGGTGGCGTCGGTGGCGGTCGCGACATCGTCTACATCACTGCCAATGGTTCCATCACTGGCTGTGCTCAAAGTGTCGCTCGCATTGCTGCGTGCGGTTTCTGCCTGCGCGTCCGAATTGACTAGGCCAACGTCTGGATCAGGCACACAGCGGTCCCCTGCCACGATCAGCGGACTCGGACACCCAAATTGCAAGTCAGCCTCTGTCACGTCGCCGCACGCGCTCGCCCATGCAAGTGCCAGTGCGGCCGCCGATTTTCGCAGTGATGACGTCACGGTGACTCCTGCGGCCGCTCAGACGGCGTCTCGTCGGTGAGCACAGCCGCGCCTGTCACCACGCCGACTCCCGCCAAAATGCCAGTCATGATCACGCCGGTCCACCAGTGGCCAATCGCATTGGTCTCGCTCACCGCACGCGGTTTGGTGATGCGCGTGAGGTCAAACACGTCGGTATCGCCCAAGCGCTGCGTGTCGAGTCGCTGCTGCAGCGTAGTGACGTGTGCGCCCAGCGCGACAGCGGCGATCGTGGCCACACCGGCAATCACCAACGCGGAGATGCCCAGTGTCTTGGACGGCGCCTGGGGCGGCGCGCTCAGTGGCGGCACCGCAAGCGGCGGCGCTGGCGTGATGACCAGCTTGGGCCGCGGTACATCGACGACGACCGACTTGGCCAGCGTCGGCGGCGCAGTGGGCGCGGGCGCGGCAGGCGGCGCCACCGCGGCCGGCACCGGTTTGACGGGCACCGGCTTGGTCACAGCAGCAGGCGGCGGCCGGACAATCGGCGGCGGCGGCTTGGGCGGATCGACCGGGCGCACGCCGGTGACCGTCTGGAGTTGCCCCAACTCCAGACGCGCCTGATTCTTCAGCCATAACGGAAGCCTGCGCATCTTGATCAAGCGTTCCAAGCTCGAAATCGCCAGTTTGGGCTGGCCTGCAAGCCACTCAGCGCGGGCCGCACGATACAGGTACAAGGGCAAGGGCTTGAGCAGGTGCGCATCGTGAAAGCGCGCGGCGGCGTCAGAGAAGCGCCCTTGGCGATCGAGACGGTCGGCCTCTGCGGCAACCGCGTCAGCAGCCTTTGGCGCGATCTGCACGCGCGGTGGAGCGACCATGGCTGGCACAGGCAACAGCGCAAGCTGCAGCGCCGCCGCAGCACGAATGACAATGGCAGCGATGGCGGTTGGCGTGGACATGGGACAAAGCAGCTTGTGCGAGGACCTGTTGCAAAACGCCAAAGTTGTGCCCGCAGCGGCACAGTACCCCCTGACGGGTTGTGCGGTCAACTCAATCGCACTGCATCGACGGTTGCGTCGACCCCGTTGCCAACACGTGCTACGCTGGAAGGGCGACGTCGCAAGCGCCGCATGATTCGCGCAGCTTTGCCCAAACCAAAACGCGCCAAGGAACAAAATGGCCACTTACGCCGACGTACGGTCCTGTGCAGCCCAACTCGCCACGCGAGTTGACGCGCTGCGCAGGTCGCTTTGACACAGACGCCAAAATCGAGCGGTTGGCCGAGCTTGAGCACCTCAGCGCCGACCCCAGTTTCTGGCTAGACGGCGAGCGCGCCCAGCGCCTGATGAAGGAACGTACCGAGTTCGCCACCGCTATTGACACCGTGCAGACGCCACAACGCACTATCGACGAGGTGCGCGAGATGGTTGACATGGCTGAGGCTGAAGGTGATTCGTCCTTGCTCGACGAGTTGCAGGCCCAACTTGCCGATGTTGCCCGCAGCTTGGACGAAGCGGAGTTCGCCCGAACCATGGGCCAGCCCACGGATCGGTCGCCGGCCATCGTTCAGGTCAACGCCGGGGCAGGTGGCACCGAGAGCGCCGACTGGGCACTGATGCTAGTGCGCATGTACGAGCGGTGGGCCAGCAGTCGCGGCATGACCGTGGAGCTGATTGACGAAGTCGTCGGCGAAGAAGCAGGAATTCGCAATGCAGTGCTGCGCATCGAAGGGCCGTTTGCCTTTGGATGGCTTAAGGCCGAAAACGGCGTGCACCGGCTGGTCCGGATCAGCCCCTTTGACGCCGCCAAGCGCCGCCACACCAGTTTCTGCAGTGTGTTCGTGGTGCCCGAAGAAGACGACTCCATTCCGATTGACATCAACGAGTCAGACTTGCGGATCGACACTTACCGGGCCAGCGGCTCGGGTGGGCAGCACGTCAACAAGACGGACTCGGCGATCCGGATCACCCACATGCCGACGGGCGTTGTGGTCTCGTGTCAGGCCGAGCGCAGCCAGTACAAGAACAAAAGTGTGGCGATGAAAATGCTGCATGCCCGCTTGGTGGACTTGGAAAAGCGTAGGCGGGCGGCCGTCAAGGACGACATCGAAGCGGGCAAGATGGGCATCAACTTTGGCAGCCAGATTCGCTCCTATGTGCTTCAGCCCTACCAGATGGTCAAGGACCACCGTACCGGGTTTCAGACTAGTGACACCAACGGTGTGCTCCATGGCGCGCTTGACGGCCTGATGACGGCGTACTTGCTTGCGGCGGCAAGTGGCGAACCGCTCAAGGTCCATGCGCTGGATGATTAGAATTGTCCTATTCAAAATCAATGAGTTGAACAAAGGGTGCGTCCGAATTCTGTGGCTCCTTGACACCAGCCGAGAATCTTGCGACACCGCGGCGGCGGCCAGCGCCGCAGGAACGTATCGATGACTGCTGAGACCGCGTTGCGGCGAACGCCGCTCTTCGACGCCCATGTCAGACTTGGCGGCCAGATGGTCGAGTTTGCCGGCTGGCACATGCCCGTGCAGTACCAAGGCCGCGGACTTGTGGCAGAACATGAAGCGACGCGCACCGCTGTCGGCCTCTTCGACGTGAGCCACATGGGCGAAATCCTGATTGAAGGGCCTGGTGCTGCCGTCGAGGTCAACCGACTCGTGAGCAACGACACCAGCAAGTTGGCCGAGGGCGACGCTTGTTACGCGCTGCTCTGCCACGACGACGGCGGCACTGTCGACGACTTGTACGTGTACAGGCTGGGCGCCGAGCGGTTCTTGGTGGTCGTCAACGCCAGCAACGCTGACAAAGACTTTGCGTACATGCAGAAAATGGCGCGCAAGCCAAGCCTGGTCCACAACCGATCCGATGACTTCGCTCAGATTGCGGTTCAGGGGCCCCATGCGACCAAGCTGTTGCAGCGGGTGGCACCGGGTGAGGCTATCGGGTTGCCGCGCAACAAGATTCGGGTCCACACCTTCGCGGGTCGCGATGTGTTGGTCGCGACCACAGGGTACACAGGCGAAGCTGGCTTTGAGTTGTACTGTGCCCCCCAGAGCGCAGAGGCGCTGTGGTTTGCCCTGCTTGATGCGGGTCAAGACCTGGGGGTCAGCCCGGTTGGCTTGGGCGCTCGCGACACGCTGCGCCTGGAGATGGGCTACCCGCTGTATGGCCACGAGTTGGACGACCAGACCAGCGGCTACGAAGCCCGGGTCGGTTGGGCCATCAAGCCCAAGAAAGAGGGTGGCTTCGTGGGTGGCGAGGCGCTTGTCCGTCAACAGTCCGATGGCCTGATGCGCAAGCTGGTGGGACTAGAACTGGTTGACCGAGGCGTGGCGCGGGCCGACTACGCGGTGCTGCACGAAGGCAAGCTTGTCGGCTCGGTAACCAGTGGCACGCATTCGCCCACAGCCAAAAAGCCGATTGCTTTGGCGTGGGTGCCTACGGGTCTGGCCGTCAACGGCACCGAAGTTCACGTCGACGTGCGTGGCCAGCCCAAGCGCGCGGTGGTCGTGCCCTTTCCCTTTGTGACCCCCGGATCACTGTTTCCTGTTTAACCTCATGATGCTGAATAATCGAGGCGACCATGGCGATTCCTGCTGAGCTGCGCTACACCACGGACCATGAGTGGGCCAGAGATGAAGGAGACGGCACCTATTCTGTCGGCGTGACCGATTTTGCCCAGGAGAATCTGGGTGGTGTCGTCTACGTCGAGCTGTCTGCCGAGGGCACTGGGCTGGCCGCCGGCGGCCGGTTCGGTACCGTCGAATCGACCAAGTCCGTGAGCGAAATGTACGCGCCCATTTCCGGCGAAGTCGTCGCCAAGAATGCCGCGCTGGATGGCGAGCCAGAGCTGGTGAACAGCGATCCGTATGGTGCCGGCTGGATGGTCAAGATTCGCGCCACTGCAAGTGGTGAGTTCGCAGCGCTGATGGACGCCGCGGCCTACGAGGCCCACGTGGCGGCAGGTCACTGATTTTGTAGGTTCCACGCCGTTGCCGGCCTCTGCGTAGCTGCCCGCGGCCCCGATTTGTCGTTACGCGCAACTCAGGGTACGCTTGCTGCCCCGCTTGGAGCACGCGCCATGACCACCACCCGTCTCGTCCGCCTCTACCTGGTACTTGCGCTGTCGTCCGTGCTCGCTACGCCGGCGTGGGCGCGCCGCCCTTTTCAAGACACCGACCTATTCTCGGGCCACTCGATTCGCCAGTCGTCCAAAGATCGCAAGATTGCTGTGGGTGTCAACGTCCACGCCGCGCCTATACCGTATGTAGCGCGCAAGTCACTTGACGCCGCCGTTGCAAAGGCCAAGGGAATCTACCCCGACGCTGCCGCGCTGGTCAGCGTACTGGAGAAGTCGGACACCGCCAAGGTCAATGCGCTAGCCTCCGCCAAGAACATCAAGGGCACCCAAGACCAGTTGCGGTCCGATCTTGCCAAGGCTGGCGTTACGCCGACCAAAGCCCAGACCGATGCCATCAACAACATCAACAGCGGCAACATCGACAACGTCGCCGCCATTTCGCTCATCGCTGGCGGCAGCGCCGACGAAGCGTTCATCTTTGGCTTGGAGCCCTGGGCGGAGTACAACTTCGGCACCTACGACTTGACCGCATCGCTGCCCTTGGCTGGGTTCAAGAACAGCGACGGCAGCTCCTTCTCGGTTGGCAACTTGTCGCTGGACTTGCGGGCAGGCTCGCGTCGCAGCATGGGCGCGGCCGGTGTGTACTTGCCCTTCGCCATCGGCTGGACGGGAGGCTTGAACTTGTACTTGCCGACCGGCACTTCTGACGCCAACCGAGTCGCGTTGTCCAACGTGCTTGCGCTACCCAAGTACTTGCACGAGTACGCGACGGTGCAGCCCTACGCTATTTTTGGCGCCGAAGCCACGATCTTGGCCGTGCTGTTGCGGTTGGAGTACAGTCACATGCAGGCCATGCGCGGTAACCCGCAGTTTTCCAAGGTCGGCTATCTGAATTGGGGCGCTTCGGCCATCATCCGAGCGTGGGTGGTCGACATGGTTGGCGAACTAGACGGCTTGGTCGAGGTCTACAACGCGCCGGCCATGAACGACATTTACGGTACCTTTGGGGCGCGGCTCAACGTCGGTCCGGTGCGGTTGGGCATGGGCGCGCGAATGCCGATTACGACGCATAGCCCATCGGCCAATGACCAGTCGTTTGGCATCTCGTTTGCAAACGTCACCAAGCTCAACGTGTTGCTGCAAGCCATTCTCACGTTTTGAGAACGAGCGCCCGCTTGTTCAACTGTGCCACTTGGAAACAGGGCTTTCGGCTGGCCTTGTCGCCGCTGACGCCTTGGCAAACTCAATCTCACGCCGCAAGCGCCCTGTGCGCACACCGCACGGAAACGTATTCGCCGGAAATTCGACGGCCGCCGCTGGCAAGCCCTGCAGCATAAGCGCCGCTTGCTCTGACAACTGCCGCCGAGCCTGCTGGTAGGCTGCGCAAATCAGCGCGAACGCCTGCTCGAACTCCTCGGCTTGCTGTCTGCAGGCGGCGTGAACGATGAGTGGTCGGCGGCCACGCTTTTTGGGCAGTTTGGGCTTGGAACGAGGCTCGCGACGTTGTCCCGCGTCGTCGGAACCGTCGTGACCGCGCGGGTCGGTAGCATCGGGGAGGGCCAGGCTGGGGCCGGCGTTCGAAAGCCCTGCACGGCTTTGACCATCAATAATATCAGTGCGTTGAACAAAGGGTGCGTTTGAATACTTCGCCTCGGCATTCGCCGCAAGAGCTTGATACTTTTGGAGTTGTTCGAAGGTCGCCAAGTGGTCCCAGCACGGCAGCACGGCCAACTCGACGACCGAATGCGACACGTAGGCTTCGTCCGCCTTTGGACCGAGTTTGTGCCGCGCGTCGAGGGTCTTCTGGTGGTAGTCAAAGTACCTGCCGACAATGGGCGCCCCTTCGATCAGCGCCCGATTCGTGTTGGCTCCCCGCCACCCCATCATGCCAAGTTCACCCTTGACCTTAACCGCTTGGCCCATGATGTATGCCAAGCGATTGGCCTGCGTCGTTTCTTCCATGAGCACGGGGGTCACTTTGGCGCGCCCGGCGAAGACGGGGCCCTTGCGACCGTTCGCCCGGTTGGCCCAGCGCGCCATGGACGCATGAACATCGTTCAGGAAATCGGCCATTGCGTCCGGATCAGGTGCTGCATACAACCCGTGATAATGGTTGCTCATCACGAAATAGGCATAGATCGTTACACCGTGCCGTTGTTGAGCACGGGCGAAGATGGCGTCAAACGCCGGGCCGATGCTGTCGTGCAAGTCCGGGTCGAATAGGAAGGTGCCGCCGATGGTGCGTGCGGTGACTTCGTAGAGAAGAGTCGGGTCGTAACATCGAATTGCGCGCATCGGCCACCGTCCCGCAGTTGAGCGCGGGCTGCGTGACATGATCGCCGGCCAGCGACTTTTTCCGCGGCCACCGACTAAGAATACTGCCCCGAAGTGGTGAGGCGAAAGTCGAGGCCTAGCAATATTAGGCTGTTGAACAAAGGGTGGGTTTGAATTCGCGCCAATTGCGACAGCGGCAGACGTGATCGCACCGTGACGCAGTCAGCCGGCCAGCCCCCTTCGCCAAGCCGGCCCGCCGTGCTATGTTCAGCCGCGAGGTAGCCCAATGGCCAAGTTAAAGTCCCTGCAAATACAACATATTGCAACTCAGGCCGATCCTGCGGCACGCGTGCTGCTGTGCCAGCGCTGGCTGGCCGCCGCCTGCAGCCACATGCGCGTGCGGATGGTGATGGCCACGCAGGTACGGCAAGCCAAAGCCGCCGGGTTGACCGAAGACGAAGCGTTGCTGTCCGTCGAGCCCACCCAAGTCGAGGTCCACCAAGCGCAGCGCAAGGTCGAAGCTGTGGCAGCAGACGCGCATGCTGCCGGCATCCGGCTGCCCATAGATCAGTTGGCACAACAGGCACTTCTGGACGATGACGACCGTGACATCCTGTTGCTTTCGATCGCTCCGCAAGTCGACGTCGATATTCGGGACGCCGTGGCGCGCTTCAACGACAACTTGTTGGCCAACTACGTCGATGTCCGTTTGAGTTTAGAGTTCTTGCGATCCGACACCGTCGATCGGCTCGCCCTGCGCGGGCGGTTTGGCCCGGACGCTACGCTGCGCCGCACGCGCCTCGTTTCGCTGGAGCGCCGCGATTCGGGTGGCGACAACTTGCTGAGCTACGAAGTCGTACCGGCGCCGCGCGTGTTGCAGCTGCTGCTGGGCGATCAGGGTCTGCTCGACGTGTCGATGGCTGGCATCGCGACTTTTCACCGCCCGACAGTACGGTTGGACCAAGTCGTGCTTCCGCCAGGCGACCTCGATCCCTTGCTGACTTTGCTCGATGCGTGGCACCACCGCAGCGCTCAAGCGCTACAGCCCGGCTCGCCGTTTTCGCTGCCGCCTGGTTTGGTCGTCGAGATTTCCGGACCGCCAGGTACCGGCAAGTCTATGCTTGTCGAAGGTTTGGCCTACCACCTGCAAAAACCAATTCTGGCCATCGACGCGACGCGCCTGAGCGAAATGGCTGACGTCGATGTCCAGCGCAACTTGTACTCTTCGCTCGACCAAGCGCGCCTGATCGATGCCATGCTGGTCCTTGATGGTGTCGACGGCCTGCTCGCCAAGGGCAGCTCCAAAGTGGACGTGGTCCAAGATGTCTTGCGTGGCCACCCGGCGCTGACGGTGCTCACGTCACGCGACACAGCGGTCCTCGATCCGAATCTGGACCGCTTCGTGGTGCAACGCTTGATGCTCGACACGCCTGCTCCTCAAGAGCGAAAGAAAATCTACGACTTGCATTTACCGGACGGCGTAGTGTTTGAGTCGTCCGACGACGTGATGGCGCTGGCGGGCCAATTCACGTTCCCGGGAGCGCTGATCCGCAATGCCATGCAAGTCGCCGCCAACCGGGCATTTGCCGCGAGTCCAGATCGCCCTGTGATTTCTTCGGAATTGCTGAAGAAGGCCTGCTACGAGCAGATCCGCGCTAGCTTGGAAGAGTACGCGGTGCGCAAGAAGACCGGGCTGTCGCTTTCTGACCTCATTGTGCCGCAAGAGACCCGCGACGACATCGAAGAGATGTTCGTGGCCGCCCGCCAGCGCGCACACGTGCTGCACAACTGGGGGTTTGCCCAGAAAATGTCGACAGGAAAGGGCATCGTCGCCCTGTTTTCTGGTGATCCGGGTACCGGCAAGACGCTGTGCGCAACTATCTTGGCCAACGAGATGGACCAGCAATTGTTCCAGATTGCGATTCCTCGGGTCGTGAGCAAGTGGATCGGCGAGACCGAAAAGAACATCGAGAAAATCTTCGAAACCGCGCGCGCGTCGCACGGCATATTGCTGTTTGACGAGGCGGATTCGCTTTTTGCGAGTCGGACCAAGGTCGATTCGAGCGTCGACCGGTACAGCAACATGGCCACCAACATGTTGCTCCAAGAAATCGAGAACTTCGAGGGCGTGGTCATTCTGACGACCAACCTGGAGAAGAACATCGACAAGGCGTTTCAGCGCCGAATCGGGTTCAAGATCCACTTTCCGTTTCCAGAAGCTCAGTTTCGGGCGCGGATTTGGCAGACGCTGGTGCCCAAGGCCTGTCCCGTCGATCCGGGTATGGATTGGACGGCCCTGGGCCAGCGGTTTGAGCTATCTGGCGGTCACATCAAGAATGCGGTGCTGCGCGGCGCCTACCAAGCTGCGGCTGAGGGCGACGCGATCCGGTTCAAGCACTTTGAATTCGCGGCACGCCAAGAGTGTAAGAACGCCGGCAAGGTCTTCCGCAGCACCGCTGGCATGGGCGACCTCTTCTAGGATACGGACGCACCCTTTGTTCAACTAGCTGAATTTACAGCGACCGTTCGGCCGTTGCCGCCCGAACGCAATCTCGGTACCATGACGCACCGCGTCACGTGTTCGTGCACGCGATTCCCGTCGCCACTTTTCCGCCGGCCCACGCGCCGACCACCGAGCCACTGATGAGCACCGCGCTTCACTACAAGTCCAATCTCCGCGATCTGCAGTTCAACCTCTTCGAAGTCAGCGACATCGGCAAGACGGTGCTGGGGCAGGGCGAATTTGCCTATCTGGACGAACGGACCGCCCGCGACGTGCTCAAGGCTGTCGACGAACTGTCGCGTACTGAGATCGCGGCGTCGTTTCAAGCCGCGGATCAGGACCCGCTTACCCAAGACGCAGCAGGCAACGTGATTCTGCCCAAGTCCGTCACCAAGTCGCTGCAAGCGTATTACGACGCGGGGTTTGGCGGCCTTGAATTGCCAGAGCACATGGGCGGCATTGGCGCACCACCGTCGCTGATTTGGGCGTGTTTTGAGCTGATTGCCGGTGGCAACCCGGTCGTCGCATTTTACCTGTTTGGCACGTTTATCGCCAAGATCGTCGATCGGTTGGGCACGCCGAGCCAAAAGGCGCGGTTTGTCAAAGCCCACGTCGCAAACAACTGGGGCGGCTCGATGGTACTGACCGAGCCAGATGCAGGCAGCGACGTCGGTGCCGGGCGCGCCAAGGCCGTGCAAGTCGAAGATGACCTGTGGGAAATCACGGGCACCAAGCGCTTCATCACCAACGGCGACTTCGACTTTCCAGCCAACATCATCCACTTGGTGCTGGCCCGGCCAGAGGGCGCTGACGTCGGCACCAAAGGCTTGAGCCTGTTCATCGTGCCCAAGATCTGGGTCAACGTCGATGGCAGCCTCGGCGAGCCCAACGGCGTGCGCGTGAGCAAAGTCGAGAAAAAGATGGGCATCAAGGGCTCATCGACCTGCGAGATGGTGTTTGGCGAAGACAAGCCCGCGCGTGGCTTTCTGATGGGCAACGTCCACGATGGCATTCGTCAAATGTTTCATGTGATTGAGAATGCGCGGATGGCCGTCGGGCTCAAGTCGGCGACGACGATGTCAACCGCCTACCTCAACGCGCTGGCGTACGCCAAGGACCGCGTGCAAGGCCCCGATTTGCTGCAGGCGATGGACAAGAAGGCGCCGCGCGTGCGGATTATTCAGCACCCCGACGTCAAGCGCATGCTGATGAGTTGCAAGGCCCACGCCGAAGGCATGCGCGCAATCGCCTTCTTTACCGCGCACTTGCAGGACCTCGTCGAGTTGCTGGGTGGCCACGGCGACAAGCGGGCTATCGAGCTGGACCGCCTCAACGACCTGATGCTGCCGTTGGTCAAGGGCTGGAATTCAGACCGCGGCTACGAGCAACTCGGGGTTGCGCTGCAAATTATCGGTGGGTCGGGGTACGTCCAAGATTTTCCGTTTGAGCAATACATTCGCGACCAGAAGATCGACTCCCTCTACGAGGGCACGACCCACATTCAGGCGCTCGACCTGATTTTTCGCAAGATTGCCAAAGACGGCGGCGCAACTTTGGGCGTGCTCGCCGCGATGGTTCAGCAGACCTTGGACAGCGACGAGGGCGGCAATGAGCTGGTCGAAGAGCGCACAGCGGTCGCCAAGGGGCTGGGCGACATCAACGGCATCTTGATGGCGTTGTTGGAGAAACTCAACGAATCTCCGTATCACGTCGGCTTTCAGGGCAATCGCGTGCTGCTGGCCCTGGCAGACGTAGTGGTGGCCTGGCTCTTGGTCCGTCATGCGGCGATTGCCGTGGCCAAGTTGCCCAAAGCGAAAGCCAGCGACAAGGCGTTCTACACCGGCAAGATCGCCTCGGCACGCTGGTGGTGCAAGAACGTGCTGCCAGGCGTGACGCTGACGCGCAAACTCGTGCAGGGATCGGATCTCGCGCTCATGGACCTCGCCGAGGACGCGTTTTAGCGGCGCGGATACTGCGGCTGGGCTTCCGACATCTCTCGCAATTTTGCTTCGATGGCCTCAGCCCGTTGGTTGGCCTGAACCGCACGCATCTGAGCATCGGCTGCCCGCTGTTCTGCGAGCTGTGCCTTGCGTTGGGCATCGGCCGCGGTGGCTTCCGCTTGCTTGGCCTTGGCCTCGGCCTGCTGCGCCCGACTGTCCGCCTGTTTGGCCAGCAACTCGGCTTGCTGGGCACGTTGCTCTGCCAATGCGGCCCGTTGCTCGGCACCTTGGGCGCGCTGGTCGGCGGTGCGCGCCTGATGCTGCGCCTGACCCGCCGCTGCCTCCGCGCGTGCCGCCGTCTGCTTGGCCGTTTCAGCGGCGACTTGGGCGTTTTTGACCAGATCTCCCGTGTCCGAGGCCAGTCGACGCTGAATCCCAACCAGCTTGTTGACCGCATCGCGACGGTCGCGCCAAGGTCCCGGCAACGCCATGTACGCCGTGTAGAACACCGCAGCTTCCTGCCACAAATTGCCGAGCTCGCACGCCCGCGCTGCGTTGTAGAGTAGCACCGGCTTCGGCACCAGCATGTAGGCTGCCTCATACAGGTTGGCCGCTTGACCATGCTGGCCATTTTGGGCCTGCTGCTTGCCCAATTGCACACACGACACAGCGTGCTCGGCAACAAGTGCTGCGCTGGACTTCTTGGCGTCCGCCAATTCCATCTTCCACAGCTTGCTCTTGCCTTGGCTGTTTGCCGTGTCGTCAAACTTGTCGTACAGCGCCTTGGCGTGACCGGCTCGCAGGCACTTCTGCACTGGATCGCCTGCCATCGCCGCAGTGCAGCGCAGCACTGACGCAGCCGCCCAGTAGTTGTTTGAGGCGCCCGTATCGGCTTGGGCCTGCTGCTCCAGTGTCTGAGAAAATTGCTCAGGATTCTGGTCGCCCATCGTCGTGAGTACTTGGCCGCAAATATCAGCTGCAAGCGTTGGCGCTGCTAGCAACGCGCCCGTGACCGCTGTCACCAGCATGAACTTGTACTCCGGCATGTGCGCCTCCGTGCCGCTAGGGCGGCGCGACTGTACCGTGCATCACCCGGTAGCGTCGAGAGACGGCGGGCGCCTTTGGCGCTAGACTGCCGGCACCGACGGTTTCGACCCGATCTTGGCTCAAGGGTCCCTGAGTCAGCCGCCTCTGTCCAACACTTACAGGTAGTTGAACAAAGGGTGCGTCCGTAATTCTTCCGTAATTCTAACAAAGGGTGCGTCCGTAATTCTCTTTCTAGTCGGGCGGCCGTTCCGCCAGTTGCCACGCCACAACGGCCATTGTCGCGGCGCAGCGCGCCAACTCCTTGGCATCGACCTTGTCCACGGTATCCGCGGCAGTGTGATGATAGTCAAAGTACTTCTCGCCCTGCACAACCAAGCCAAAGTTGGGCACACCAAGCTGTAGCCAGGGCGAAATGTCCGCGCCGCCTTCTCCCGGCACCACTTGGAGCTGGACAATCGCTGCCAGTGCCTGGAGCCACGGCCCAGCCCACGCAGCAAGCGCCGCCGTCCCGGCATCGTCCTTGCCATGCACGCCCAGACCAACCGGAGCAAACCCGCCGCTGTCGGCCTCGAGCAAGGCGACGTGACGCTCAGCCTTGTGGGCTTCAAAGTAAGCCTTGCCGCCAGCGAGGCCGTTTTCCTCATTGGTGAACAAGACGACGCGTATCGTTCGTTTCGGCTGCAGTCCCAGCCGCTGCAACGTCGCCAGCGCCTGCATCGCCGCGACGACACCCGCGCCATCGTCGTGGGCGCCCTGTCCCACATCCCAGCTGTCGAGGTGACCGCCAATGACCACTATGTCGCCGGGGTGCTCGCTGCCAATCAGTTCCGCGACCACGTTGTGCGACGCAGCGGGCTCCTCCTCGTGTGCCTCCATCTGCAACAGGACCTCAGTCTTGATGCCGCGCGCCGCGAACCGCGCCAGTAACTCCGCGTGCTCGACAGAGATGGCTGCAACGGGCACGGGGGTCCCGCGCCCCTGATGCCGTGTGCCACCCGTATGCGGCGTGCTCAGGCTCTGGGCAGTCACCGAGCGCACCAGTGCCGCCACTGCGCCGTGCTCAAACGCCCACTGCGCGCCGTGAACGCGCTGCTGGACCGTGTCACCGTACCCAGAGCCGTGCTGGGGTGTCCACGCCGGCATCGCCTGATTGAACAGGACAATCTTGCCTTTGGCGGCCGCTGCCCGCGTCTTGAGCTCGGCCAAATCACGGACGACCAGCACTTCAGCCTTCAGGCCACCTACGGGCGTCGCAGTCGACCCGCCAAGCCCCAGCATCACCAGCGGCATGGCCCGCGGCGCCACCAGCTGAAGCGATTCTTTGCCACGCAGCCACTTGGGCACCATGACAGGTTCCAGGCGCGCCGTAGCGATGCCGTCTTGCCGAAGCGCTTTGACCGCCCACGCGGCTGCCAAGTCGAGCTGCGGCGACCCTGAGAGGCGATGTCCAATGTCGTCGCAGAGTTCGATCAACTTCTGGTACGCCGCATCGCTGGCCGTTGCGCTCTGCCAAATACGCTGCAGCACCGGGTCGATCGGCGCCGTCGCTGCAGACGCGACGAGTTCGGCCCGACAAGCCGAAAACAGGTGACCGCTGGACAATAGCGCCGCAAGAAACAGCCTGTAGAGCCACACATGCCGGGTCGTCCACTTGCGCCTCCGCGAATTTTCGGCCATGTTGCCCGCCCGCTTCCGGTTGATAAGGCCCGCATGTTCGCATCGACCTTGTCCAGCACGCAATCGGCCGCGAAAATGGCGCTGCCTGACCCGCTTGACCACCTCGCCAAGCGCGCCCAATTGGCTGCTGTGCCGTGTGCGTGGTGGTCCGTGCGCGGATTGCGCGAACGCAGCGAGTCGCTGGTGGTGCGCGCGGGCGTGGTCGAGCCGCCGCGCGGTGCTGATGACTTTGGCGCGATGGTGACCGTGCTCGACCAGGGTGCGCTTGGCTATGCCGCAACCGCCGATTTGTCGCTGTCTGGTTTGCAACGGGCCTTTGTCCAAGCCCGTGCGCTTGCCCATGCCACGGCGCTGTGCAATCTGGTGCCTCTGCATGCAGGCGACCTACCCAACGCAGTCGGCCAGTGGCATGGCCCCGCCGCGGTCTCGCCCAGCCAATTGACGCGTCGGGCCCTGCTCGATCGTCTGCGGCAATGGGACACCGCGCTGGCAAGCGCTGGCCCACAGATTGTGGACCGTCGCGCCGGCGTAACGGTTACCGCGGTGACCAGCGTGCTCGTCACTGCTGGTGGTGGCGACGCCCAGACACGCTACCACGTGGTGCACCCGCAGCTGGAAGCGTATGCATCCGATGGCCAGACCACCCAGCGTCGCACCCACATGGACACCGCGCGTCAGGCGGGTCTGGAGCTCTTGGACGAACTCGCCCTGGACCTACACGCTGAGCGCGTTGGGCGCGAGGCCGTACGGTTGGTCGGTTCGGCCAATTGCCCAACTGGAGCGACGACCCTGCTGCTCGCTTCAGACCAGATGATGCTGCAAATTCACGAGTCGATTGGCCATCCGCTCGAGCTTGACCGCATCTTGGGTGACGAGCGCAACTTCGCTGGCACCAGCTTTGTTGTGCCCGAGATGTTCGGGTCGTACCAATACGGTTCAGAATTGCTCAATATTTCGTTTGACCCAGGCGTGCCAGGCGAGCTAGCGTCGCTGGCGGTTGATGACTTTGGCACCGTCACCAGCCGGCAACTGGTCATCGCGGGCGGCATCTTGCTGCGGCCGCTGGGTGGCCAATTGTCGCAGGCCCGCGCCAGCTTGCCTGGCGTCGCGACCACCCGAGCGTGTAGCTGGAACCGCCCACCTATCGACCGCATGTCCAATTTGAACCTCGAACCTGGTGCGGCCACCGAAGCAGAGCTGATCGCAGGCACCGAGCGCGGCATCTTGATGCACACCAACCTGAGCTGGTCGATCGACGACTCGCGCAACAAGTTCCAGTTTGGTTGCGAGGTTGGCGAAAGGATCGAAAACGGCGCCATCGTTGGTTGGGTGCGCAACCCGTGCTATCGGGGCATCTCCGCGACATTCTGGCGTAGCCTCAATGGCGTGGCCCAAGCCCTGGGCATCCACGGCACCCCGTACTGCGGCAAAGGTGAGCCGACGCAAATCGTCCGCGTTGGCCACGCTTCGCCGATGTGCCGATTCGCCGCTGTCGACGTCTTTGGTGCCCAAAGCGCAGCGGAAGGCACCAAATGAGGGCAATCGAGCAGTTTTTTCACCATTTTGGCAAGTTGCGCGTGCCTGCTGCGCATAGGGCCAGCGCCTACCTGCAGTGTGAAGAAACGGCGTTTGTGCGCTGGAACCATGCTCAGGTACGCCAGGCTGGGCATGTCGACCAGGCCACCTGTACCGTGGAGCTCGTGTTCGGTCGGCAGCACGCGTCGCTCGAAGTCAACTTGGGCGGCGATGCAGCAGACGACGTGGCGCGGCTTCAGTGGGCCATCGACACGCTTGCCGAAACGCTGCCGGACGTGCCCGACGATCCGCACTTGTTGTTATGTGACGGTGCAGAAAGCCAATTCGACCTACCAGACCTGCCAACGGATCCCGTTGACGCTGCCATCGCTGACATCGCCAGATTTTCTCAAGGCTTAGATCTTGTCGGTATCCTGGCCCAAGGACCGATAGGCGCCGCGTATGCCGATTCGAGCGGCGTACGGCACGCGTGGCAGCGACCGATGTCGCTGCTGGATTATTCCGTGTATGCCCACACCGACAAGGCCATCAAGCGCAGCCTCGCTGGGCCGACGTGGCAACCGGCGCAGTTTGCGGCGCAACTGACCGATGTGCGCGCTTGTTTGCCCTTGCTGTTTGTGCCACCGAGGCTGCTGGAGCCCGACGGGTATCGCGCCTGGCTCACTCCGGCTGCGGTCGAGGCCCTGCTCGAAGTGCTGAGCTGGACCGGTTTTTCAACCAAGGCCCACAAGACGCGCCAGTCCCACTTGCAGCGGTTGGCCGACGGGCAAGGCATCCTCGATGCGCGCGTCAACCTGGTTGAGGACACGACGTTGGGTGTCGGGCCGACGTTTGGGCCGACGGGGTTTGCCAAGAAATCTGTGCAATTGTGGCAGAATGGCCGACACATTCAGGGGCTTTGTGGGCCGCGCACCGCGCAGGAGTACAGTCTGGTCACTGACGGGGCGGCCGACAGCGAGGAGCCGGGCAGCCTGTCGTTGCGTGGCGGTGCGCTCGCCCAAGCCGATGTCTTGGCACGGCTGGGCACCGGCCTATGGGTGGACAACTTGTGGTACCTCAATTTTTCAGACCGGGACGCGTGTCGCATTACCGGCATGACTCGTTTTGCCACACTGTGGGTGGAGAATGGTGTACCGGTGGCCCCGGTCGCGGTGATGCGCTTTGACGACACGCTCGAGCGCATGTTTGGTACCGCGCTGGTCGACCTAGGGCAGAATCCGGAATTGTGTGTCGATGCATTGACTTGGAAGCGTCGTGCTACCCGCGGGGCACGCACCCCGGGCGTGCTTCTAAGCGACTGGACCTTGACCCTGTAAAACTAACCGACGCATCCTTTGTTCAGAACATTGAAATAGTTGATTATTCTGGCGACGGTGGCCTGTCGCTGTCACGGTCACGGTCAGCAGACACCGGGTGGGCGCAAACTTGCCGCACCCCTGACGTGACTGCCGCAATTCGTACGCGCCCTTTGTTCAAGTGCTCATTTGTTCAGCCCCTTTCTTGGTCCCTCAGGCCGCCGCCCGTGGCTTCGCTGGCGAGTTTTTGCTTGCCCATGCCCAACAAGAGCGGCAGGGCCACCAAAGCCAGCGCCGCGTCGAGCGCCAGCGTATTGGGGTAGCCCCAGTGCTCGGCCGCCCAGCCCTGCCACTTGGCGCTCAATCCAATCGACAAGTTCAGCAACGCCATGTACGCGGTGAACTGCGTGGCAGCCACCGCAGGCGTCGTGACGTCCATGAACAACGCGGTGCGCACGCCATACATCAGTCCTTGCGGCACCGCGTACAGCAGGCTCGCCATCCACAACGCGGAGACCAAGCCAGCCGGAATCGGCGGTCGCTGCTTGGCGTCGAGTGCTACTGGCATCAGCCACCCCGCAGCTTGCATTTTCCAGGCCAGATACGCCGTTGGCACGGCCGTCGCCCCCAGAAACAGCGCCAGCATCTTGCGCCGACCGAACCGATCCGAGATGTGCCCGCCTGCGACACAGCACAGCGCGGAGATAACTGTTGAGGCAAGGCTCATGGTCGCGATCTGGTCGTCTGCAAGCCCCAGCTCGACACACAGGTTGGACTGAAGCGCCAGCGACAGGGCCATCGCTCCCGCCGGCAACAGCGCAAAGGCCACCGCTAGCAGTGCCGCGCGCGAGCCGATAAACGCAAAGAACGTATCTTTGGCAAACTTGCCAATTTCGCGCCTAATTTGTGCAAGCCGCGGGCCTGCAGTCACCGCGCGCGGCGGATAAGGTGGCTCCTTGAGGCGCCACGAGACCAGCACGGTGACCACCAGGATCGACGCGCCCACCAGCAAGAAGCTCGCCTTGAGCGCCGCTTGAGGCCCAAGCGCCTGCTGGAGCGACTCGCGCAGGTAGAGCACACCGGCACCGCCGACCGCCTGACCCGCGTAGGCGCCCGCGAACATCAGGCCATTGGCTACGCCGCGCTCCTCTTCGGGCAGAACATGGCACGCCAGCGCGTCAATCGCCACGTCTTGGGTGGCGCCAAACAGGTTGTGGACAAAGATTAGCGCGGTAAACATCGTGAGATCTTTGGCGATGTCCACGCCCATCGCCAGTAACAACGTGCCCACCATGAGCAATTGGGCGCCGACGATCCACGCCCGGCGTCGGCCAAATTTGTCTGGCGCGACGACATCGACGATGGGGCCGATCGCCCACTTCCATGCCCACGGCAAGTACAAGGACGCGACGAAGCCGCCGATGGCAGCTGGACCCAAGCCCATGCGGCGCATCTCGGTGGCAATCGCGGTGGCGGTAAAGCCAAGCGGGATGCCCTCGGTGAGGTACAGGCAGAACAGAGTCGACAGGCGGCCGCGCCGCGTTTGCAACGGGTGGAGCATGGCGGTAGCGTTGACGCCGTGCGGCAGGCTGTCAAGTCTGCGGCGAGGAGGCGCGGTGCGCCACGGCTGGCTGTTCCTGTGCGCGCTTGCGGTGGTCCTCGCCCAACCTGCCGCGGCGTTGCTGCCGCCGCCCATGCCGCTGATGGTGCGCGTCGCCGCCAACGGTCAGTCGGCGGCGGTGTTTGACCACAAGTACGGCGCGCTCAACAGCTGGTGGGTCCGACCTTACCAAAGCTTCGCACCAGGCAAGCCGACCGTCGACGTGCTCCACGACCTGTTTTGGGGGCTGGCGCCGGTGGTGGACGGCAAGGTCGGCAAGGGCACCTGGGCGCCCCAGATGCCGCTAAGCCTAGGCACCAAGCCTTGGCAGCCCAGCGACGGGATCAACGACACGGTCTTTGGCTATTGGGGGGCGACCGGCATCGTGCGCGAGACGCGGCTGTGGCCCGGTCCCCCGCCAGTTGCGCTGACGACATTGGTGTTTGCGCCGATGACCGCGCCGGGGCGGTGTCTGGCCGTGCTGGCCCGGGTCGCCAGCTTGAGCCAAAGTGGGCCGATCAAGCAGGACTTCACGCTGGCGCTGCTGGTGAACCTGCACATGGGCAGCGGGTCGCCCCATGCCGGCAGTGACGCGGAGCAGTTGGAGATCGCGGGGCCGGGGACCCTGCTGGAGCGTGGCCTGAACACCGACCACCATGCGCTGGTGCGCGGCCTCGCGCCCTGGGACGGCACGCCAACCGTGCAGAACATCTACGCGCCCTTCCAATTGGGCGTGCCACTGCAGTTGGGCGAGGTCGGCAAGGCGGTTGGCAACGACTTGGTCGGCGCACTGGTCGTCAACGGGCTGTCCTTGAGCCCGCTTGGCCAAACCTTGACCGGTGCACTGGTGTGCTATGACTCGACCGACGTCGCCGCCCCTGACATCCATGCTTGGCTCGCCGGTCGCAATGCCGAGCAATTGCTTGCCGACGAGCAAGCTTGGTGGCAGAAGTGGCACGCAGTAGCGCCTTTGCCCATCGCGCTGCCGGACAACGAGGTGCTCACGTTTCAGCGCCAACTGACCTTGCTCAAGATGGCGCAGTGCCAACAGCCCGAATTGGTCGGACCCTGGCAAGGGCAGACGCCCTTTGGCCAGATCGTCGCGAGCTTGCCGCCGGGCGAGTGGAACATCACGTGGCCGCGCGACCAGAGTTACGCGGGCGTGGCGCTGGCGGCGAGCGGTCACTTGCCGGAGGCGAAGGCCGCGCTTGCGTTCGTGCTGCAAGGCAAAGCGGGCCAGTTTCAGGCTCAAGTCGGCGCTCCGTATCGGGTGTCTGTCACGCGCTACTTTGGCGGTGGCCTGGAGGAAAGCGACAGCAACGAGGACGGTCCCAACATCGAACTGGACGGCTTTGGCTTGGTGCTGTGGCAGGCCGCGCGCTACGTCCAAGCGGCCAATGACGTCGACTTCGTGGCCAAGTGGTGGCCTGACTTGCGCGATCTGGTCGCCGCGCCGTTGCTGCAGGCCATCGACGCCACGGGTCTGATCAAGCCTGATTCGTCGATTTGGGAAGTGCACTGGAACGGTAAGCAAAAGCACTTTGCCTACACGTCGATCGCTGCCGTGCGCGGCCTGTGCGGTGCTGCTCAGCTGGCGACGGTGGCGGGGCAGGGCGCGCTGGCCGCCCAGTATCGGCAGCAGGCGACCCAGTTGCGCGATGCGATTGTGGCCAACCTGGCGCCGGCGGGTACCTACCTGCGTGGCAACGTGGAGGAACCGCCTCAGACCGCCGCCGATCTGGCGGCGATTGAAGCGCTGCTCGACGGCCAGATTGCGCCGTGGGGGCCGGTCGCCCAGTCGAGCTGGAACAAGTGGCGCAAGACGTTGCAGGCGGGCAGCGGACCCGGTTTTGTGCGCAACGACGACGGCGGATGGTACGACAGCCAAGAGTGGCTGTTCATCGACCTGCGGGTGCTGCACTGGATGGAGCGCGCGCTGTCGGCGGGCGCGCCGCTGCAGGCCGAGCGCGACGAACTGCGCAAGCGCGTGCTGCAAGTCGCGGCTGCGGGTGGCGGGCTTGTCCCGGAGCTTGTCCAGACCACCGGCACCGGCGCAGGCCAGTTTGCCGGCGCGCTGCCCATGATGGGCTTTGGCGCTGGGGTGCTGGCCTTAGTTCTGGGCGGTGAGGCGTATGGCGACGACCTGGCGGCTTGCGTCGGGGCACCGGCGAGTCCGGCGGCAGTCGCGGTGGCCGACAACGTGGCTGATGCTGCGGCCGATGCGGCGGTCGCCGATGTGGCCGCGGCACCAGAACCCGTTGCTGCCGACAGCCCAGCCGCAGACGCGGCCAGCCTAGGCGCCGCGTCAGACCTCGCTTCGCCGGCCATTCCTCAGGTTCAGTCGGCCACAGCACGTGGATGTGCGGGCGCGCCACGCGGTGCCAGCGGGTGGACGCTGGCCTGGGCCATTTGCGTGGCTTGGCTGGCAATGCGGCGTAAATCTTGATAGTTGAACAAAGGGTGCGTCCGTTATTTTCGCGCTGCCGTGGCCGTGATAGCCTGCTCGCTGGCGCGGTCCACGCGCTCTGGAGCCCCATGACCATGTCGTTTCTCACCGTTTCCCTATTGACCCTGCTACTTGCTGCGAGCCTGTCGGCCTGTTCCGACGCGGCCAAGCCGGCGTCCGGCGCCGACGCGCAAGCTGTCGCGATCAGCGACGCTGGCGGTGACGTTGTGCCAACAGCGGACGCAGCCGGCGCAGACGTCGCACCCGATTCCAAGGCCGCCGACGCGGACGCAACCGCAGCGCCCGACGTCGCCGCGGACGCGCCGGCGCCCACTGACGCTGGACCAGAAGTTGCGGCCGACGCTGCTCCACCAGTTGACACCGTTGCTGCCGATGTGGCAACCGATTCCGGTCCGGCATTGTCCACGGTCACCGGCACGTGGACTTTGGGCGACTCTGGCGCCAAATACAGCCTGCACGGCCTGTGGGGCGCCGCCAAGGACAAGCTGGTGGCCGTCGGCGAACAGGGTGCCATCCAGTGGTACGACGGAGCGGGGTGGCACGCCGAAGCCAAACCAGCGACGATTCAGTGGCTGCATGGCGTCTGGGGCGCGTCGGACAAGGACATTTGGGCGGTTGGTGAGAGCGCGACGGCTGTGCATTGGGACGGTTCGGCCTGGAAAGTCGTGGCTTTGCCCGTTGACGGCGCCCTGCAAGCTGTGCACGGCACGGCCACCGACGACGTGTGGACGGTCGGTGACGCCGGCGGCGCGGTGCACTGGGATGGCAAGCTGTGGGCGGCGGTCAAGCTGCCAGTCCAAAACTACTTGTACGGCGTGCACGCCATCGCCAAAGACGACGTTTGGATCGCCGGCGGCATGGGCACCCTGCTGCATTGGGACGGCAAAGTCTGGACGTCGACACCCGTAGGCTCCAGCGGCATGGACGACAACATCGAGGGCGTGTGGGCCTACGGCGCCAAGGACGTCTGGGCCGTGGGCAAAAAGGGTGTGGTGTTCCACAACACCGGCAGCGGATGGACCAAGGTCGAATCGCCCACCAAGGCCGCTTGGCTTTTCCGAATCTGGGGCTCCGCCAGCAACGACGTGTGGATGGCCGGCAACGGCGGCGTGGTGTTGCACTGGAACGGCGAGGCCCTGGCCCAGATCGACATCGGCGAACTCGACGCCTTGCGCGGGATTTGGGGATCGTCGGCCAAGGACATCTGGATGGTCGGGCCCAATAAGACGACTTGGCACTACCTGGCACCGTAAGCGACCGCCGCAAGAAAAGTAGTCGTCGCTTCTTCAGCATTCGATCTGGATTCATAGACTTGGCGTCCGCAATCGATCTGCTTATCTTGCAGCGATGCCTAAGAGGCGGCCTGCGCGGGGCTCGCGAAGACCGAAGACCTTCACATTTTCACCGTCAGAATAAATTCTGCGGCTACAGGCAACGGTGTCGGCCTACGCCGACACCCGGCCGGGCGCCCGCGCAGGCGAGCGCCGTCACCTGTAGGTGCGCAATTCATTGCGACGGCGTCCCAAGCCGTTATCAACGCTGCGGTTTTTAGTTGACACAATCGAATCCACCCTCTAAGCAACCGTGACAATTTAAGTCGATCGACTGCAAATTCGACAGGAGCGGCGAGTCGGCTGTCAAGCTGCGAGCTTGCGGCCCACCCAGCAAGCAATTGAGCCGTGTGACAGAACAACTTGTTCTGTCACAGATCCTAACGCCGCGATCGCCAAAATCGTGGCGTCAACCGCGGCTCTGCGCCTCCAAAGTCATTGCCTTCTAGTCACCAGACGCCACGCTGCCGCCCAAGCTGGGCGCGCGCCAGCGCACGGCAGAGACGATGGCTGACAGGCGAAGTGGGCCGCCATTCTGGTTTGGCCGCGGCGTTGCAGGCCCCGTCGATTCACTGGCTGCTGCTGGACTGCCCGTTCTGGCGCAGCAACCTGTCGGAGTCTGCGCTCACCGCTGGCAGGCAGGCGCAGCCTGCGCGATCGTCACTGGATCGGAACTCCCGTCCCAAACCCTTTGCCCCGCAGTTTGACGGGGGCCGCCTTGTCCATCGGGTTGGGCAACTTTGGCTCGGGGCGTCCGAACCGGTAAGCAGCTGTCGCGTGCACGCCAAAATCACCGCCATTGACGTCGACCGCTACCAGCAAATCGTCGGCTGGCACTCCGGTCAGGCTGAATCGCACCTTTAGGTCCACGACTTTGCCGCGCTTGGGCTGCAGACGAAGGGGTAACACCTTGGGCTGCATCAGCTTGGCTCCCTGTGGCACGGTCCACGTCACGGCAAGCGGCAGGTCTAGCGCCCGGGTCAGCGCCAAGTGTAGCACCACCGTCAGCTGCTGCCCTGGGCGGACCTTGGCCGGCCCGACAAACGTGGCAACCATTGGGGCCCGCTGCGGCGGGTCCGCCAGCACCGCGCTTGGCAGTCCTAGCAGCACAAGTGCTGCCGCAATCCAGTGCTTCATGGTCCCCTCAATCGCATAGCGGCGCGGCGGCCGGGTACGGAAACTGGCTCTCTGGATGGGCCACGGCGTCGATCGCCCCGGCCGATGTGCCTTCACAGCGCAACGCGTCTAAATAGTCAGCCAAAAATGGTGCCGCCTTGCCAGTGTTGACTTCGTTGGTCACCTTGCACTTGGTGGCCTGCCACGTGCGTCGCGTGTAGCCGCGCTTGCCCGCACCGACCTGCAGGCGCGTGCTCGACACCGCGAACAACGTATTCTTGGCACCCACCGCGGGGTTTTGCGCAAGCTGCCACAACAGCGAGGCCACGTGATTCTCGTCCTGCATCTGCAGCAAGCCGAGTTGCGCGTTCGGCTTGACCAGCAGCTTGCCCTTGCCGTATTTCTGGGCGCCCAAGTCGATCCAGAAGAAGGATCCCTGCTGCTTGTCGTAGTAGTACTTATTGTCTCGGATGATCGACGAAAACCCTGTCGCCCACCCCTCGCTCCACGCTTGACCCGGAAAAGTTGGCACGCCCAAGCAGTGTGGCCCGCCCTCGTTGGGGCTCGTACTGAAAGCGGCCATCACCCAATGGCCCAATTCGTGGGCGGTGACTGGATCGGCCCAGTAGCTTTGGTCTTGGCTGTCCATGGGCAACCACGCCTGCGCCAGCACATCGAAGCTACTGACCGAAGTGGGCCAGTCGCTAAAGCACGCGCCGCAGTCCCACTCGGTGTTGGGTCGCATCCAGACCACCAGCGGCAAGGTCACGCCCGCCAGCGTGGCATTGGCCTTGGCATGGGCGAACCGCAAAATGTCAAACACCCGCAGCACGCCGCTGCCTTGCGCGCGCTTGACGACGACCGTACTGCCGGGCAGCGTCTTGGTCGGATCGATCTGCCACGACCACGGCTTGGCGTCTGCGCCACTTTGGGCTGCGAGATCTGTATCTTGAACACCGTCGCCGACTGCAGGCTGCGCGATGAGGTAGTCGAGCTTGGATTTGTCCTCGCCAAGCTTGGCTGCGAGCACTGCGATCGTCACCGCGCCCGATGCGCCGCTGATGTCCAGCGCCACGGTTCCAAAGCTGTCCGCGACCGCGGAGTCGATGATCGTGCCCTCGCCAGCCGTGTCGAACGCCAGTGCCAGCACACCCTGGGCCGCCACGTCAGTCGCGCCTGTCGCCCAGTCTGTCATGGCGTCGTTGGGCCCCAGCGCTTCGTACTGGACCGTGACCGTGTACAGGTCTTTGCCGGTGCCGCTGTCGCAAAACGCGCTGATGGCGGCGCTCTTGCACGGCGACCCGCACGGCACGCTCTGCCACACGCCATCGTTGTCGCAGTACTCCAAGGTGGTGGCGTTGCTGCAGCGGGTGTCTTCTGGCGTGCACTTGCCCGCTAAGTCGGTGCAAGACGCTTGCCCGTCCACCACGGCACAGGTCGCAAACTTGCCGCAGCTGTAGGTCACTACCTTGGGCTCGCCATATCCCGTCGGCAGTAGGCACCGGCGCACTTGCCCTTGAGCAGTGCACTCTCCTTGGGCGCTGACCGACCCGCAGGCGCTACCGGCCAAGTCGACCGGTTGGTCCGCGACTTTGCTCGCCTCGGGGTCCTCAAACAGCACTTCAGCGATCGCGTTGCCGGTGCCGGGCGGCAAGTCGCACGCAGCAGCACACAACAATCCCAATACTGCCAAGGCCTTGACCTGATTGCTTGCCTGCGTCATAGCCTGCTCCCCTGCTTGGCTAGCTTGCCCGTGATTAGCAGCAGCTGCAAGTCGACGCGCGCTTGCCTCACGCGGCGTCAGATGCGATCGCCGGTGGCGTCAAGTGGCCACCTGCCGCCGCCAGTGTCCCTATATCTCCACACAGAACAGCATGTTGAACAAAGGGTGCGTCCATAAAGTAACCGTAATGTAGCCAGGCGTCGCCCAGGCCGAAGCGCCAAAATTGAGGCGCCGGCGCACAATGTCGCGCGACCCTCGGCAAAACCCGCTTGACACCCAATGCTATCGCCTCTACACTTTCGCCCCCACGCCCGGGCCGACTGGCTTGCGGCGGGTTCCGGCACGGTGCCGGAACGTCCCCCCATCGGGAAAGGAGCCTTCGCAGCGCACAATTTCCGGTCGGCGACGCTGACTGGACCGTGATCAACCTGATGCTGAACCTAGTTCGGCGGTAGGAGCGAGCGCGGAGTGCACTGCAAGAGGTCGGCGGCCTACACGGACCCCGGCCCTCCGCGAAGGTACGATGGGCGCCCTCACGGGCCCAACTGCATCCAGCTCGCGCTGGTTGCGCCGCAGCGCCGCTCAAAATGGCGTTTCGGTTGTTCAAGTTGGGCTTTCTGGTGGTGAATCCTCGCGAAGCGGCATACCGCGGGTCGAGGTCGTGTCAGTTGGCTGCGCTGCAGTCGGGTGACGTGCCTCGGTTTGGCGATGTTGCAAACGCACTCCGGCGAGCTCAGGCGCGCACCAGCTGGTGTACCGCCGGTTCGCCAGGTACCAGACCGCCTTGCCAACGCGGATCCCCGCGCAAACAGGCCTTGGATCGAAGTTGCCGAGGTCCAAAGAAGGCCGAAGCCAGAACGAAGCCAGAACGAAGCCAGAACGAAGCCAGAACGAAGCCAGAACGAAGCCAGAACGAAGCCAGAACGAAGCCAGTTCGAAAGAACACTGAACGCAGGTCGAACGCAACAGGGAGTCCCGCCAAGATGCCGACAATCAACCAACTGGTCCGCGACTGCCGCGCCGCCAAGCACCGCAAGACCAAGTCGCCCGCCCTGGACAGCTGCCCGCAAAAGCGCGGCGTCTGCACCCGCGTTTACACCACCACGCCCAAGAAGCCGAACTCGGCACTGCGCAAAGTGGCCCGCGTGCGCTTGTCCAATGGTATGGAAGTGACGTCGTACATCCCAGGCGTCGGCCACAATCTGCAAGAGCACTCGATCGTGTTGATCCGCGGCGGCCGTGTCAAAGACCTGCCCGGCGTGCGGTACCACATCGTGCGCGGCTCGCTCGACACCACCGGCGTGGCCGGCCGGCGCCAAAGCCGCAGCAAGTACGGCGCTAAGCGGCCCAAAGAGGGCGCTGCCGCACCCACGACCAAGAAGAAGTAGGACCACGCTACGCTAGGCCGCCACAACCGCTGGCCTGAGCACCCGATCCAGAACGATTGCAGGAGTTTCCCATGCCCCGTCGCCGCGAAGTACCGAAACGCACGCCCCCACGCGACCCAAAATATGGCGACCAGATGGTCGGCAAATTCGCCAATTGCTTGATGTACGACGGCAAAAAGCCCACGGCTGAGGCCCTGCTGTACGAAGCCCTGGAGAAAGTCGAGTCGCGCGGCAAAGACGACGCGGTCAAGCTGTTCCGCACGGCTTTGGAGAACATTCGCCCGGCCGTTGAAGTCAAGTCGCGCCGCGTCGGTGGTTCCAACTACCAGGTGCCGGTCGAGATTCGTCCGGAGCGTCGAACGGCGCTCTCGATGCGCTGGCTCATCAACGCTGCCCGCGCCCGCGGCGAAAAAGGCATGGTCGAGAAACTGGCCAACGAGATCTTGGACGCTTCGGCGGGCCGCGGCTCGGCAGTCAAGAAGCGCGAAGACGTGCACCGAATGGCCGAAGCCAACAAAGCGTTCGCCCACTACCGCTGGTAGGCAACAACCCAGCGCCGCAAGCGCTCCAAGCAAAGAAGCGCCTTAGGCGCACTGAGCAATAAGCGCAGAACCGCGCACTGAGAGAATCCCGTGCCCCGCTCCGTACCGCTCGCCAACTTCAGAAACATCGGCATCATGGCCCACATTGATGCCGGCAAGACCACGACGACCGAGCGAATCCTGTACTACACCGGCCGCGTCCACAAAATCGGCGAAGTCCACGACGGCGCAGCGACCATGGACTTCATGGAGCAAGAGCAGGAGCGCGGTATTACGATCACGTCGGCAGCAACGCAGTGCCAATGGCGCGGCAAGACGATCAACATCATCGACACGCCCGGTCACGTCGACTTCACCATCGAAGTCGAGCGCTCATTGCGCGTCCTCGATGGCGCGGTCGCGGTGTTCTGTGCCGTCGGTGGCGTTCAGCCGCAATCAGAGACCGTGTGGCGCCAAGCCGATCGCTACAAGGTGCCGCGCATTGCTTTCGTCAACAAGATGGACCGCACCGGCGCCGATTACGGTCGTGTGATTGGCGAAATCAAGGAGCGCCTGGGCGCCCGCGCCGTGCCCTTGATGCTGATGATCGGCGCCGAAGAGAACTTCAAGGGCATCGTCGACTTGGTCACCATGAAAGGCCTGATGTTTGACGACGCCGCGCAGGGCGTGCGCTGGGACGTGGTCGAAGTGCCCGACGACATGAAAGCCGCGGCCGACGAAGCCCGCCAATTCATGTTGGAAGCGGCCGTGGAGCAAGACGATGACGCCATGGAGCGCTATCTGTCCGGCGAAGACATCCCGGCCGAAGAGCTCAAGGTGCTGATCCGCAAGGGCGTGCTCAACATGGCGATGATTCCAGTCATCGGCGGCTCGGCGTTCAAGAACAAGGGTGTTCAGCAACTGCTTGACGCCGTGGTCGATTTCCTGCCAAGCCCCAGCGACATTCCGCCGGTCAAAGGCATTGGCGTCGATGGCGAGAAGAACGCCGGTGAGCACATCGAGCGCGAAGCCAAAGATGATGCACCGTTCTGCGGCTTGGCCTACAAGCTGTGGACCGACCCATTCATCGGCCACCTGACCTACGTGCGCATTTACTCAGGTACGATGGTCGTCGGCGACGCGGTCATCAACAGCAACACTGGCAAGAGCGAGCGCATTGGCCGCATCATGAAGATGCACGCCAACAAGCGCGAAGACATCAAAGAGGCCTACGCCGGCGACATCGTCGCGGTGGCCGGCCTGCGTGACACAATTACTGGGCACACGCTGTGCGACAACAAGCAGCCGATTGCGCTGGAATTGATGAAGTTCCCCGACCCCGTGATCTCAGTGGCCATTGAGCCCGAGAACAAGGCCGAGGAAGAGAAACTGTCCAATGGCTTGAGCAAGCTTGCCCGCGAAGATCCTTCGTTCAAGTTCTACACCAACGAAGAGACCGCTCAGACACTGATCGCCGGCATGGGCGAGCTGCACCTGGAAATCATCGTCGATCGCCTCAAGCGCGAGTTCAAAGTCGTCGCCAAAGTCGGCCGCCCGCAAGTGGCCTACCGCGAGACAGTGACGCAGCTTGCCGAAGTCGATCACAAGTACGCCAAGCAGACCGGCGGTCGCGGCCAGTACGCGCACACCTGCATTCGGCTTGAGCCACAGGCCCCGGGTGAAGGCTACCTGTTTGTCGATGAGATCAAGGGCGGCATTATTCCCAAGGAATACATTCCGGCCGTCGACAAGGGCATCCAAGACGCCATGACCAATGGCTACCTGGCCGGCTACCCGATGGTCGACCTCAAGGTCTCGCTGTTCTACGGCTCGTACCACGATGTCGACTCCAACGAAATGGCGTTCCGCATCTGCGGCTCGATGGCCTTCAAGGAGGCCTGCTCCAAGGCCAAGTGCCAGCTGCTGGAGCCGATTTTCGGCATCGAAATTCTGGTGCCCGAAGACTACATGGGCGACATCATCGGCGACTTGAACAGCCGCCGTGGCCGCATCACCAACTTGGATGAGCGCGCAGGTGTGCGCGTGATTACAGGCGAAGTGCCGCTGGGCGAGACTTTTGGTTACGCCACCGACCTGCGCTCGCGCACCCAAGGTCGCGGCACGTACACCATGCAGTTCTCACACTACGCGCCTGCACCCAGCTCGATTCTGCAAGAAGTGCTCAAGAGCAAGGGCTAGAAGAGCAAGGGCTAGAAGAGCAAGGGCTAACCGTCAGCCGCCCCGCGGCACTCTCGTTTCGGAGACAGTATCATGGCCAACCAACGCATCCGCATCCGCCTGAAGGCCTACGACTTCAAGCTCTTGGACCAATCGGTCAGCGAAATCATCTCGACCGTGCGCAACACGGGCGCGCGCATTGCCGGACCGATCCCGCTGCCCACGCGGATCAACAGCTACACGGTGCTGCGCTCGCCGCACGTCGACAAGAAGAGCCGTGAGCAGTTCGAAATCCGGACCCACAAGCGGTTGATCGACATTCTGGATCCCACCCAAGCGACCCTGGACGCGCTGATGAAGCTCGACTTGGCCGCGGGTGTCGCCGTTGAGATCAAGACCTGACCTGAATCAAGACCTGAACACAGCGGCGGCCTGCGCTGGAGCTGTGAACGCAACTTTGTCCCCCTTTTGTGAACTGAGGCAGCTATGCCCACGATGAACGTCCTCAATACGCAAGCCCAAGCGATCGGCGAAATCGAACTCGCCGACGCGGTGTTTGCTGCTGAAATCAAGCCCTACTTGCACTGGGAAGTGGTCAAGGGTCAGCTCGCCAACCGGCGCGCCGGCACCCACTCGGTCAAGACGCGCACAACAGTGCACGGCACGACCCGCAAGACTTACAAGCAGAAAGGCAGCGGCAACGCCCGCCACGGCTCGCGCAAGTCGCCGATTTTCGTGCACGGCGGTATCGCCCACGGTCCGCACCCGCGCGACTACAGCTACACGATTCCGAAGAAAGTGCGGCGCGCCGCGCTGTGCTCGGCGCTGTCGCTGCGGTTGTCGCAAGGTGAACTGATCGTGCTCGACGGCTTTGCCATGGACAAGCCGCGCACCAAAGAAGCGGTTGCGGTGCTCGGTCGTCTGGGCGCGCCCAACGCGCTGGTGGTGACCCGCAACGAAGAGCAGTCGCTGCACTTGTCGATTCGCAATGTGCAGTCGGCCAAGTACATTCGCGCCGAAGGCGTCAACGTCTACGACGTGCTCAAGTATGACAGGTTGGTCTTGACTGTCGACGGCGCCAAGGCGCTGGAAGAACGGCTTGCTAAGTAACCGCTACCCGAACGAATTGTAGTGCACTGCTCGCACGCATTTCAGAGAAGAGGACACCATGGCGCTGCACATTACGCAAATCTTGGAAAAGCCGCTGATCACCGAGAAGAACAGCTTGGTGGGCTCAGTCGACAACGTGGTGGTCTTCCAAGTCCACCGTGACGCCAACAAGAAGATGATCAAGGGCGCCGTCGAGACGCTGTTTGGGGTCAACGTCATCGACGTTCGCACCCAGCAGAAATACGGCAAAGAGCGCCGCGTCGGTAAGTTCACCGGCAACCGCGCGCAGACCAAGAAGGCGTTCGTCAAGCTGGCCCAAGGCCAAAACATCGACTTCTTCGCAGCGTAACCCAGCTCGCACCGCATGCCGCTGCAAGCTGCAGCGCCAGCCCGCAAGAACACTGAGGCACCATGGGCATCAAGCACTACCGACCCGTCAACAATGGCACCCGTCAGCTGTCGCTGGACGACTTCTCCGACGTGACCACCGGCGACGCCCACAAGGCGCTGCTGGTGCCACTGAAAGGCCCGCGCGGCCGCAGCAACACCGGACGTATTACGGCCTGGCAGCGCGGTGGCGGTCACAAGAAGCACTACCGCATCATCGACTTCAAGCGCGACAAAGTGACCGTGCCCGGCAAGGTTGCCACCATCGAGTACGATCCCAACCGCTCGGCGCGCATCGCGTTGCTGAACTATGCGGACGGTGAAAAGCGCTACATTGTGGCGCCGGTCGGCCTCAAAGTCGGCGACACCGTGGTCTCGAGCAAGAACGCCGATATCGTGCCTGGCAACACCTTGCCCCTTGAGTCGATCCCGGTGGGCACCATGGTGCACAACATCGAATTGCAGCCTGGCAAGGGCGCCCAAGTCTGCCGTGCGGCGGGCACATCGGCACAGTTGATGGCCAAAGAAGGCCGCCACGCGCTGCTGCGGTTGCCGTCTGGCGAACTGCGCAAAGTCACCAAAGAATGCCGCGCGACCATCGGTCAAACCAGCAACATCGACCACGACAAGGTCAGCTTGGGCAAGGCCGGAAGGTCACGCTGGTTGGGCATTCGCCCGAACGTGCGCGGCGTGGCGATGAACCCGGTCGACCACCCGTTGGGCGGTGGCGAAGGTCGCACGTCCGGTGGCCGGCACCCGACCTCGCCGTGGGGTTGGAAGACCAAGGGCCCCAAGACGCGCAAGAACAAGCGCACCAACCACTTGATTGTGTCCCGTCGGCCCAAGGGCTCGCGGTAGCAGCTCGTTTCAGTCGCACTAGTCGACAGCATTTCGCGGAGAATACCCGATGCCTCGTTCAGTAAAAAAGAGTCCCTTTGTCGACGGTCACTTGATGGCCAAGGTCGAAGAGTCCAATCGCACCACCAACAAGCGGCCGATCAAGACTTGGTCGCGGCGGTCCACGATTTACCCAGACTTCGTCGGCCTGAACTTCATGGTGCACAACGGCAAAAAGTTCGTGCCCGTGTTCGTGACCGAAAACATGGTCGGTCACAAGATGGGCGAGTTCGCCCCAACCCGGAACTTCTTTGGCCACTCTGCGGACAAGAAGGTCAAGAAGAAGTAGCACACCGAGCAGTAGCAGTGGCCTTCCGTCACGCGACGAGACGCCTGGAGCACAGTCATGGACAGCAACGAGACAATGACCTTCACCCCCGTCAAGCTCAAGGGCTTGCACATCGCGCCCCGCAAAGTGCGGATGGTGATCGATCGCATTCGCGGCAAAGGCGTGGAAGAGGCGCTGAGCATGCTGAGCTTTATCCCCAAGTTGGGTGCCGAGCCGGTGCGCAAGCTGCTGTACAGCGCCGTTGCCAATGCGCGGGCGGAGAGCCAGGTTGACGTCGACCAACTGTTCGTCAAGACGGTGTTCGTCGATCAAGCCGAGATGATGAAGCGCTGGACGCCACGCGCCCAGGGCCGGGCTACCAAAATCCTGAAGAAGACCAGCCACGTTACCATCGAGCTGGGCGTCAAGTAAGCAGCTGCAGTCAAACCGACGAGATCTGAGCCAGACTGACTAGATCTGAGTAAGTAGAGGGAACCGTGGGACAAAAAAGCCATCCGAATGGACTACGCCTAGGCATAATCCGCACCTGGAACTCGAAGTGGTTCGAAGAGAAGAACTACCGCGCGTGGCTGCACGAGGACTTGGCTATCCGCAAGGTGGTCAAGGAGAAGATGAACCACGCCGGCATCGCCAAGATCGACGTCGAGCGCCGGGCCCGCCAGATTCGGGTCGGCGTGCACACCGCGCGTCCGGGCATCCTGATCGGACCCAAGGGCAAAGAGCACGAGAAGCTCAAGGCCCTGCTGCAGAAGATGGTCAAGGGCGAAATCGTGCTGACCATCCACGAGGTGCGGCGCGCTGAGACCGACTCGCAGTTGGTGGCAGAGAACATCGCGACCCAACTAGAGCGCCGCGTGGCGTTTCGGCGGGCGATGCGCAAAGCCATGCAGGCGGCGCAGAAATTCGGCATTCAGGGCATTCGAGTGGCTTGTTCGGGTCGCTTGGGCGGCGCTGAAATGGGCCGTTACGAGTGGTACCGCGAAGGCCGGGTGCCACTGCACACGCTGCGCGCCGACATCCAGTACGGCGAGGCGCTGGCCAAGACGACTTACGGCATCATCGGCGTCAAGACGTGGATCTACCACGGTGACATCTTGCCGGAACGCAGCCCGAATGCTCCGGTGCGCGCCTGAGCAACACCAGAACCCTGATCCTGAACTAAAGAGGTCCAGCCATGTTGGCTCCCAAGCGCGTTAGATGGCGCAAAGTGATGAAAGGCGATACGCGCGGCTTTGCCCAAACCGGCAATGACGTCTCGTATGGCGACTACGGCCTGATGGCCATCGAGTGTGGTTGGCTGACCAGCCGCCAGATCGAGGCCGCCCGTGTTTCGATGACGCGCAAGATGAAGCGGGACGCCAAAGTGTGGATCCGCATCTTCCCGCAAAAGCCGGTGACCAAGAAGCCTGCCGAGACCCGGATGGGTAAGGGCAAGGGCCCCTCTGATCACTGGGTGGCAGTCGTCCAACCTGGTACGATGCTCTACGAGATTCAGTCCGACGACGGCCAGGTGACGCGCGACGCGCTCGCCGCGGCTGCTCACAAGCTGCCCATCAAGTGCAAAGTCATCGCCCGTGGAGAAATCGGATGAAAAAGCAACTGATCCAAGAGTTGAGCGAAGTTGAACTCAAGAAGCGCGAGTCCGAGTTGCGCGACGAGCTGTTCCGGTTGCGCTTTCAGCACCACACCGGCCAGCTGGGCAGCCCGATCAAGCTGCGCACGACCCGGCGCGAGCTGGCACGCGTCGCGACCCGGCTGCGCGAAGTCGAACTCGGCATCAACGTCGGTGGCGAAGCCTAATCAGCAGCCGGCGGCCACGCCAAACGCGCAACCGCACCGAAAGCACCTGCGGACCCAGCACTCTAAGAGGCAAGTTTATGACCGAGAACACTGAAATCGAAATCTCCGCCGACGCGCCCGTGGCCGAAGGCAACCACTTGGACCGTCACCGCCGCCGCATGAACGGCATCGTCATCTCGGTCAAGATGGACAAAACCGCCGTGGTCTCGGTGACACGGGTGTTCTTGCACCCGAAGTACCGCAAGTACGTGCGTCGGCGCGCCAGCTACATGGCCCATGACGAGCACGGTGCCTGCGCCCTGGGCGACTCGGTCGTCATCGAAGAGTGCCGTCCGTTGTCCAAGCACAAGCGCTGGGTGTACCGCTCGACGCTGCGCAAGAAAGCCACCTAGCCAGCCCAACGCTGTGTGCACGGGGTCCAAAACGGCCCGCTGCGCAAGGAGTTCGCGATGATCCAGACAGAATCCTATCTCACGGTGGCCGACAACTCCGGCGCCAAGCAGCTGCGCTGCATCAAGGTGCTGGGCGGCAGCAAGCGCAAGTACGCATCGCTGGGCGACATCATCGTCTGCTCGGTGCGCGAGGCGCTGCCCAAGTCCAAGGTCAAGAAGGGCGACGTGGTCAAGGCCGTGATCGTTCGCACCACCAAGGAAGTCGGTCGGGAAGACGGCAGCTACATCAAGTTCGATGGCAACGCCGCCGTGGTCATCAACGCCCAGAAGGAACCGGTCGGCACCCGCATCTTTGGACCCGTGGCCCGCGAACTGCGCGCCAAGAAGTTCACTAAGATCGTGTCGCTCGCACCAGAAGTTCTGTAGTCGCCGACAGTCGTTCCAAGCCGCAACGCGCGCAAGCGCAAGAAGCGTTGAAAGTCAAAGAGGGTTACGATGCGCAAGATCCGCAAAGGCGACACCGTCCAAGTCATCGCCGGCAAAGACAACGGCAAGAGTGGCACGGTCAAAAGCATGGCCCGCGATGGCGAAGCTGTGATTGTCGAAGGCCTTAACATCGTCAAGAAGCACGCCAAGGCCAAGCGCCAGAACGAGACGGCGGGCATCAAAGAGATCGAAGCGCCGTTGCACATCAGCAATGTGGCGCTCATCAGCCCGACGACCGGCAAGCCGGTGCGTGTCGGATTTCAAACGGTCGAGACCGCGACGGGCCCCAAGAAGGTCCGCGTGGTCCACAAGACCGGCGAGGTTCTCGACCCCGTTTAGGGGTCCAACGAGTCCTCCCAATCCTTCAGACGTCGGCTAAGTGAGCTGGCGCAGGTTGGAGGGGAACCCAAGGTTCGAGAAGAACACGCGCACTCAGCCGCGCGAATGAGAAACCGATGGCAGCCAGAATGGCCACCAAGTACAAGACCGAAGTCATCGCCGCTCTGACCAAAGAGTTTGGCTTTGATAACCCGATGCGGGTTCCTCGGTTGCAGAAGATCGTCATCAACTTCGGTATTGGCGAAGCGACGCAGAATCCCAAGGTCGTCGACAAGGCGGTTGAGCAGCTCACCATGCTGTCGGGACAAAAGCCGATCGTGACCAAGTCGCGCAAGGCGATCGCCAACTTCAAGCTGCGCGAGAACCAGGCGATCGGTGTCAAAGTGACCCTGCGCCGTGATCGCATGTGGGAGTTCCTCGATCGGTTGATCAGCATCGCGCTGCCGCGTGTTCGCGACTTTCGCGGTGTCAGCCCCAAGGGCTTTGACGGGCGGGGCAACTTCACCATGGGTCTGCGCGAGCAGATCATCTTTCCTGAGATCAACTACGAGCAGGTCGACAAGGTCCGCGGCATGAACGTCACCTTGGTGACCAGCGCTGTCAATGACGCCGAGAGCAAGTCCTTGCTCTTGGCGCTGGGCATGCCGTTCCGCAAGTAGCCGAGTCAACCGTCGAAACGAAGTAGCACACCAGCACCAGGGCAACACAGACCGCAGCGACCCAGCCCGAAGTGACTGGGCACAGAGAGCGAAAAATGGCCAAGACAAGCAAGATCATCGCCGCCACCCGCACACCCAAGTTTACGGTGCGCAAGCACAGCCGCTGCGAGCGCTGCGGTCGCCCCAAGGCGTTTATGCGCAAGTTCGGGCTGTGCCGCATTTGTTTTCGGCAGCTTGCCCACCGTGGTGAGCTACCTGGCGTGACCAAGGCTTCTTGGTAACCCTGTGGCCGCGCGATTCGGCCAACCCAGCGTGAACCAGCCCTTTTGAGCCACCTATTTCTAGTAAGTGACTAGCAAGCGAGAACTGCCATGCCGACCAGCGACCCGATTGCGGACTTCTTGACCCGCGTACGCAACGCGATCCTCGCCCGCCACAGCAACGTGCGGGTGCCCACCTCCAACACCTTGCGCGCGATCGCTGAGATCCTGCAGCAGGAAGGCTACTTGGCAGAGCTCAATGACGACGCTGTCGCTGAGCATCCGGCCATCGTGTTGACTTTGCGCTATTGCGCTGACAAGTCCAACGCGATCTCGGGGCTGCGGCGCTGGTCGCGGCCCGGACAGCGCAAGTACGTGGGTGTGACCGAGATCCCCAAGGTGAAGAACGGCATGGGCATTGCCATCCTGTCGACCTCTTCGGGTGTCATGACCGGCAACAAGGCGCGTCAGCTCAATGTGGGCGGCGAGTTGCTGTGCACGGTCTGGTAGCCAGTCCGAAGTTCTGTGCCGCTGTGGCGACGCCACTGGCCAGATGACCACCGCCAGCCGAACCCCAAGCGGTCTGTAGATCGACCAGCGGGCCACAGGGGCAGGAGATTTGAGATGAGTACGGAAAGTGCAAATAAAATCGTTGCTTCACGCGTGGGCAAAGCCCCAGTCGTGGTGCCGCCCAAGGTGACCGTGAGCGTGGTGGGCGATGATGTGACGGTTAAGGGGCCGCTCGGCGCGCTCCACCGGACATTCAAGGGCGTGACGTTTGAACAGCAGCAGGGCCAGATTCTGGTCCACCCGGTCGATACCAACCGCACCGGCAAGGCGCTGCACGGCTTGGGCCGCAACTTGCTGCGCAACATGGTTCAGGGCGTCACCGTGGGCTACAAGCGTGAGCTCGATGTCCAAGGCGTCGGCTTCAAAGTCGAGCAGTCGGGCCAAGTGCTCAAGTTCTCGATTGGCTTTTCGCACACGATCAACTACGCGCTGCCCGACAGCGTGCAGTGCAAGATTGAAAAGCTGATTCACCTGGAGCTGACCTCGATCGACAAAGAAGCGGTCGGTCAGGCTGCAGCCAACATTCGCGATCTGCGTCCGCCGGAGCCCTACAAGGGCAAGGGCATTCGCTACACCAACGAGAAAGTGCGGCAGAAGGCCGGCAAGTCCGGCGGCAAGGGCGGCAAGAAAAAGTAACCTGACCGGTCACGGTCGGGCTCACTGCACGGTCGGGCTCACTGCACGGACGGGCTCACTGCAACAGTGCCACGGTTTCGCCGAGCGTAGGGGCCGTCCCCCGCGCTTCACCCCAGCAAAGTGTTGGGGCGGTGGTTTGGGCAGTTCTAGAAGCGAGGAAGCTGTTATGTCGATTCAGCATTACAAGAATGCGCGCGAGCACCGCAAGGTGCGTCTCCGCCACACCATCAAAGGGACCGCGCAGCGGCCACGCATGTCGGTGTTCCGCTCGGCCAAGCACATCTACGTGCAGGTCATCGACGACGACTCTGGCAAGACCCTGGCCGCCGCTTCGACCATCGAAGCGAGCATGAAGACGTTCGAAGGCAACAAGACGGCCGCCGCTAAAGCGGTCGGTCAGCTTGCCGCAGAGCGCGCCCTGGCCAGCGGCATCACCAAATTGGTGTTTGACCGCAACGGGTTTCATTACTGCGGCCGCATTGCAGCGGTGTCGCAGGCCGCCCACGAGATGGGCCTGTTGACCAAAGAAGGCCACAGCCCCAGCACCGGCGGCGACGCCCCAGGCCAGGAGTAATCGATTATGGCTGAGCAGACCAATTCCAATCCCCGCGGCAACCGCAACGATCGTCCTCAACGCCGCGAGCCGCGCGAGAAGGACCAAGACGAGCTGTTGACCGCGACCATCGCGATCAACCGCACTGCCAAGGTCGTCAAGGGCGGCCGGCGCTTCAGCTTTTCGGCGCTCATCGTCGTGGGCGACGGTAAGGGCAACGTCGGTGTCGGCATGGGCAAGGCCTCCGAAGTGCCGGAAGCCATCCGCAAGGGCACCGAGCAGGCGCGCAAGTCGATGTTTCTGGTGCCGCTGGTCAAGGGTTCCATCCCGCACGATGTCATGGGCCACTATGGCGCGGGCGAAGTGCTGCTCAAGCCGGCTGGCAAAGGGACCGGCGTCATTGCCGGTGGCCCTGTGCGCGCGCTGCTCGAGCAGGCAGGCGTACGCGACGTTGTCACCAAGTGCATTGGTTCGAACAACCCGCACAACGTCGTTCGGGCCACGGTCGATGCGCTCAAGCAGTTGCGCACGGTCGAGGATGTCGCGAGCCGTCGCGGCAAGGCTGTCGAAGAATTGCGCGGCTAGCCGCTGTTGCAGGACGGCACGGCAGGCTTGGGCTTGCCGTTGCCGCCGCCTGCGCTTATACTCCCGCGCCCTTGGTCTGGTCCGACGCTGCTGTCGGCACCACATTACGGGCCTCCGCCCGCCCGCCGCCAGACTTCGTTGTCCGGGCAGCGGTCTACCACAAACGAGTTTGCGCCATGAAAGAACTGAGCAACCTGCAAGCGCCGCGCGGCGCGAATCGTCAGACCAAGCGCTTGGGCCGTGGCCCGGGCTCTGGCCAGGGCAAGACGGCCGGCAAGGGCCACAAGGGGCAGCTGGCGCGCAAGAGTCCTGATGTCGGCAACTCGTTCGAGGGCGGCCAAATGCCGATCCAGCGGCGCTTGCCCAAGATCGGCTTCACCAACATCTTCCGGACGCGCTTGGCTTCGGTCAATGTTGGCGATCTCGTGATTTTCGAGGCCAACACCCGCATAGACGAGATTACCTTGCGCGCCGTGGGCTTGGTCCGCGGCCGCTGGGACGGTGTCAAAATTCTGGGTGACGGCGATCTGGACCGCGCGCTGACCGTCGTCGCCGACAAGTTCAGCGAGACAGCGCAGACCAAGATTGCCGCCGCCGGCGGCACCGCAGAAACCAAAGCGGCAGGCCGAACTTAAGCCAATCGCCGGGCGGCGTGACAGCGCGACTCACCCAGTGAGGCGGTGCGGTTCGGCCCCTATGTTCGCTAGCGCGGCGCCGCCTTGCGCCAGTTCCTGAGAGAAGAGGTCGTCCGTGGCCAATGTGCTACAGAACATCGCCAAAGTACCCGAGCTGAAAAGCCGCGTGTTGTTTTCACTCGCGATGCTCGCCATTTACCGCATTGGCGTGTTCGTCACGGTGCCCGGCGTCGATCGTCACGTCATGGCCGACTACATGAACAGCCGGGGTGCCGGCGGGTTGATGGGCCTGATTGACCTATTTTCGGGCGGGGCGCTGCAACAGGTCTCGATTTTTGCGCTTGGCATCATGCCGTACATCTCGGCGAGCATCATCTTGCAGCTGCTGACGGTGGTAGTCCCGGCTGTCGAGCGCTTGAACAAAGAAGGCGACGCGGGCCGGCGCAAGATCAACCAGTGGACCCGCTACGGCTGCGTGATCCTCTCGATCGTTCAGGGTACTGCGCTGGCAATTTGGCTTGAAGGCATGAATTCTGCGGCGCTAGGCGGCGTAGTCCAAAACGGCGGCTGGGGCTTTCGGGCGCTGTGCGTGCTGTCCTTGACCGCGGGCACCACCTTTATCATGTGGCTTGGCGAGCAGATTACTGAGCGCGGCATCGGCAACGGCATCTCGCTGGTCATCTACGCGGGCATCGTGGCCGGCTTGCCGAGCGCCGTGCATCAGACCTGGGAGTTGGTCAAGAATGGCCAAATTCCTATCCCGGTGCTCATTCTGATCGCTGGTCTGGTGGTCGGCGTCATCGCCGTCATCGTGTACTTTGAGAGCGCCCAGCGCCGGATCTTGGTGCAGTACGCCAAGCGGACGGTCAACCGCCAAGCCGTGGCAGCCGCGAACTCGTACCTGCCGCTCAAGGTCAACTCAGCCGGCGTGATTCCGCCGATCTTTGCTTCTTCGATCCTGATGTTCCCGGCGACCTTGGCCAACTTCTTTCCTGACCAAAACTGGTTGGTGGGCGTGGTCAATGGCTTGTCACCCGGACGCATGATGTACAACGCGATGTATGTCGCGCTGATCGTGTTCTTCTGCTACTTCTACACGGCCGTTACCTTCAACTCAGTCGACATTGCCGACAACTTGCGGCGCGGTGGTGGCGCAGTCGTCGGCGTTCGCGCTGGCAAAGACACTGCGGAGTACATTGACCGGGTGCTGTCGCGGATCACCTTTGGCGGGGCACTGTACATTTCCAGCGTGTGCGTATTGCCGACGCTGCTGCAGACAAACTTCAACGTGCCGTTCTACTACGGCGGCACTTCTCTGCTGATCGTGGTCGGCGTCGCCATGGACACCGCCAAGCAGATTGAGAGCCACCTGATTAGCCGCTCCTATGAGAGCTTTGGCGGCGAGCGTGGTCCGAGGATGCGCGGTCGGCGGTTAGACGATGTGTGAGCAAGATCGCCGAGCCACACGCGTCAAGGTAGCCAGGCCATGACGACTTCGGTTGCCCACAAGATCATTTTGGTAGGCCCGCCCGGTGCTGGCAAAGGTACCGTTGCCAAAGGCTTGGTCGACAGATTCGGCCTGACCCATCTTTCGACTGGCGACATGCTGCGCGCAGCTGGGGCTGCTGGAACTGAGGTTGGCACGCTGGCGAAGACGTTTATGGATCGCGGCGCTCTGGTGCCCGATGAGGTCATGGTCAAGCTCATTTCTGAGCGCGTGCAGGCCAACGATTGCCGCAACCCCGATGGGTCGCCGCGGTTCCTGCTCGACGGTTTTCCGCGCACGCTGCCCCAGGCTGATGCGCTGGCTGCCGAGGGCCTTTCGCCCGATTTGGTGATTTTTCTGGACGTACCGACCGACGCCGTTGTGCGCAGGCTGTGCGGCCGCCGGACTTGCCCGGCGTGTGGTGGTGTCCACCACGTCGAGTTTGCCCCGCCGCTCAAAGATGGCATGTGCGATCGCTGTGGTGCCGCTTTGGTTCACCGCAGCGACGACCAAGAGGCGACAATTCGCCAGCGCTTGGCGGCGTTTGAGGCGCAAACCTCACCGCTGGTGCAACGCTATGGCAGTGTGATTGCGCGCGTCGATGGCAACCAGGCACCCGAAGTGGTGCTCAAGGCGGCCGCCGCGGTGGCGCGCGCCCACGGTGTCACCTGACCGCTGGTAGCAAAGACGAAGGGAGCGTGGATGTCGAAAGACGACGCCATTGAAGTAGAAGGGACTGTACTGGAGCCGTTGCCCAACGCGATGTTTCGGGTGCAGCTTGAGAACGGTCACAAGGTCTTGGCGCACGTTTCGGGCAAAATGCGCATGCACTTCATCCGGATCCTGCCGGGCGACAAAGTCAAAGTGGCCCTGAGCCCCTACGACTTGACGCGCGGTCGCATCACTTACCGCGCAAAGTAACTGCCGTCGCGCCTAGCGCGCCGATGGTGAAAAGCAGCGCTGGGCGGCAAGCGCCCACCGGTCGGCCCAAATTGGGGCTTCCGCTTTGCGATGAAACCGGGTACACTGCCGCCCCCTCGCTGACCCAACTGGGCCGAGGGTACGCTGGAACGAGAGGAAACACTATGAAGGTACGAGCTTCTGTCAAGCCAATCTGTGACCAGTGCCGCATGGTCAAGCGCCGCGGCATCGTGCGCGTGATCTGCGTCACACCCAAGCACAAGCAGCGCCAAGGGTAGGTCGAGCGGCAGCTCGGGCGTCGTCAGGCGCACCTAGCCGCTGAATTCATTTGGTCCTCGTCACTCTGACGTCGACCCACAACAGTCGATGCGCGTGCCCGCCAACAGCCGCACGCGCCGCAAGAGGTAGATCATGGCTCGTATCGCAGGTGTTGACCTGCCCCGCAACAAGCGCATTGAGATCGCGCTGCGCTCGATCTACGGGGTCGGCCCGCGCGTCGCCACCGATGTGTGCAACAAAGCTGGGGTTCCTTTGGATCGCAAGGCCGACGAACTGACGGAAGTCGACGTCGTCCGCATCCGTGACGTGCTCGAAAACCAGTACAAGGTGGAGGGCGACCTGCGTCGTCAAATCGCCATGGACATCAAGCGTTTGATGGATTTGGGCTGCTACCGTGGCCTGCGTCACCGCAAGGGACTGCCCGTCCGCGGTCAGCGCACCCACACCAACGCCCGGACCCGCAAGGGTCCACGTCGGACGGCCATCAAGAAGAAGTAGACGGCGCGACGCCGCAAGGCGATCGCCACAGAAGCAAGCGACCGGCACGCTGCCGGCGCCCACTGCGCGATCCGAGAGGATCGGCACCTGTTGAGGAAGTTTCATGGCCACTGGCAACACCAACAAGCCCGCCACCGCGGCCCGCGCCAAAAAGCGGGTCAAGAAGAATGTGCAGACCGGGGTGGTCCACATTGCATCGACGTTCAACAACACGATCGTGACCGTCACCGATGTGGCTGGCAACACGCTGGCGTGGTCGTCGTGTGGTCGCCGCGGCTTCAAAGGCTCGCGCAAGTCGACGCCGTTTGCGGCACAAATGTCCGCCGAAGACGCGGTCAAGCGTGCGCAGGAACATGGCGTCAAGACAGTGTCCGTGCTGGTCAAGGGGCCAGGCACCGGTCGCGAAGCTGCGCTGCGGGCGCTGGCCAACGCCGGACTGAAAGTCACGACAATTCGAGATGTTACACCGATTCCGCACAACGGTTGTCGGCCGCCGAAGCGCCGCCGCGTCTAGAACGGGCGTGTCGCCTCACCTATCGGTCCCAGTTTCACCGCGCGCACCGCGCAAATGACAAGAACGCGCACTGCGCATCTGGTTACGCACCAGTAGATCTCGGAGAACCTATGGCTCGTTACATTGGACCTGTCTGTCGCCTGTGCCGCCGCGAAGGGCTCAAGCTCTTCCTCAAGGGCGAGCGCTGCTACACAGACAAGTGCGCCGTTGATCGTCGGCACTACATTCCTGGCCAGCACGGCCAGGCCCGCCCAGCCAAGGTTTCGGAGTTCGGCCGCCAGCTGCGCGAGAAACAGAAGGTCAAGCGCATCTACGGCGTTTTGGAGAAGCAGTTCCGCGGCTACTACGAGCTGGCAGCGCGCAAAGGTGGCGTCACCGGCGAGAACCTGCTGTCGTTCCTCGAGCGTCGCTTGGATAACGTGGTGTATCGTTTGGGCTTTGCCACCAGCCGCAGCGAAGCCCGCTTGCTGGTGCGCCACGGTCACGTCCACCTCAACGGCAAGCCGGTGGACATTCCCTCGATGTCGCTCAAAGCCGGCGACGAGGTCAAAGTCATCGACTCGTCCAAGGAAATCGCGCGCATCGTCGAAGCGATCGAGAGCGTCGAGCGCCGTGGCGTTCCGGCGTGGCTGACCTTGGATCGCAAGGCGATGGCCGGCAAGATCATGACACTGCCGACCCGCGCTGATGTGACAATGCCCATCGAAGAGCGGCTCATCGTCGAATTGTACTCGAAGTAGTCCCGTCCCTAGGTGCGGCAGCGGCCTCCAATCGGTGGTCCGTTGACGCCCACGCCCACCATCGCGGGCAAACGCCCGCCGCGAGGATCGCCATGGCAGACACCATGCAGCGCAACTGGAAAAACCTGCAGCGCCCGAAGGCTTTAGAAGTCGAGGAGCTGACCGATACCTACGGCAAGTTCCGCGTGGAGCCGCTAGAGCGCGGCTATGGCCAGACGTTGGGCAACAGCCTGCGCCGGGTCCTGCTGTCGAGCATCCGCGGCGCAGCCATCACCGGCGTGCGCATGGCGGCGCTGGGCAAAGTGGTGCGCGAAGACGACAGCGGCAAGGGCAAGGTCCAGCGCAAGATGGTCGAGCAGATGCAATCGGCACTGCACGAATTTCAGGCGCTGCCCGACGTTGTCGAAGACGTCGCCGAGATCGTGTTGAACCTCAAAGAGGTCAACTTTCGGCTCGATAGTGGCGAAGGGCCTGAATTGGTTCAGCTTGTCGCTGAGGCTCCTCCCGGCAACGTGCCGCTCGAAGTCACCGCGGGCATGCTGCAGGTGCCCCACAATCTGACCGTGCTCAATCCCGAGCTGCACCTGATGACGGTGGAGCCAGGTGGTCGGCTCGAGATGGAGCTGACGGTCAAAGAAGGCGTGGGCTACGTGCCGGCGACCCGCGATACCGAAGACGCCACGGTCGACCTGTTGCCGATCGACGCCATTTTCTCGCCAGTCCGGCGTGTCAACCTGCGCGTGACCAACGCCCGTGTTGAGCAGCGCACTGACTACGATCGGCTGACGCTAGAAGTTTGGACCAACGGCGCCATTGACCCGGAGATGGCGGTCAGCGTCGCTGCAAAGATTCTGCGCGACCAGACCCGCGTGTTCGTCAACTTCGATGACGAAGACGAGATCTTTGACGACGAGGCCGACGACGGCGTGCAGACCACCGCGCCGCTCAACGAGAACCTGTGGAAGACCATTGATTCCTTGGAGCTGTCGGTCCGCTCGGCCAACTGTCTGCAAAACGCCAACATTCGCTTTGTCGGTGAGCTGGTGCAGAAGACTGAGTCCGACATGCTCAAGACCAAGAACTTTGGGCGCAAGTCGCTCAAGGAAATCAAGGACACCTTGGAGACCATGAGTTTGCAGCTCGGCATGCGCGTGGAAGGCTTTGACCCTGACAACCCGCCGCCGGTGGCCGTGGCCTAGCCGCAGCGTGTTTGGCCCTGAAATAGACCACTTGAACTGACCTAGCTCGACCTCTGCGAGGATCCCATGCGCCACCTACTCAAAGGCAACAAGCTCAGCCGCGAAACATCGCACCGCCGGTCGATGTTGCTCAATCTGTGCAAGTCACTGATCATCCACGGTCAGCTGACGACGACCATTGCCAAGGCCAAAGAACTGCGCGGATGGATCGAGCCGATGATCACCGCAGCGCGGGAGGACTCAGTGCATCAGCGCCGGCTGAGCTTTGCCAAGTTGCGCGACAACGGCTTGGTGGCCAAGCTGTTTACCGAGCTCGCGCCCAAATACGCGACGCGGCCAGGCGGGTACACCCGTACGCTCAAGATTGGCCGACGCTCGGGCGATGCGGCTGAGATGGCGATTATCGCGTTTGTCTAGACAGACCATGCGCTGACTTTGCGGTAGGCCCACCTTCGGCTACGCGGTCCACTGATAGCCGACTTCTCGCAAGGTCTGCAGCCTGCTCGCCTCGGCGCCCAAGCGCGCACGCAGGCGGCGAATATGCACATCAACCGTGCGTGGGCCACCCTGATACCGCTGACCCCACACCGCGTGCAGCAGTTGGTCGCGGCTGAGCGCACGGCCCTGATTTTGCAGCAAGTACCGCAACAGCGCGAATTCTTGAGGTGCCAAAGTCAGTCGGGCATCGCCGAGTTTGGCTTGGTGGGCCTGAAGGTCCAACGCCAGCAGGCCGCTGTGCAGCACGGTGTCCCGGTGGAACGCGGCGCCCAGCAAGCGCTCGGCGCGCCCCAGCAGCTCCGCTGGCTCGCAGCCCCGCACCACGAAGTCGCGGCACGTCAAGCGTGGCACCAGGTGCAGGCGCTGCGGGTCGAGCACCAACAGCCACGGCACGCGCGCGATGACCGGGTGCTGCGCCAATGCGGGCGCAAGGCCTTCGATCGACTTGAGCGGTGCCGGCTCGACCACCACCAGATCGGGCGGCAAGGCGATCGGACAGTCAAAGAATGTACCACGCAGCAAACGTGCGGTAACCTGCCAGTCCGACTGCGCCAACGCCAGCCGGGCCGGAGACCGATCGCTCATTTCAGAAAAGAGGAACACCCTGCGCATGGCCACCGCGTACCACATCTGGGCTGACAGCGGCAAACGCGCGGCAGTCGGCATCGGCCTGATCAGCGGCAGCTTGGTCAGCTTGGCTTATCCCAGCTGCGGCTGGTGGGTGTTGGCCTTGGTTGGTTACGTGCCGCTGCTGCGCTGGCTGCAGGCCGCGCAGCCGACTTGGCGCCGTGCGCTGCTGGCGGGGTGGAGCGCGGGCCTGGTGCTGCACATGGTGGCCTACGCGTTTTTGGCCTTTACCTGTCAGGAGATGAGCGGCATGCCGGCCGCACTTGGCTGGCTGTTGGTGGCGGTCCACGCCGCTGCGATGGCGCTGCACCAGGGGCTGTTCGCCGTGGCGGTCGCTTGGAGCAACCGGCAGGGCGTGGGCGCGCTGCGTCGTGCCGGCGAAGTGGCCCTGATTTTGGCGGTGTGTGAGTTCCTGCCGCCCTGGCTGTTCCGGTGGTACCTCGGCAGCGCGTTTTTCCGGGCGCCGGTACTGGTTCAGGCGGCGGACATCGTCGGCACGATCGGTGTGAGTGCACTGGCGATCGCGGTGGCGTCGCTGCTGGCGCGGGCATGGAGCGTGCGCAGCTGGCAGCCGCTTGGCCTGGCTGGGATGGTGGTTGCGCTGTGGGCGAGCTACGGCGCGCTGCGGATCTACCAAGTGGATCATGCGTCGGCGACGGGCACGTGGCGGGCGGTGGTTGTCCAGCAGAACGCGACGTTGGCGGAGAAGAAGGCGCTGGACGCACCGCATCGACTGCCCGCATTGGATCGGCTCGAAGCGATGACGCTGCAGGCCAAGCGCGATGGCAAGCTGGCGACGGCGGACGCGGTGATTTGGCCAGAAGGTGCCTTCCCGTTTTTTTGGGTGCCTGATGACGTGACGCCGGTTGCGGGGGTGCGCGTGCCAACCAAGGCCAATCGGGTGTTGCTGCGCACCAAGAAGCGCGTGCTCGATCTGGCCAACCAACTGCCGGTGCCGTTGCTGATGGGTACACTGCGGCGGTTCGATCCGATGTGGCGGCAGGAGGCACGCAACAGCGCGATCGTGGTTGATCGCAGTGGCGTGAAATGGGTCTACGACAAGCAGATTCTGCTGGCGTTTGGCGAGTACTTGCCAGGGACACGGCTGCTGCCGCAGTTCAAGGAGGCTATCCCCGGCGTGTCCAATTTTGACGAGGGCACGACCTCAGGGTTGGTCCAGCTGGGCAAGGCCAAAGTGCTGGTCAATATCTGCTATGAGGCGTTGTTTTCGGACTTCATGCGCAGCGAAGCGCAGGACGCGCAGGTGCTCATCAACTTGACCAACGACGTGTGGTTTGGTCCACCGCCCGCGCCCGACCTGCATTTGATGGTGCAACACGCACGGGCCGTGGAACTGCGTCGGCCATTGGTCCGCAGCACGGTCAACGGCATATCCGCGGTGGTCGATGCGGCCGGACGCTTCACGGCCGAAGCGGGCCACGGCGTGCAGCAAAACCTGGAAGTGGCGGTGCCGCTGGCCGACATCGGCAGCCCGTACCGGTTGTGGGGCGATGCGCCGCTGTGGTTGCTGTCGCTGCTGGCGGTGGTGGGCGGCGCACTGCTGCACCGGCGGCGAAAACTGGTATCCTAGCCGGGCGAGGTGGCGATGGGTCGGTGTGGCTGGGCTTTGGTTGTCGTTGGGGCGCTGCTTGTCGCGGCCTGTGGTGAGGATGCGGGCGTGCAGCCGCAGTTGTCGATGGCTGACAAGGATGCTGGCGCCGAAGTGCGGGTGGGGTTGAAACCGCAGGACGGTGCAGGCGGCGATGCTTTCGAGGTCGGTGAAGCAGGCGACGCGACTGCCGTCGACGACGCTGCGGCCGCAGGTGCCGAAGTCGCAGCGCCTGACCCCGACATCATTGGAGTCGGCGCCGATGGCGGTCCGCTTGTGCCTGACGCGGTTTCGTCCTCGCCTGATGCAGTTCAGCCCGTCGCGGACACCGTTCAGACCGTCGCGGACACCGTTCAGACCGTCGCGGACACCGTTCAGCCCGTCGCGGACACCGTTCAGCCCGTCGCGGACACCGTTCAGCCAGATTCCGACCTCGCGTCGCCACCGCTAGACGCCCCGCCGCCACCTCCCGATGTGCCACAGCCACCTCCCGACCTCCCGCCACCGCCTCCGGATGTGCCCCCACCACCGCCGGACGTGCCTCCACCACCGCCCGATGTACCCAAAGGCCCCGTCTGCGGCAACGGCACCTGCGAAACTGGGGAGTCGACGACTGGGTGTCCCGCCGACTGCAAGAGCGGCTCCGGCACTTGGACTTGCGGTGACTTGAAATGCGACATCGGCGAGGAATTCTACTGCGAAAAAGATTGCCTGGGTCCACAGTGCGGCGATGGCGTCTGTCAGTTCCCGGAGAACAAGGACAACTGCGGCAAGGACTGCAAGAGCAGCGGCAGTCTATGGGTCTGTGGCGACGGCAAGTGTGACTTTGGTGAGCAATTTTACTGCGGGCAAGACTGCAAGCCGCCCGCTGGCGACTGCCTGAAGACCAAGTGTGCCGCAGAGATGACCATGTGCTCGGCCAAGCCCAGTTGCCAGACCGCGGTGTCGTGCGCCCAGAAGTGCAACGGCAGCTGGAGCTGCGCGCAGGGATGCTTGCCGGGCGGCGCGTCGGCCAATCAGGAAGCCGTGGCTGTGCTCATTTGCGGTCAGACCAAGGGGTGTTTGTAGGCGGTCGGCCTATGCGCAGGGACCGCTATGCCCGGTGGCAATGCGGCCTCACCCCGCTTGCCGGCGCCGTCGGCATGCGTCCCTCTCCCGACCGGGAGAGGAAAAATCTGACAAGATTATGCTGAATTACCGCAATGCGGCGTTGCGATCGCCACCTGCGGCGTTGGCCTGGACTGCGTAGGCAGTACGCGTTTGCGCCGGGCAGGCATTGACCGATCATGTCCCAGCGGTCAAACCTGCGGGCCGCCCAGCCGCGCACCGACTGGCATCGGCTTGTCCAGCATGCTTGGCCATTTGCGATACAACCTTGGCATCCTGCGGACCCTGATCGCGTGGTCCGAGCCGGCGTCGCCAGCCCCCACACCAGCAGTGAGCATCGCCGATACCGACACGGCAACCGGCAGCGGCGATATCTCCGCGCTCGATTTCGGCGTGCCCGACACACCGGTCGGCCGCGGTGCCTGCCCCGGCAGCCCCGGGTGCGCCTGCGCGAGCAACGAGGAATGCAGCACCGGCGTCTGCGCCGACAGCGCAGACACGGCCACCGGCAAGGCGTGTGCGTTCCCGTTTGGCAGCGGGTGTGCATCGGCCTTCATCGCCGTAACCGCACAGGTCGGCGAAGGGACAACGGTTTGCGTGCCGTCCGCGCCAAAGCTGTGCAACCCGTTCGAAAAAGACGACGACTGCAAGGCGACCGGCGGCACCGGAGCGCTGTGCATCGACCGCGGCGCCAGTGGTCGGTTCTGTGGCATTGCGTGTCCGGCATTCGGTTGCCCTGCCGGCTACGCGTGCCAGGACGCAATGAGCATAGGTTGGGCTAAGGCCCAGCAATGTCAGAGTTCCGAACAAACGGCGGGTCCGGTAGATTGCGGGTGTGCCGCCGCCGCCATTGGGCAGAAGCTGGCGACGCCATGCGGCGTCGTCGGCAAGGACGCAGCAGGCAAAGTCATGGGTACCCGCGCAGGTCAGCGCTCCTGTGGCGCCTCGGGTCTGGGTGCGTGCGCGGGTAAGACTGCGCAAGCGGAAGCCTGCAACGGCCAAGACGACGACTGCAACGGCAAGACCGACGCCAACGCACCGTGCGACAACGGGTTGCCGTGCACCTTCGGAGACGACTGCACCGGCGGCACCCGCCAACCGGGTTCTAGGGTCGTCTGTAACGACAAGAACGACTGCACCGACGACAACTGTGACCCCAAGTCCGGCAAGTGCGTGTTTGCTGCGGTGACCACGACTATCGCCTGCGACGACGGCGACCCCTGTGCCAGTGGCGAGGGCTGCGCGGGCGGCGTCTGCCAGAACGGCGTCGCCAAAGCGTGCAGCGGTGGGACGTGCACGGTGGGGCAATGCAGCAAGACCAGCGGTCAGTGCCAGTTCGCTGACAAGCCCGACGGCAGCCCATGCGCTCAGGCGGAGCCTGTCTGCCTGGGGCCGTAACGGCCTGTGATGACGCGAATTTGTGCACGAACGACTCCTGTGATCCATCCAAGGGATGCCTCAACATGGCCAACGCCGCGTCGTGCAGCGACGGCAGTGTGTGTACGGTTGGCGACAAGTGCGGCGGAGCGGTTTGTTTGCCGGGTATCGCTACGACCTGTGACGATGGAGATCCTTGCACGACCGACTTTTGTGATTCCGCAAAAGGGTGCCAAAAGGTCAACGCCGCGGACAAAACAGCGTGCGGAGCAGCATTGTGGTGCAAATTCGGCAAGTGCGTCCCCGTTCCAGTCTGTGGGAATACCGTTGTTGAACCCGAAAATGGAGAGGCATGCGACGATGGCAACCTGGTTCCGGGCGACGGCTGTGACCCGAAGTGCAAGGTCGAGCCCCCGCCCGCAGCCGTTGGCACGCTGGTGCTGTCCAACGGCACCGACATCATCTCGCTGCTCAACGCGCAAGGGGCCGTGGTGGACTCGATCACCTACGACGCGACCTGGCCGTGGGGCAACGGCGGTTCGATGTACGTCAAAGACGGATGCCTGGACACCCTGCTCAACGACAGCAAGGACTGTTGGCCGGGCGCCACAAGCGCTTGCGCCTACGGCCAGTACTACAGCAAAGAATCCGCATCACTTGCATCATGCGCCGTCACCGCCTGCACCACTTCCGGCGAAGCGTGCTCCGACGTTCCGGAATGCGGCGCCGCTGGCGCCAGCTGCAAGCAGCGCGTTTTCAAGGATCGCGGCACGCCGGGCGCGCCTAACGGCTGCCCCTAACCGCAGGCATTCAGGGCCCTAGGCCCGTCCCGTCACTGCGTTGTCGCCGCGTAAATGTGCTGTCGCGCATAGCCTCGACCCGTTCTTCGCCGGTCTCTTCCCGTGGACAGGAACCCGCCGTCGCCACCAGTATCTCCCCGATCGACGCCGGTCCGTGCGTCAACTGCATGGAATCGATGGCGTCACTCGCCAACTGGGGCAGATCCGTGGCGCACGCTTTCGGGGGGCGCTGCACATCGGCGCTGTCAACGTGCATCTGGTCGATTTCGGTGTCTGGCATAGTGAGGGTCTACATCACTTCAAACCGCCGATCAAGTGGTCCGTCAGCTAGCGCCACCGAGCGGACGAGGTGAAGCCGCGGTCCGCCCCCCCGGTCTCAAGCCCAGTCCCGAGACCAGTCTCGAGACCAGTGCCTCGTCTCGCAACTCGCTGAAATCGTGCAATCGACCAGTTGGCCTAGACCTTGCATTCCACTGGACCGCCCCGCTATTCTGTGGTCGGAGGTGCACAGTGGCCTACGGCGACAGCAACAACCCAAGCGGCGGCGACACAGCCGGCAAGCCGCCGACTTGGGAGGATATTATGCATCTGCACGACAGCCTGGGCGCCGAAATTCTCGGGGGAAAGATACGCTACAAAACCATGGCGCGCTTCAGCCACGCCGAGACGATCGACGACATGCGTCGGCAACTGCCGAGCAATCGCGATGGCACGCCGCCAGACGGGTGGTGGATCGCGACCGATGTCGATGCCCGGCTCAGCGACAGCGCGTATGTCAAGCCCGATCTCAGCGGCTGGCGCAAGTCCAGTCTGGCGGCTCGGCCGGTCGAATGGCCCGTGCGACAGCTGCCCGACTGGGTTTGCGAGGTGATGTCCCGGTCGACCCAAGCCTACGACCGCGGCGAGAAGGCCGCTGCCTACGCTGCCGCCAGCGTGCCGTGGTACTGGATTGTCGACCCCGACGAGCGGACAGTCGAAGTCTTGGAGCTCGTCAACGGCCGCTGGACCATCTGCGGTGTCTACACCGACGGTGCGGTCCTGACCTTGCCTCCTTTTGACCAAACCGTTGTCACCGTCAGCGACCTGTTCCTGCCGCTGCCCGCGCCGACTCCGTAGACAAAACCCCCAAACCATGGCCCACTACGCGCCGCCGCCGGGAGGCGCCAGTCCATGACCAAGCCCAAAAAGCCCACCAAAGCGCCGCCCCAATCGGGCGAGCGCCTGCAAAAAGTCCTCGCGCGCTGTGGTGTTGCATCGCGTCGCGCCGCCGAAGAGCTGATCACCCAAGGCCGCATTGAGGTCAACGGCCATGTCGTGACCACGCTGGGCACGCGCGTCGATCCGCTGGTGGCAGAGATCCGCTTGGATGGCGAGCGGTTGCGCATGCCTTCGGAGCGGCTGGTGCTGGTGCTGAACAAGCCCGTGGGCTACCTGAGCGCGGCCAAGGATCCCGAGGGTCGGCCGTTGGTCTATCACTTGGTCCCGACCAAGCTGGCGCTGCGCTCGATCGGGCGGTTGGACTTCAACACCGAGGGCGTGCTGCTATTCACCAACGATGGCGACCTGGCCGAGCGGTTGGGCCACGCCCGCCATGCGATTCAGCGTGTCTACGAGGCGCGGGTCCGCGGTATCCCCGATCAGGAGACGCTGGCGCGGCTGCGTCTGGGCGTGCGGTTGGAAGATGGTCCGGCGCGGGCGGAGCAAGTCGATGTCGTCAAGCAGACTGAGGCCAACGCCTGGCTGCGCTTGACGCTGCTGGAAGGCCGCAACCGCGAAGTCCGGCGCTTGCTTGAGCGCGTGGGCCATCCGGTGGTGCGGTTGCGCCGGATCTCGTTTGCGGGCGTGACGGCGCAGGGTCTGGCCCAAGGGCAATGGCGGTTGCTGGACGATCGAGAAATCAACCAGTTGCAACAGAAAGGCCACGTCGGCGGCTTTGCGCTGCCCCCCGATCCGCGCAAGGGCGAAGTCTCCAAGCCGCGGTTGAGCACCGGTCCGGGGCCTCAATCGACGCCGCAGCGCCGGGGTGCTGACCGCCATGCCAGCGCAACGGCCGGGCAGCCCGACGCCCGCAGTGCGCCGGTTGAAAACAACCGCCCGCCCCGCAACCCCGGTACCCGGCCCGACAAGCCTGCGGCAGCACGCGGTGGCGGTCGACCCGCGGCTGACCGCCCCGGCCGCCCCGGCGACGCGCGGGCCAGACCCGACAACGCGCCGGCCAGACCCGACAACGCGCGGGCCAGACCCGACAACGCGCGGGCCAGACCTGACAACGCGCGGGCCAGACCTGACAACGCGCGGGCCAGACCTGACAACGCGCGGGCCAAGCCTGACAACGCGCGGGCCAAGCCTGACAACGCGCGGGCCAAGCCTGACAACGCGCGGGCCAAGCCTGACAACGCGCGGGCCAAGCCTGACAACGCGCGGGCCAAGCCTGACAACGCCCGCGCCAAACCCGATAACCGGCGGTCTGGACCGCCCGACGGCAAACGTCCCGGTCGACCCGACAACCGCCGCGGCCGCAGCAACGAGTTGCCGCCCGCCCCACCACCCAGGAGAAGTCGGTGAAGCCCCAGCGCATCAGCTGTGTGGTCGGTGCCCGACCCAACTTCATGAAGGTGGCGCCCGTGTACTTGGCGCTGCGCGACCGTGGCTTGCAGGTGCGGCTGGTCCACACCGGTCAGCACTACGACGCCAAGATGAGCGCGGTGTTCTTTGATGACTTGGGCATGCCGCGACCCGACGCGTTCTTGGGTGTGGGATCAGGCAGCCACGCTGCGCAAACTGCCAAAATCATGACGCTGTTTGAGCAGGACTGCCTGCAATTTCAGCCCGAGCTGGTGCTGGTGGCGGGCGATGTCAACAGCACAATTGCCTGTGCGCTGGTGGCGTCCAAGCTGGGTGCGGCGGTGGGGCACATCGAAGCGGGGCTGCGCTCGGGCGATTGGGCCATGCCCGAAGAGATCAATCGGGTGCTGACGGACCACGCTTCGGACTTGTTGCTGACACCGAGCCCCGATGCCGATGTCAACTTGGCCGCAGATGGCATCGCGCCGTGGCGGATTCACTTTGTCGGCAATTGCATGATCGACAGCCTGCGCAAGCACTTGGCGCGTGCACTGGAGATCGGGGCCTGGCGCGAGCACGGCTTGCAGCCCAAAGAGTATGCGGTGGCGACGCTGCACCGGCCGAGCAACGTCGATGATCCCGCGCAGTTGGCCGCCCTGTTGGCCGGTCTGGGCGAGGTCAGCGCCCAGCTTCCGGTGGTGTTTCCGGTCCATCCGCGGACGTCGGCGCGCATCGCCGCCTCGGGTCTGGCCGTGCCGCCGGGTCTGCAACTGGTCGAGCCGCTGGGCTATCTGCAGTTTCTGGGCATCATGGCCCAAGCGGCGGTGGTGGCAACCGACTCGGGCGGCATGCAAGAAGAGACCACGGCGCTCGGTGTGCCGTGCCTGACGCTGCGGGCCAACACCGAGCGGCCGATTACGATAACCGAAGGGACCAACACGCTGCTGGGCACCGATCCGGCGCTGCTGGGTCCGGCGGTGGCAGAGGTGCTAGCGGGGCGCGGCAAGGGCGGTCGGGTGCCGGATCGCTGGGACGGTCGCGCGGCGCAGCGCATCGCCGATGTGGTCTGTGCCGGCTTTGAGACCTTGCTGGAGCGGTCGACGCCGTGACACTGCTCAGCGTGCCGCAGTCTCGGTGGTCCAAACCGGGCCTTGCCGCGATGGTGCTGCTGACTGCAGGTGCCATTGGCGGTTGGATTTGGTATGCGCAGCGCGATGTCGCCCTGTCGCCGTGGCAGGCCGCCCGCTTTCTGCCGGCCGATGCCGATGCGGTGGCGTGGACTGCGACGCTGGGCGATGTTGCCGACAACTTGGGCGCGCTGGGCAAGAACGTGCAAGGCCTGCAGGGCGTGTTCGAGATGGTCAAGTTGGCCGTCGGGGTCGACCTGCGCGATGCGCGCGCAACGGAGCGGGCCGGCTTGCGTCGCGACGCCGGTCTGGCGGCCTCGATCTGGCACAACGGGCTGTGGATGGCGCTGCCGGTGGCCAATTCCGCGGGCGTCGACCACGTACTTGAAGTCCTGCGGCGCCGCGGCTATGGCATTGGCGCACCCCAACTGGCCGCGTTGCAGCGCAGTTGGCTGATCGCCGATCGCCAAGGCGGGCAGGGTCGGGCGCGGGTCTGGGACTTAGGCGACACCGCAGTGGTGCGGGTGGCGCTGGATGCGACGGCGACTGGCAATGAAATCAGCGATGTGCAGGCGTGGTTGGCGACGCCCAAGCGCAGCGACGTCGCGCTCGACGGCGCGGTGCTCCGCATCGCCATGGCGTGGGGCTTGGACACGCCGCAGGCCAAGCGCGTGCGCGAGCCGCTGCACAAGCTGCTGGGTCCAGCCGATTTGCTGGTCGGCGGCGCGCTGGACCGGGTGCAGGGCCTGGACGTGCGCGCGGAGTTGGGCGGCGACGGTGTGCGTCTCCGCGCGACACTGCAGGCACCGTCGGGCAAGCTCGCCGACATCGCCGCGTACTACCAGAACTTTGTTGGTGATGACGCCGCGCTCAACGTCGGTGACCTGTTGCCGGACGAGACGCCCCTGTTGCTGCGTGCCCGTGTCAACCCAGCCTTGCTGAGTATGGTTCCCGAAGCGTTGCGCAATCAGGTGTTGCCCGCGACGGCGTTGGCGGTGCTGCATCCCAGCTTGAGCGGTGTCGACGCGGGGAGCATCATCAACCAATGGGACGGGCAGGTCGCCTTGGCCGTGCTCGCCATCGGTGACAGCGTGCCGCTCGACCCCAACGCCTGGAAAAACCTGTGGTGGCGCACGGCGCTGCGCCTGGGGCTGGCAGTGTCGCTGCGCACCGATGTCGCAGCCAAAGACACGCTGGAGAAGCTGCGCAGCGCCATCGACACTTCCGCCGACCGCAGTACGCCCGCCCAGTACGGCGCGTGGGCGGGATTTGGGGTGCCGGGTCCAGGTGCGCCGTGGCTACTGCTGCGCAATGGGCGGCATTTGGCCGTCGTGGCGGGTACGGGCGCGACCGACGACCTGCGTCGCATCACCGACGGCAAGTACGCGTCGCTCGACAAGGTGGCGCGGCCGGGGCTGGACCGGGCGCTGGTGCAAGGGCAGGGTACGTGGTTGGGCGTGCGGCTAGCGACGCCGCGGATCGTGCGGTCCCTGCGGCGGCGTGGCGTGCCCGACTATGCCAGCCAATTGGTCGGCGCCATCGACACCGTTGCGGCGCGGGTCCAGCTCACCAACGACGCGATGGTCGCAGAGCTGTCGCTGTTTTCGGCCGGCAACGCAGCCACAGCCGAAATGCCCGTCAACGGAACGGGCCCATGAGCGCGGTTCCTGCAATTGCCGCCGTCGGCCTGGGTCGCAGTTTTGAAGTGGACGGCAAGCCGGTGCACGCCATCGCCGACCTGACGCTGCACGTGGCGCCCGCCGAACACATTGCCATTGTCGGCAAGTCCGGCGCAGGCAAGTCGACGCTGCTCAACCTGATTGGCGCGCTGGATCGCGGCTACTCGGGATCGCTGCAGGTCTTCGGTCAGGAACTCAAGACCTTGCCCGATCGGGCCTTGGCCCAGTTCCGCAACCGCCAGATCGGGTTCGTGTTCCAAGCCTTCAACCTGTTGTCGAATTTGAGTGTTGGCGACAACGTGATGCTGCCTGGCTCGTTTGGCAGCGGTTTGGACGCGTCCGAGTTGCGGCGGCGGGCCAAGGCGCTGCTCGATGACTTTGGCCTCGGCGACCGCTTTGACCAGCGTCCGGCGCAGATGTCGGGCGGTGAGCGGCAGCGGGTGGCGATTGCCCGTGCGCTGTTGCTGCAGCCGCCGCTTTTGGTCTGCGACGAGCCGACGGGCAGCCTGGACGGTGAGACTGCGGCGCATATCCTCAGTGTACTCAGTGATATTCGACGCACCCGCGGTACCGCCTTGGTCATTGTGACCCACGACCCAGCCATTGCTGCTGCGGCTGACCGGGTGATCCGCCTGGAGCGCGGCCGCAGCGTCGCCGAGGGCACCCCATGAGGCTGCGTCGCCTGTTTGGCTTGGTGGCGAGCAACTTGCGGGCCTCGTGGGTGCGTGCGGCGCTGGCGATGGTCGGTATCGTGGTCGGCACCGGCCTGCTGACGTTTTTCGTGGGTTTGGGCCAAGGGCTGCGCGAAAAGGTGCTGGAGCGGATTTTTCCGGTCAACCAGCTGGAACTGGAAGCCAAGGCCGTGCAAATCTTTGGCACCGAGCAAGTGCTGGGTCAGGAACCGCTTGACGACGCGCGCGTCAGCCAGGTGGCGCAATTACCGGGCGTGGTGCGGGCCTTTGGCAAGCAAAAGTCGAGCTTTCCGGCGCGGCTGTGGGGCGGCAAAGAGCTGTTGGGCTACAACCTGTTCACCGAAGCGTTTTTCGATGGCATGCCGGCGGCGGTGCTCAAGAGTGAGTTGGAGTCTTTTGAGGACGTCGCCGCCAAACGAAATCCCATGGCGACTGCCAAACCGCAGCGCTGCGAAGAAGACTTGGATTGCCGCGCCGGCATGGGTTGCGCCGATGGTCTGTGTACGCCGATTGTGTGGGCCGACCGCTTTGTCGCGATCCCCGATGTGGTGCTGCCTTGCGCTGCCGAAGACCGCTGTCCCCTCGCCATGCAGTGCAAGGACGGCCGGTGTGTCGGTGACGACGACGTGCCGCCGCAGCGTTGCTTGTTGCCTGCACCCGCTGGCAACGGCCGCGAGCTGCAATTCGACGCCGAAGTGGGCGCGCTCGCCCAGCCCTGCGCCGAGCCGGGCGGTTGGTGCGCCAAGCCCAACACGACCTGTGGCAGCGGCCGTTACTGCGCGGGTGACAACCCGGAGACCAAGCTTGGGTACTGTGAACAGCCGCTGCCCGCCGTGCTCAATCCGCTGTTGCTCGAAGTGTTCAACAGCGACATGGCGCGCTCGCTGGGCGCAGCGCCGATCGGCTCGTTGGCGGTGCTCTTCGGCGTTCGCTTTCACATTGCGATGGGCGATTCCTATTTCAGCAAGGATGCCGAGCGGACACGCCAGCAGTACAAGCAGGCAGTGGTCGTGGGTTTTTCGCGCAAAGCTCCAGAGCTTGGGGTGGCCCTGCCGCTCGAGCTGGTCCGCCACTTCAACGCCCGGCTCAAGGGGGTGGCGAGCGCGGCAGCGTACGACGCGCTGTTGCTCGACACGGCGTCCAACGAATTGGTGCCGCAAGTGATTGGCGACGCCGAGAAGCTGGGCCTGCAGCTCAGTCGCAAGTCGCGGGCTGCCCGCACGTTTGGCACGGTGGTGCTGGTGACGTCGCTGGCGCTGGTGCTGTTGGCGGCCGTTGTGCTGGTGGTGGCGGCGATTCAGATTGCCCAGACTTTTGCCATGCTGGTCCACGACCGCCGCCGCGAGATTGCGGTGCTGCGGGCGATCGGCGCGGCACGCTGGGACGTGGCGGTGCTAGTGTTGGGCGAAGCTGCGGTGATCGGCATTTTGGGCGGGCTGCTGGGCGGCGGTCTGGCTTTGGCCTTGGCCGCAGGCGTTGACGCGGCGGCTGCGCGTTTTCTGGCCGATGTGCCTTTGGTGCCCCAGGGGTTCTTCGCCTTTCCGGACTGGAGCGTGCCGCTGGCGGTAGCCGTGGCGCTGCTGTGCACGGTGCTGGGCGCGCTGGGTCCGGCGCGTCGCGCGATGGCCCTGGATCCTGCTGCGGTGTTGGCCCAATCGTGAAATGGCTGGTTTGGGCGTGCGGGCTGCTGTTGCCGGCGTTGGCGCTGGCCGAGCCGCCGCAGCTGCAGACCCATGCCGACACGCCGGCGCTGCTGTATTGGTCCTTGTCGGCGTTGGCGGGTGACCCGCACATCGATGGTCCGACATGGCGGGCGTGGTGGGCCAAAGAGCTGCCCGCTGACGCGCGCGACGTGGAAGCCATTGCCAAGTTCGGGCACCTCAAGAGCCTGTACCGGGGCCGGCTGGTCGACGTCCGTGGACGCACCAATCCTTGGGTGCCGGTGCCGCCACCGCCGTCGTATCGCCTCGACGTCCGCTTTGCCGCGCTGTTTTTGGGTGCGCGCGACTTGCCGGAGTTGCTGCGGCGCGCCGAAGTGCTGTTGGCAGAGCCAGATTTGCTGACGCTGCAGCAAGTGGTGGCGGTGGTCGGGCCGCGCCTGCAGCAATTCATCGGCCAGGCCAAGTGGCTGGCTCAGTTTCGCAGTGATTTTGACGTTTTTTCGACGCGACAACAGCTGCCGCAGTTCCTTGACCGGGTGGCGCAACTTTTGGGTGCGACCCAGACGGGTGTTGTGGCGGTGCACTTCGTGCCAGTAGGGCCGGGCCAAGTGCTGCACGGCCGCCGCTTGGGCGGCCATGTGGTAGTTGAAGTGCGCGCCGACGACAAGCCGCTGCACCGCAGTGACGTCGTCGCCCATGAAGTGGTGCATTGGCTGCAGGAGCGGGCCGGCAATGACGACGACCCGGCGCTGATCCAGGCCCTGTTCGGCGGCGGCGATGTGCGCGCGGCGCGGGCGTGGGAGCTGCACAGTGAGGGCATAGCAACCGCGATTGGGCAAGGGGCGTGGCAGCAACAGGCCTCGCCTGCTGAATTTGAGCGCGCGCGGAACAAGCCGGGCGGGTGGTATGTCGACAATGCGATTGAGCCCTACGCCAAGGCCATTTACCCAGCGGTGGCGGCGGCGTTGCCGGGGTCCGCGACGCTGACCGCGCTGGTGCCAGCGCTGCTCGCGGGCGTCGATGCCGTGCCGGCGCCGCGCAAGCTCGCCGACGTTTTGCACCGCTATTGCCTGATCAGCGATTTTCGCGACGCCGCCTGGATGGATGCCCAGTGGTGGGCGGCCATCCCGCCGCGCGCGGTCTGGCGCGTTGACTTGGAGGCCCTGAGCCAGTGGACACAGGCTGCGCAAGCCACCACCTTGGTTGTGCTGGCGACGTGGTCACAACTGGCTCGGTTGCCCAGCGCTGACGCAAAAGTGCTGGGTCTGCCAGTGCCGCGCAAATCCGACACTGGGGCGGCAACTTGGCTCGCGCCACGCAGCGGCGGCGCGGTCGTGCTGGTGGTTGCCGCACCCGACGAAGCGCAGTTGTCGCAAGCTGCCGGCGCCGTTGCGTCTGGTGGCCTGCCAGCGCCGGGTTGGCGCGTCGTCACAAAATCGCCATCAGGATTTGACAAAACCAACAAAGCTGGCACGCTGCCGACTGGGCGCTGACCGGCCACAGGGCTCTGCCATGTTTGCTCGCTTTTCTTGCATCGCACTGTTCGCCCTTGCCGCCTGCGGAACCTCGGGTGGCGCCACCACAACTGCCGGCGACGCCGCGGCCGACATAACGGCGGCTGCCGACGCGGCAGCGGGTTCAGACTCCACCCCCGCAAAGGCCGACAGCGTCACCGACACTGTCGCCGTCGCAGACGCCAAAGCGTCAGACGAGGGCACCGTGCCCGGCGACATCGCTCCGATCGGGGGCGACACCGTGACCCCCGACATCGCTGGTGGCACGCCGATCCCGCTGGATCAGCTTGAAGCCGCTATGTTCGTTGCCCTATGCACGGCCATGAACAACTGCTCGAGCAGCTTTGGTTTTGCGTCACTGGACTCGTGCAAGGTGTTCTTTGCTGTCAGCGACGACGGAGGCCCGACCGACATGATCGTCTTGGCCAAAGCCGGCAAGGTCAAGTACGACCCGGTCCAGGCCGGCAAGTGCTTGGCTGCTTTTACCGGTAGCTGCTCCGCCCTGACGTCTGGCAAGGCCCCGCTGGCTTGTCAGTTGGCCTTTCAGGGCACCATCGAGGATGGCCAACCCTGTGACCAAGGCGAAGTGTGCAAGAGCTACTACTGCAAAAAGCCCGTTGCCATGAGCTTTGCCTGCCCAGGGGTTTGTGCTCAGCCTTTGGCCGCTGGCGGCGCCTGCCAGAGTGGCGATGCGTGCAAGGGCGACCTGCTGTGCATCGGTGAAAAATGCACCGCACCTACCCCGGGCAAGGCTGGCGACGCGTGCTCGGATTCCTCCTGCGGGCCTGATTTGTACTGCAAATCCGACAACACAACCGGCAAGCAGCAGTGCACCGCCAAGGGCAACGCCAACGATCCTTGCGAAGACGCTGTGGCCTGCAAGACAGGCCTGACCTGTGGCATGGTCGACACGGTGGCCAAGTGCGTCGCGCAAGCCAAACTCGGCGACCCGTGCAAAATCGGCGGCGGCGGCTCCGGCGGCGGCGCTGGCTCGGGCGGCCCGTTCGCGAATTCGGAAGGCGGCCCCTGTTTGGGTACGGCCCGCTGCGTGACCAAGCCGGGCGGCACGCCGGGCGAAGGCGTGTGCGCGGCCGTCGCCAAAGTCGGCGAGCCGTGCATCGCCGAAGGTCAGTGCTTTGGTAGGGACACCAGCTGCGCCGACTTCAAGGACGGCAAGGGCACCTGCAAGCTGTTGCCAGCCAAGGGCGCCGCATGCCTGCAGCCCAACTTCATGGCCGGTCAGTTGTTCTCGTGCTTGCCGCCGTTTGTGTGCGACGCGACCAAGAAGGTCTGTGTCGATCCGCCAACGGTTGGCCAAGAGTGCATGTTCCTGTGCGCCGCCGGCCTGAACTGCAATCAGGGCAAATGCATGGCCAAGGCCAAGTCCGGCGAGTCGTGCCAGGACGCCAGCTGCATCAAGGGTCTGGAGTGCATCGACGGCAAGTGCGGGGCGCCGGTTTGCAAATAACCTAAGGAACGGTCAAGGAACAACTCGATCACTTTGGTGCTGCAAGGAGCGGCGAGTCGGCTGTCAAGCCGCGAGCTTGCGACCCACCAAGCAAGCACGAACTGTCCAAGTTATACTTGGACAGTTCCTAAAAGTGTATTCGAAAAGGCGGCCTGAGCCGGGCTCGCGAAGACTGAAGACCTTCACATTTTCACCGTCAGAATAAATTCTACGGCTACAGGTAAGGGCACCGGCAAAATCAAGTCGATTTTGTCGGTGGCCCATTTGCTGGCTGAGTGGGTCGCAAGCTCGTGACTTTGCGCGTCGACTCGCCGCTCCTTCTTTGCGGCAAGTGATCGAGTAATTCGTGCTGGGAGCGCTCTACGGCTGGGCCGACGCCAACCACAACTCTGTCGTGACGGTGCCTGAACTACAGCAGTGGCTCGCCAAAGTCGGTCGCGGGTCAGCGCTTTGCGGTGGTCCCAAATTCCCCACAGAAATCTCGCGCGTCCCCCGATTTGAGATGCAGATCAAGGAACAAGGAGCTAAAAGAGCGAGGCGTACTCTGGTACGCCGCAGCGAGAGAAGCGACGCAGTGACGCAGAGATGCGCTCAAAGCGGGGGATCGCGGTGGTGGTGGCGCCTTGACCGCGGACAACGCTGCCTTGTGCCGTGCCGGCGCCCTCACCACCCCAACCCCACCGTCACCATCGCCCCCCGCCCCGGCGCGTCCACGCCCGAGCCGTAGGTCCGATACAGCCCGTCGCCCAAGTTGAACGCATCCAAGTCCACCCGCACCGATCGCGCCACCGCGAGCTTGGGCACCCACTGGTAGCCCACCTTGACCCCAACCGTGCGCCAAGCCGGCGCGCCAGTGCACTTGTCGCCAAGCGGCGTCCCGGGCTTGCTAGGGTCCTCGCACATGCGCAAATCGGTCTTGTCGGCACTGTTGAGGCGATCCTGCGCCGCCGCAAACCGCAACTGTGGCTCGATGTACAACCGGCCGCTGCTGTCCGACCAGCGGATCGCGATGGCACCGTTGACGGGTGGCACCCGCCGCGCCGGCTGGCTCGTCGTCCCGTCGCTCACGTCGCCTTGCACCGCCGACATCCGCATCCAAGCGCGGGCGCCCCACAGTTGCGGCGAAGTCGCGGCCAAATCGACTCCCAAGAAGCGCCCCGAAGAGCGGTTAACGCGCTGGGCCACCTTCTTGCACTTGGCATCGCCCAGCGCCGTGCATCCTAGGTCGGCCGCGTCGATGCCGTGAGCGGCGTAGTCGGCTGGCACCAGATTGGTGCGGTCGATGAGGTCCTCCAGCGAGTTGACAAAGCCTGCGATGTCCAGCGATGCCCCGCGGTGTTGCAGCCGACCGCCCAGCTCCACCGCCAGCGACCGCTCAGGCCGCAGCGTGCCATTGGGCACCTCAACATCGTTGCCGGTGTCACCCAGTACCGTTGTTTCTTGCAAGTTCGGTGCCCGAAAGCCTTGCGATGCATCGATATACACCAGCCACGCGTCGTCTTTTCGCCATGACAAGCCCAGCGTGCCGGTGGCACCGGTAAACGCATAGCGGACATCGCCGACCACGGGTACACCCGGAGCCGCGGCGCGGATGTGCGCTAGGCGTCCGCCCGCCTCAAGCTCCAGCACAGTGGCGCCATGCCGCAGCAGCGTGATGTCGGTCAGACCAAAAATACCCGCTTGCAGGTAGCTGCTGCCACTGGAGAAGTTGCCGCGAACGGCCTGCGTGTAGGCGCCGCTGCCGCTGTTCTTGCGCGATTGCTTGGTAGCGTCGATGGCGTCGGTTGCCCAGTCTACGCCTGAGCGCAGCGTGACCCGACCGTCCAGGAGGGACCAGCGGCCGCTGATCACACCGCCCAGCGTCAACACCCGGTCTTCAGTCACATCCTGTGACGTAATCGTGGCCGGCAGGCCCACCGCTGTGGCGCCCACGCTGTGGGCATCGCGGGCGCAGGCCAAGCGGTCGGGTACGGCCTTGTCGGCGCCCAGTGTGCACTTGACGATGCCGTTGGTCTCGCTCATCGCGTGGACATAGGCCGCCAACCGCAATTCGCGCAAGGTTTCCGTGCCAGAGCGCCGGATATCGAGGTAGGCAAAGTCGTCGCGGTTGTCGGCGGTGCGTACGGTGCCCCGGCCGAGTTCGTCGGTGCGGCCGGCGCCATCGAGCTGGTTGCGCAGCGCTGCTGCGGTCACCGTCCACGTCGCATCTGGCTGCCACCGTGCTTGGGCATGCAGGCTGCGCTGGCCATAGTGCGAGGCCGACGCAACGCCGCCGCCGCCGGTAGTGAGCGCGCCAAAATCGCGCCAGGCGCCGCCAAGCTGCACTGCCAGTGTCTCGCCGGTGTAGCCCGCCCGCACGCCGCTGCCCCAGCTGTTGTCAGCCGTGGCGTAGCGCCCAAACGCGCTGGCCGCAAAGCCGCGCTCGGGCAGTGTCGGCAGCTGCAAGTCGATGACGCCGCCCATGGCGTCGGTGCCGTACAGCACGGCGCCAGGGCCGAGCAAGACTTCCATGCGGCCCAGCAGCCACGGGTCGAACAAGCCCAAATACTGGTTGGGGCCGGTGCGCCATGCGCTGTTGTTGAAGCGCAAGCCGTTGATGGTGACCACATTCTGAGTTCCAATCAGTCCGCGCAAGATGGGTGCGCCAGCACCCCGATTGGTGGTCTGGGGCGATACGCCACGCACGTTGCCGGCCAATTCCGCCGCAGATTGGGCTGACGATTCGGCCAAGGTCTTGGCGTCGATAATGGCCACACTGCGCGGCATGCTAAATGCCTTGCTCGGGCCGCGGCGGCCGACGACGAGGATTTCGGGGACGGTCGCCTCGGCAAGTCTCGCAGCTGGCTCGTCGCCAGCGTCGGTCGACAGACCGGTCGGCGTCGCCTCGCTGGCGACATCGGTCTGGGCAAAGCTGTGGCTGGAGGCCACGCTCATCGCGCCCAGAACGGTCAGGGTACACAGTGCTACAGTCAAGCGATTCAAGGCAGTTCATCCTGTGGCGACCACCCGCTCGCCGCTGATGCAGAATCGGCGCTGCGGGCTGCCAATTCAATACGGAGAATTCCCCGGTTTTGAGCAGGGAAAAGTCCCCGGCCTAAATTCCCCACAGAAATCTCCCGCGGCCCCCAATTTGAGATGCAGATCAAGGAACAAGGAGCTGAAAGAGCGAGGCGTACTCAGGTACGCCGCAGCGAGAGAAGCGACGCAGTGACGCAGAGATGCGCTCAAAGTGGGGGATCGCG
>CANMNA010000002.1 GCA_947499075.1 Myxococcales bacterium
GTCGGCTCGCGGTTTTGCTCCACGCTTCCTCCAGACCCTGCCTCGCGGCAACGCCCTTGCGCTTCGCTACGGGTTCCGGGCTTCAAGCCCCGAGAGGACTTTCACCTCCAAGTTGGCGCCCATGCCGGACGCACTAACGGCGTCGGCCTGCGCCGACACCCGGCTGGGCGCTCGCGCAGGCGGGCGCCGTCACCTGTAGCCGCGCAATTCATTGCGACGGCGTCCCAAGCCGCGATTAACGCTGCTGTTTTCAGATGACACAATCGAAGACACCCTCTAAGGAACTGTCCAAGAATAACTTGGACAGCAGTTCCAGCTTGCTAGGTGGGTCGCAACCTAAATTCCCCACAGAAATCTCCCGCGGCCCCCAATTTGAGATGCAGATCAAGGAACAAGGAGCTGAAAGAGCGAGGCGTACTCAGGTACGCCGCAGCGAGAGAAGCGACGCAGTGACGCAGAGATGCGCTCAAAGTGGGGAATCGCGGGCAAGCTCGCGGCTTGACAGCCGACTCGCCGCTCCTTGCAGCACCAAAGCGATCGAGTTGTTCCTTGACCGTTGCTAACCTTTGCCTTGACGGCATCGCTCCGCCCGCCTTACCTACCTGGGTAGCCCGCGTCTTGAGCGCGTTTGAGGGCTGCCCCACAGGAGCCCGATGTCGCCTCTTTTTGCCAAAGCCGTTGAACTGCCTGTGTTGCCGCTGCGCGACGTGGTGGTGTTTCCGCACATGGTGGTGCCGCTTTTCGTCGGCCGTGAGAAGTCGGTAGCGGCGCTGGAAGCGGCTTTTGCCCGGCCGGACAACGACATCCTGATCGTGGCCCAGGTCAATGCCCGCACCAATGACCCCGGTCAGGCCGACGTCTATGACATTGCCTGCGTGGGTGCCGTTAAAAATATCATGCGGTTGCCTGATGGCACCGTCAAAGTCCTGGTCGAAGGCCGCCGGCGGGCCAAGATTGAGCACTTTGTCGAGGGCCATGCCTATCTGTGCGCCGCGGTGGTGCCGCACACCGAGCCCGACAGTCCTGAGCCGACAGCGGGCGAGGCCGAGAGCCAGCGTCAGGACTTGCGGGCGGCGTTTGAGGCCTACATCAAGGTCAACCGCCGGATTCCGCCAGAGATTCTCATGTCCGTGACGGCCATCGATGATCCGGGCCAGCTGACCGACACGATTGCCGCACACGTCAACCTCAAGCTGCCCAACCGCCAGGAATTGCTGGCGCTGGCCGCACCGTATGCCCGCATGGCACGCCTCAAGGAGCTGCTGGAGGCCGAGACCGAGACGGTCGCCGCCGAGACGCCGAGCAAGAAGCAAAACCCTGGGCGCCAGCAGCAAGCCCAAGGCGAAGGCAACAGCGAGGCTGATGAATTCAAGCAGGAGCTCGAAGAACTGAACAAGCAGATCGCCGACAAGGGCCTGCCGGACGAAGCCAAAGACAAGATGGAGCGCGAGTTCAAGAAGCTCAAGATGATGAACCCGATGTCGGCCGAAGCGGGCGTGGTGCGGACCTACATCGAGTGGGTGCTGTCGCTGCCGTGGAGCACGACCAGTCAAGACAAGCTCGACGTGACCGAGGCCCGCAGCGTGCTCGATGCCGATCACTATGGTCTGGAAAAGCCCAAGGAGCGCATTGTCGAGTACTTGGCGGTTCAGCAGCTGCGCGGCGAGATCGGCAAGGGTCCCGTGCTGTGCCTGGTCGGGCCGCCGGGTGTGGGCAAGACCAGCTTGGCCAAGAGCGTGGCCAAGGCGCTGGGCCGCAAGTTCGTGCGCATCTCACTGGGCGGCGTGCGCGACGAAGCGGAGATCCGTGGCCACCGCCGGACCTACGTGGGCGCGCTCCCGGGCAAGATCATCGCGGCGCTCAAGCGAGCCGGAACTTCTAACCCTGTGTTGTTGCTCGACGAAATCGACAAAATGAGCCAAGACTTCCGCGGCGATCCGGCAAGCGCCTTGCTCGAAGTGCTCGATCCTGAGCAGCACCACGCCTTTGTCGACCACTACATCGATCTGGACTACGACCTGAGCAAAGTGCTGTTCATCACCACGGCCAACAACTTGCCCAACATCCCGTGGCCGCTGCAAGACCGGCTGGAGATTTTGGAACTGGGCGGCTACACCGAGCACGACAAGCTGCAGATCGCCAAGCAATACCTGATTGTGCGCCAGTTGGAGGAAACCGGTCTGGGCAAGGCGGCTGAGGTCAAGTTCAACGACGAAGCGGTGCAGACCGTGATCCGCAGCTACACCCGCGAAGCTGGCGTGCGCAACTTAGAGCGCCAACTCGGCGCGGTGCTGCGCAAGCTGGGCACCCAGCACCTGCTGGCCAAAGAGGGCAAGCAGAAGAGCGGCTACAAGGTCACTGCCAAGCAGGTCATCGAGCTGCTGGGGCCGGAGAAGTTTCGCAAGAACGATGCCGAGGGCCAGGACCGCGTGGGCGTGACCAATGGCCTGGCGGTCACGGCGACGGGCGGCGACTTGCTGCTGGTCGAAGTGGCGCTGGTGCCGGGCAAAGGCAAGATGACGGTGACCGGCAAGCTCGGCGACGTCATGAAAGAGTCGGTCGAAGCGGCGATGACGTATGTGCGGTCGCGCGCCCACTTGCTGGGTCTGGGCCGCGATTTTTCGAGCAAGATCGATGTGCACGTGCACTTTCCCGAAGGGGCGATCCCCAAGGATGGCCCGTCGGCGGGCATCGCAATTGCGACGGCGCTGTGCTCGGCCGTTACCCAAATTCCGGCGCGGCACGATGTGGCGATGACAGGCGAGATCACTTTGCGCGGCCGGGTGTTGCCGATTGGCGGCCTCAAGGAGAAGATCATCGCGGCCCATCGCTCGGGCATCAAGCGGGTGATCATTCCGCGCGACAACGAGCGCGATCTGCCGGAGATCCCCAAGGACGTGCTCAAGGACATCGAGATCGTGGCCGTCGATCACGCCGATCAGGTGCTGCAAGCGGCGCTGCGGCTGGACGACCCCAAGGCGTTTCTGGCCAACCCGACGGCGCTGTCGCGCGACGATCTGGGCCTGCACGACACGCCGGTGGCGACCACGCACTAGCCGTCTGGTGGGCATTTGGCCCCTTGAAATTCCACGCCTCGCGGCTTAGTCTGCCGCCCGTTTTGCGCGACGCAGCTGGTCTGCGCGGGCCAAGGATTTCAAGATGTTAGAGACAATCACCAAAGGCTTCCGCTCGGCTCGCCACCGCCTGCAGGGCTACCGCGAGCTAGACGAAGACACGCTCGAAGAAGTGCTGGGTGACATCCGCACCTCGCTGCTGGAAGCCGACGTCGAATTGGGCGTGGTCAAGCGGTTCCTGGCCGAGGTCAAGACCAAGGCATTGGGCGAAGTCGTCCAAGTCCGAGCCAAAGACATCGCCGGCAAGTCGCTCCAAGTCTCGCCGCAAGACCACTTCGTCAAGATTTGCCACGACGAGTTGATGGCGCTGATGGACCCGGGCGAGCCGGGGCTGCAGTTCAAGCCCAAGGGCATCACCACGCTGATGATGGTCGGCCTGCAGGGCTCGGGCAAGACGACTAGCGCAGGTAAGCTCGCCAATCTGTACAAGAATGACGGCAAGAAGGTGATGCTGGTCGCGGCTGACATCTACCGGCCGGCGGCCATCGATCAGCTGCAGGTGCTGGGTCAGCGCTTGGGCGTGCCCGTGTTCTCGGTGCCGGGGCTGCAGCCGCCCGATCTGTGCGAAAAAGGCCTGGCCGAAGCCAAGAAACAGGGATGCGACGTGGTGATCTTCGACACCGCGGGCCGGCTGTCGATCGACGAGCAGTTGATGAACGAGCTGGCGGAGATTCGCCGCCGTTCGCCGCCTGATCACGTGCTGCTGGTCATCGACGCCATGATCGGCCAAGACGCGGTCACCACTGCCAAGCACTTCAACGAAAAAGTCGGCATCGACGGCGTGGTCCTGACCAAGCTCGATGGCGACGCCCGCGGTGGCGCGGCGTTGTCGGTCAAGATGGTCACCGGCGCGCCGGTCAAGTTCGTCGGCATGGGCGAAGGGCTCGACAAGCTCGAGCCGTTCCGGGCCGAAGGCATGGCCAGCCGGATTTTGGGCATGGGCGACGTGGTCAGCCTGATGACCGACTTCGCCAAGCATGTCGACGAGAAGAAGGCCGAGCAAGACGCCAAGCGCATGCTCAGCGGCAAGTTCACGCTGACGGACTTCCTCGACCAGATTCGCATGCTCAAGAAAATGGGCAGCCTGCGCGATGTCATGGAGAAGCTGCCGTTCTTCTCCGATGCCCTGGCCGATGGCATGAAGTTCGACGACAAGGCGCTGGTGGTGGTCGAGTCGATCATCCAGTCGATGACGCCCGGCGAGCGCAAGAAGCCGCAGATCCTCAATGCGCGGCGGGTGCAGCGCATCGCCCGCGGATCAGGGCGCAAGCCGCAAGATGTGCTGGACTTGATGCAGCGGTTTGACGTGATGCGCCAGATGATGGCGCGGATCGGCCAAGCGCCTGGGCTGCTGTCGCGGCTGCCGGGGTTCGGACAGATGGGCCAACTGGCCAAGATGAAGGGCATGGGCGTCGATGGCTTTTTCGACGAGGTCGAGAAGCTCGCGCCAGGTGGGCAGCGCTCAGGTCAGGGCGGTCAGCTGCCGATGGCCAATTTTGGCGGGATGCCTGGCATGGGTGGCTTTGGCGGCGGCATGGCGGGCATGCCTGGCATGGACGCGATGGGCGGCTTGGCCATGCCGGGATGGGGCACTACGGGACCCAAGCTGCCGCCGCGACACGACATCGACCGCGACAAGCGCAAGCAGAAGAACAAGCAGGCGGCGACTGCTCGCAAGAAGAATCGAAAAAAATAAGCGCGGTTACTTGCTGTTGCGCAGCTTGATGACCATATTGGACGCCTGCTGCATCAGCGGGTCCTTGTGGTCGAGCACGCCGTGGGCTTGGGCCAGAAACGTGCGCAGTGCCTGAATCGCCGCGTCTTTGTCGCCCAGTTGCAACAGCGCCCCCGCCAGCGAGAAGCTCACTTGGGGCCGGGCGCGCGGCATTTGCTGAGCCGCCTCAAGCTCGATGCGCGCCTTGTCAGGCCGACCCAGATCGAGCATCACCAGACCCAGCGCCTCGCGCAGCTCAACAGCTTCTGGATTGAATTTGAGACCTTGCTGCAGCACGAGCCGGGCCGAGTCATAGGCACCCACTTCGACGTACAGTTGTGACAGCATCTGAAAGGCCGGCACAAAGCCAGCGTCGCCAGCGACCGCCGCGCGCAGGGCCTTGTCGGCGATCGTCCGGTCTTTGGCGTCCAGGGCGATGCGTGCAGCCAGAAAATGGCCTTGCGGATGCCCGATGTCGACCTTGAACAGCCCCTGCAGGGCCTCCAGCGCCGCCTTGGGCTGGTGCAGCTCGTACTGGGCCTTGGCCAGCGTCAGGTGCGCTTCAGGCCGACTAGGGTCGGCGGCAATGCTGGTCTGGAGGTTGTCTGAGGCTTCTTGAAACTGTCCGCCGCGCAACGCGATAATCCCCAAGTAGTAACGCACATCGGCATCGGCGGGCTTGAGCTTGAGCGCGTCGCGCAGGATCGCGTCGGCCCGCACGTAGTCTTCGCCGTCCAGGGCCTCGATCCCTTGGTTGCTCAGCTCGACAAAGCGCTTGTCGGCCTCGTTGCATCCGGACAGCAGCAATACCAGCACCAACGTCAGCAGCATGGTGCGGGCGCGTGGCTGTACCAACGGAGGAGCGCTCAACTCGACTTGAACTGGAAGGTCTTGTTGACCTTGGTGTTGCCGCCGCCCTTGGCTTGGGGGAAGCGCCACGACTTGATGTTGTCGACGATGCAGTTTTCGACCTGCACGTTGTCGATTGACGAACTCTCGATCTTGACGCCGACCACTTTGCCATCGGCGCCGATCATGAACGCGACCTTGATCGCGCCCGACAGATCGGGGTTCTTCTGGAGTTCTTTTTGGTAACACGCCTTGACAGCGCCGGCTTTGTCCGCCATGACTTTCTTGATGATGTCGGGTGACAGTTCGCCATCAGCGGTGGGCGCGCCGCCCTTGATCGAGATGACCTTCTGGTCGCGCTTGCCCAAGTCGGCACCGATGGCGGGGTTCTTGCCGTCGCCGCCGACCGCGACTTTCTTGTCCAAACCGCCGGCCTGCGCTCTCGCGTCGTCCGCACTGCCGACGTCGGGTCCCGCGCGCCCGTTGCCCGGCGTGTCCGGACCGTCGCCAACGTTGGCGATGACAGCCGGGCCACCAGCAACGGCCGCAGCACTGTCATCGACTTCGCCAAACATCTTGGTGGTCGGCAAGTTGTTGAGCGCCTCATCAACCTTGGCGGTGGCCTTGTCGGCCTCGTTTTTGACGATCGCCTCGATCTTGGCCTGCTGTTCAGCGGTCGGCGCTTCCTTGATGACCTTGACCAGTTCGTCCTGTTTCTTGACGATGTCGTTGCGCTGAATCGGCACTTCGTTCTTGGGCGCCTCGGCCTTTTCCTCTTTCTTGTCCTCGGCCTTTTCTTCCTTTTTCTCCTCGATTTTTTCGACTTCGATGATCTCCGCCGTGCGCTCGTCCATCTCTTCCATGTAGGTCTTGGCGCGCCGATCGCGCGGATCAGTCAACTGAAAGCTGGCGATCACCGGCCCCAGGATAAAGGCCGCGGCGAGCAGCGCACACACCAAGAGCACCGAGTTTTCCCGGTCCCACAGAGCGGGCGGGGCCATCGGCGGGACTGCGCCGCGCGAGACCACAAACGTAAAGGTCCCAAACTCTAGGAACGCTTGGGTCTTGTTGCCCAGTGGCACCTTGTCTTTGTTCAGCGGAGTCTTGCCAGCTTTGATATCGGCGATGGCATAGACTTCGCTGCCCATGATCAACTGCCCGCTGATGGCGGCGTTGGCCAGCACCAAGGCAAATCCATCTTTGGCGTCCGGCACGACCAGGGTGTCTATGTCTCTGTTGCCCATGACATCTTCGGGCATGACGAAGGTGCCGTTTTTGCCGATCGTGACCACAGCGGGCCGGGCGAAAAACCGCGCCTTGTGCAGTTCGCCTGACCAGCGCATCACAATGTCCAAGCCCAACGGGCCTTTGGATACTTCCGCTGGCTTGGCCGGCGGCGCGACAGCCATCGTCCGCACGTCCAAGGTCTTGTCAGCCAAGCTGTTGGTTGGCGGCGCGGCAGGTGCCCGCAGCGGCGCGGGCGCGGCACCACCAGAAGGCGGGCGCGGCGCGTGGCCGGCGGATGGCGGTGGCGCCGGCACGGCCTTGACGAGCGTAGGCGGTACCTTGGGCTGGCTTGGAGGGTCATCGGCCAGACCCAGCGCAGCGACGTCGATCATGGCAGTGGGCGCATCGTCGCTGGATTTCGGCTCGCTCGGCCGGTGCAAACCGGCTGCAGGCGGGTCGACGCGCGACACCAGCGTGCCTTCGGGATCGCGGGGGGTCAGCGACGTGGCGTCACCACTGGTGTTCAAGCGACTGGAAGGCCCTAGCCGTAGCGTCGGTCCTTCGACAACGGTGACTTGGTCCCGGTCGGACTCAGAAGATGGCATCCGCTCGGTATTGTCGGCCGGGCCCTTGCCCGATCGGCTCTTTTTCGAGGACATGGATCACAGATCCTCGGCCGAGCGGATCAACTCGGCGAAGAAGTTGGTGCGGATGCGGATCAGGCTGGCGCGCTTGTTCTTGTTGATGCCTTCGACATTGGCGGTGTCCGGTCGCAAATACGAGGTCTCGATGACGTCGTCCTCAAAGCTGTACTCTTTGGACTTCTTCTTGGCCCCAGCGCCGGCGGCTGCGGGCTTGTCTTTGCCCTGAGCCAGCGCCTCGGTCGGCAGCGCGGTCGCCGCAAACGCCAACACGGTGACCGTCGCCGTCAAGAATAATCCTGACTTCTTACAAAGTTGGGACAGCAAAGCAGGCATAAACACCTCCGGGACCCAAAAGCCCGATGAAGTATAAGGCCAAGCGGCCGCGGGCCGCAATCTGAAGCCGTGGACGCGCCACAACGCGCTTCGATCTAGGCCAAAACAGCCAGACGCGCTCGGGAGAGAAATCACGTCACCCCGCCGATTCGGCTCGGATCGCCTCCCACAGCCCGCGCTAGCGCCGCCAAGACAGCCTGTTGCTCCGTGTCACTGGTGGCGTGGGCCCCCAGCGTGCGCACATCGAGCAACCACTGGTCGCCCTTGGCGCGACCGAGCACCGGTGGCAGCGCTGCCATGCCCATCCGCGCCAGGTCGGCACCGTCGCGATCGGGCAACTGCAGCGCCAGCGCCCGCGAAGGCAGGACATAGAGCGGATGGGTCCCGCCGCCGACCGCACAAGTCGAAGCGACGACCGTCACGGTGCCGCCGACCGGCAGCGCGGGCCCCAGCAGTGCCGCCCAATGCGCAGCCAATTGCGCAATCTGAGCCGGGGTGATCGTCATCTGGCGCAAGGCGGGCAGGACAGCCGGGGCCTGCCCAAGTGCGTGCACGCGCAAAACCGCGGCCAAGCCAGCTAGCACAAGGCCACCGGGCCGCAGCGCCCGCAGCAGCGGATCGCGGTGCATGGGCGCCAGCAGGTCGCGCCGGCCGACCAGCAGCCCGGCTTGGGGTCCGCCGACCAGCTTGTCCCCAGAAAACGTCACGACGTCGGCACCTTGCGCCAGCGTTTGGGCCACGGTTGGCTCGATCGCTGCCCGCGATCCGTCCGGCAGCTCGGCTGGGGCAACCGGCAGCGGCACAAACGCGCCCGAGCCCAAGTCCACCACCAGCGCGGCACCGTGGTCGTGGGCCAGTTGGGCGAGATCGGACAGGGCGGGCTGACCGGCAAACCCGATGATCGCAAAGTTACTGCGGTGCACGACCAGCACCGCGGCGGCGGGCCGACCCTGGGCCTGCAGGTCCTGCAGCGCCGCCGCATAGTCGTGCAGGTGCGTGCGGTTGGTCGCGCCCACTTCGACCAGCGTGCACCCTGCTTCGGCCATGACCTCGTGGACGCGAAAGCCGCCACCGATCTCGACCAGCTCGCCGCGCGACACCACCACGGGCCGGCCGCGCGCCACTGACCGCAGCGCCAAGAGCGCCGCGGCCGCGCCGTTATTGACGACCAGGGCGTCCTGCGCGCCCGTCAGCCAGCGCAGCAGCGGCGCACAATGATTTTGGCGCGAGCCGCGCTGGCCAGTGGCGATGTCCAGTTCCAGCGTGTTGTAGCCACTGGTCGCCGCTACCAGCTCTTGCTGCGCCGCTTGCGGCAGGGGCGCCCGACCGGCGTTGGTGTGCAGCAGCACGCCGGAGCCATTGAGCAGCGGCTGCAGCGTCGGGCCAGCCAGCACCACGACGCGGCTGCGCAGCGCAGTCGCTACCGCCACTTGCACGGCTACGACCGTGTCGACAGACCCTGCCGCAACCGCCGCGCGGACCTCGGCCACGACTTCTCGGCACACCGCCACCCGCAGGGCCTCTGGCGCAGCCACGCCGTGCCACGCCGCATCGCTGCACAGCGCCGCGATGGCGGGCAAGTGGCGAAGCAGGGCAGATGGGGCGGAAGGTGTCGGCATGGCGCGCGGCGATTGTGGAGCCCAAACCGGGTCGGCGCAAATTCAGTCGGCGCGCAGACCGGCGACCACGTCGATGACGGGGACGCCAGCGCCACCGCATACGTTGACCGCGGCGCGCACCTGCGCCAAAAAGGCTGCGGCATCAATGGCAGCGCCGGGCTGACGCCACGGGTTGCTGACCACGGCGCGAACAGGCACGGCGTGGCTGGCGACCACGGTGATGCCTTGCCGATCGGCCGCAGCCCAGCCGGCTTGCGACAACAGAATTCGGCTGCTGTCGCGGACGAGCACGCTTTTGCTGCGACATCGTGCCAAAACAGTGTCAGTCAGCGCCCCACTGACGACGTAGGTGGCGGCTGATTCGGGCTGATCGCCCGCAAGGCCAACCAGCAGCGCACGCAAAGTCGGCACAGCCAAGGCCACTGCGTCTTGATCGCTGGGGGCAGCAATGGCCCCGACCGCGACGACGATGGCCTGAGCCACCTGCGGATGCGCCGCCATCTGGCGGTGATAGGCGCCATCGACAAGCACCAGCGGCACCTGGGCAGCCAGCGCGGCAATGGCGGCAAGCAGGTCCTGGCGGTGCCCGATGCCGCACAGTTGGACGTGCAGCGGGGCCCGCGCCCGCGCCAGCACCGTGGGGCCCAGCGCAGTCGCGATCGGCAGGGTCGCCACGATTTGCAGCGCCCGGCCCGCTGCCGTGGCGAACGGCAGCGCCGTCACCATCCATCCGTCTTTTTCGAGCCTGACCTGCGGCTTGGATGCGTCGGACCAGGCGTCGCGCGCCTCGCCGTCCAGACCGACTGACACCAGGCCTACGGCCATCGCTTCGACCGAGGCCGCAGCACACAGCGCCAGCAGCGCCGTGGTCTTGCCGGCATTCTTGCCGGCGCCAATGACAGCCACCCGGCGCACGCCCGCGACCAGCACCGCTTGGCCCAGCAGGCGGCTGCCGGCAGCACTTGGATGCTTGGGCAGATCGACTTCAGCGGGCAGATCGAGTTTAGCGGGCAGATCGAGTTTAGCGGGCAGAGCGACTTCAGCGGGCAGAGCGACTTCAGCGGGCAGAGCGACTTCAGCGGGCAGATCAACCATCGCCGCCAGACGCTACCACAAACACAGCATTGCGCTATGCTGCGGGCATGCCGGCTGCCCGGCGCGCCGACCATGCCCAGCCCATCGCCCGCTATCACAGTGCCCGCTATCACAGTGCCCGCCGTCGCAGTGCCCGCCGTCGCAGTGCCCGCCGTCGCAGTGCCCGTGTCGTCTGGTCGCCAGATGGTCGCGGCTTTTGCCCAGCGCTACGCCTTGCGCTACCTGCCGTACTACCTGGCTGGCCTGATTTTTTTGGCCCTGACCAACTACTTGACGGTGGCCATTCCGCGCCTGCAAAAAGAAGTGTTTGACGAGCTCGCCGGGGCCCGCAATGCCGAAGTGGTCCACACCAACGCGCTGTGGATTGCGGTGGCGGCGGTGGCGGTCATCGTGGTGCGCTGGCTGTCGCGCATCCTGTTCTTCAACCCTGGACGCACCATCGAGTTTCGCCTGCGCAACGACATGCTGTCCAAGCTTTTGGCCATGTCGCCGGCATTTTACCGCACGTGGCCGATCGGCGACTTGATGGCCCGCGCCACCGACGATGCCGCGTTTGTGCGCGCGCTGGTGGGGTTTGCCGTCATCATGGCCCTAAACATGGTCATCGCCGCCAGCATGGCGCTGTGGCAGATGTGGCACACCGACGCTTGGCTGACGGTGTACTGCGTGCTGCCGGCGCTGGCGGCAGTCTTGATCCTGCGCAAGGGCGTGATGTGGGCGATGGCCTACATCAAGCAGACCCAAGTGGCGCTGGGCAAAGTCAGCGCGTCGGTACTTGAAGCGTACAAAGGCATCAGCGTGGTCCAGGGCGCGGCCGCCGAGCAAGCATTTCTGGCCCGTTTCGATGCGGCCAATAGCAACTACACCCAACTGAACCTGCGGCAGGCTGCGATTCGGACATTCTTGATGCCGGTGGTGGGCGTGGTCGGCAACCTGTGTATCTTCTTGCTGTTGTGGCAAGGCGGCCAGCATGTGGTGGCGCGCCAGATTACGCTGGGCGACATGGCGGCCTACGCCAGCTACGTCGCGGTGCTCGTGGGTGCGCTGGCTTCGGGGGGATGGGTCGTCGGCGTGCTGCAGCGCGGCATGGTCTCGCTGCAGCGCTGCTGGGACATCGCTGAACTGCAACCTGATTTGGGCGATGGCCCCGAGCAGATGCCCCAGCGGCCGGGCGGCGTCCACCTGCGGGTCAACAACCTGACGGTGTTTCAGCCGGGCGCTGCCTGCGATACCTTGCCGGTGCTGCGCGACGTCAGTTTTGACCTGCCGCCCGGCCACGTGCTGGGCGTGTATGGCGCGGTGGGCTCCGGCAAGTCGACGCTGGTGGCGGCGCTGGCGCGGATGCTGCCCGTGGCGTCCGGCAGCATCACGCTCGACGGGGTGGCGCTGCCTGACGTGCGCGACGCCGACCTGCGGCGTGCGGTGGCGGTGGTTCCCCAAGAACCCTTTCTGTTTTCGCGCAGCCTCTGCGACAACATTGGGTTTGACGATGCGGCCGCCGATGTCGACTTGGCGCGGGTGCAGGCAGCGGCCGACGACGCCCAGCTGACCGCCGAAATCGCGCGCATGCCGCAGGGCTTGGCGACGGTGGTCGGCGAGCGCGGCTTGCTGCTTTCAGGCGGCCAGCGCCAGCGGGCGCAGCTGGCCCGGGCGCTGTACCGCGGCGGCCGCTTGTTGATCCTCGATGACGTGCTCTCGGCGGTCGACCATGAGACAGAAGAGCGCTTGCTGGCGGTCATCCGCCGACGGGTGGCAGCGCAAGGCATGTCGGCGGTCGTCATCTCGCACCGGCTATCGGCGCTGGCCCAAGCCGATGAAATCCTGGTGTTGGGCGACCCGGCATCGGACCAGCGCGGTACGGTGGTCCAGCGCGGCAGCCATGGGCAATTGCTGGCACAGGCCGGCCTGTACGCCCAAGTCTGGGCGGCGCAAAAGCAGGCAGAGTCGGGTCTGGATCAGCCCAATTCTGAGGTCTTGTCGGCGGCTGCGGCCTAAGGTGCGCTTGCTCAACTGCGGGCAAATGCGGTAAGTGAACTGTCAACGCAGGTCTGCACTTGCGGCGAACCGGGAGAGACGATGCGGTCAGCAGCAATAGGGTTGGCAGCGCTGTGCACAGCACTGTGGTGCGCGGCCTGTGACCAAGCGGGACCCACTGGACCAACGGTTGGCGCAGGGACAACCGGTGCAGATGGCGCGGCCGCGGTGGGCGCTGACAGCCAAGCGCGCACGGACGGTGCCGAGCCACCGCTCGACCAAGTGGACGCCGCAGAACCGTTGGACACGGCACCAGCAGAAACTGTCGACACGGTGGTCGAGGCTGCGGCCGAAGTTGGACCCAAGCCCACGGGATGTGCCAGCGACTTTGACTGCGGCGCCGCGGGCGCCCATTGCGTGGCTGGCCAGTGCCTGTTTCACACCAAGTGCCAAAGCGACAAGCAGTGCCAAAGCGTCGGCCAAGTCTGCGACCCCATCCTGGGCGAATGCGTGCCTTGTGCCGGCGACGCCGACTGCGCCAAAGGCACTACCTGCAAGGGCCATGTCTGCCTGCCGCTGCCGCAAAGCTGCGCCAGCACCAAGGAGTGCCCCAACGGCCTGGTCTGCAACAAGGCCACCAGCCAGTGCGTGCTGTGCGCCACTTCGGCCGACTGCAGCAGCAACCAGGGCTGCCTCGACACTGTGTGCGTGCCCAAGGTGTGCAAGACGGCCGAGACCAAGTGCATCGGGCTGATGACCGTGGGGACCTGCAACGGCGAGGGCACCGCATTTGAGGTCAGCGAGTGTGGCGCCGGCAAGCACTGCGCGGAGGGCAAGTGTGCGGTCCAAGCGTGCACCCCAGACAAGCTCGACTGCCTGGCCGCCAAGGTCACCAAGTGCAACTCAGCGGGCACCGCCACCACTGTCGTCAAAGATTGTAGCCAGCAAGGCCAGTTGTGCAACGCCGGCCAGTGCCAGGCCACCCAGGTTTGCTCGCCGGGCAGTGCCAACTGCAAAGACAGCCAACTGCAAGTGTGCGAAGCCGACGGCACCAGCTTTAAGAAGATCGCCTGCGCCAAGGGTCAGGTCTGCATCGGCCAAGCCTGCGTCGAACCCGTATGCTTGCCCGGCGCGGTGACCTGCACCGGCGACAAGGTGATGCAGTGCGATGCGGTCGGCAGCCAGTGGAGCATGGCCAAGAACTGCGCGGACAGCGGCCTGGTCTGCAAGGCCGGATTTTGCGCGGCGGGGTGCACGGCGGGCATGGTCACGGCGGCCAAGAATTACCCAGCGACCAGCCCGTTCAACCTGTCAGCTGTGGCGGCGTGCAGCGACGGCGGATGGGCCATGGGCGGCGCGATCGAGGGCGGCAAGGCCCTGTTGGTGCGCGCCGACTCGGGCGGCACCAAGCTGTGGGAGAAGGACTTTGGCTGGACAGGTGGCTACTTCACCGCCGTGGCCGCCACTGCCAATGGTGGCATCGCCGCCGTCGGCAGCTTGGTCGACAAGAACCTGCTGACCTGCGGCGCGCTGGTCCTGGCCAACGCCGACGGCAGCAGCATCGCCGACTTACCCCAATGTGAGAGTGCCAACCCGAGCGCCGGCAATTGGGTGTTTTTGGGCATCACCAAACGCCCAGACGGCGGCCTGTACTTGATCGGCTTTCGACGGGTCGGCAGTGTGTTCACCACCGAGGACTTTCTGGTCGTGCGCGTCGACGCAGCGGGCAAGCAGATCTGGCAAAAAACTGCGGGCGGCACGCTGTCTGACCGGGCAACCGATGCAGTGGTGCTCGCCGATGACTCGGTCGTCGCGGTTGGCTACTCGACCGTGCCGGTAGCCGGCACGAGCACGACGCTGGGCGCGATGCTGACGCGCTTGGACGCCGCGGGAGGGCCGATGTGGACCAAGACCGTCGGCACCTACTTGAACAGCAACGCCAGCGCGGTGACATTGACCAAAGGCGGCGACCTACTGGTGGTCGGCCAAGCCCAAGCCAAAGACGCCAAGTCGCAGTCGTGGGTGGCGCAGTACGCCATCGATGGCACGCTGAAGTGGCAGACGGTGGTCGGCACCACGCTCAACGCGCTGCTGGTCGATGTGGTCACGCTGCCCGACGGGACGTTTGCGGCCTACCAGTTCATGACCGAGGCCGCACCCAACGTCTTGCACCTCGACGCCAGCGCAGCGATTCTGCACACGGTGGCGTTGCCGGGGACCAAGGACCAGCAGGCCACCCAGCTGGCGGCGGCAGCGTCTGGCGATATGGCGGCTGCGGTCTATAGCCAGTATGCGCTGAAACAACCGGGCAAGCTGATGCTGCTGTGCGGTTGGTAAGCGCACAGCGGTCGCGACAGTGGTTGCGCTGTAAGTTCAAGGCCGTGAACAATGGGTGCGTCCAATCGGACAACCTTGACCCCGCCCGCCCTAGAGCGTATCGTCCGCGGTTGGCCGATCGCTCAAAACCGGCTGCGGAGCCCCCTTGAAGAACTTCGTGCTCGACACCAATGTGCTGTTGCATGACAGCAACGCGCTGCGCAGCTTCACCGACAATGTGGTCAATGTCCCGATCTACGTGATCGAGGAGATGGACACCTTCAAGCGCGATCAGTCCGAGCTGGGTCGCAACGCCCGCCGCATCGCCCGAGAGCTGGACGAGTACCGGGCGCTGGGCAACCTGCGCGAAGGGGTGCCGCTGCCCAATGGCGGCATCATCCGGGTGGTGATGGCGCGCGCCGACATGCCCGGCCACTTCTCGGTCGGCCACACCATGGACGACGCGATCCTGTCGGCGGCGCTGTTCCTGCACCGCGACGAGCCGCACCGGCCAGCGGTGTTTGTGACCAAAGACGTCAATTTGCGCATCCGCGCCGACGCCTTGGGCCTACATGCCGAGGACTACGACCGCCAAGAAATCGAAATGAACGACATGTACACGGGCAACGCCGAGCTGTCGGTGCCGGTTTCGCTCATCGATGCCCTGTATGCCGAAGGCGGCTTCGATGTGCGAGAGCTGGAGGACCTCAAGGGCAAATTTTGGCCCAATCAGTACCTGATCCTGCGCGGCGAGACCAACCACGGCAAGATGGCCTACGCGCGGGTCAGCAACGGTCGGGTCGAGCACCTGCGCGGCGCCAAACAAACGGTATGGGGGATCCAGCCTAAGAATTCCGAGCAGATGTATGCGCTGGACATGCTGATGCGCGACGATCTGCAGCTGTGCACCCTGGTCGGCAAGGCGGGTACCGGCAAGACGCTGCTGGCGCTGGCGGCCGGCCTGCAGTCGGTCACCGATCGCGAGGTGTACCGCAAGCTCTTGGTGAGTCGTCCAATTTTCCCATTCGGCCGCGACATTGGCTTTCTGCCGGGCGGCATCGAAGACAAGCTCAACCCGTGGATGCAGCCGATCCACGACAACATCGACTTTTTGGTGTCCGCCCAGTTCGGTGGCAAGGACGCCAAAGAGGCCGACAAGAAAGAGCGCGACAAGGGTGACAAGGGTGACAAGGGCGACAAGGGCGACAAGGGTGACAAGATCAATGGCCTGCGCGGGGGCAAGGTCTGGAGCTACGACGAGCTGTCGAGCTCGGGCGTGCTCGAAGTCGAGCCGCTGACCTACATCCGCGGCCGCAGCCTGCCCGGCGTGTTCATGATCGTCGATGAAGCCCAGAACTTGACACCGCTGGAGATCAAAACCGTGTTGACCCGGGTCGGCCACGGCACCAAGATCGTGTTCACCGGCGACCCGTACCAGATCGACCAACCGTACCTCGACAGCCTGAACAATGGCCTGACCTATGTGGTCGAGCGCTTCAAGAATCAGCCGATCGCCGCCCACATGACCCTGACCAAGGGCGAGCGCAGCCCGCTGGCCGAGCTGGCCGCCAACCTTCTGTAACTCAAACACATCACTTGGATATCCCCATGCCACGCTTGATTTCGCGCGTTGTAGGCACAGCGGTCGCCACGCTGTTGATCTCGACTTGGACCGCGCCGGCCTGGGCGGGCAGCAAGGCCGTCAAGGCCCCGTCGGGCCACCCGATCGTGCGACTGGTTGCCGAGAGCCAGTCGGCCTCGCCCAAAGACATCACCCTGCTGGCAGTCGCCAACCCGCTGGATCGCGAAAACTTGGCCGGCTCGGCAGCTGTGGTGCGCTTAGACGATGGCCGCGACGGTGGCGTGCCGATTTGTTGGCTGATCGAACTCGCGGGCAAAGCCTATGGTCCCGGCAAGATCGACAGCCAGTTCCAGCTGTCGGTCTGCCCCGCCGGCCCAGCCAAAGGTGTCCAACTGGCGCGCGTGGCGATCTCGGGACGCCACGAAGCCTGGCAAGTGCGGATCGAGTCGGCGCGCTATGACAGCAAGGCCCAAGGTGTCGAATCGGCCGCGCTGTGGGGCCTGTACGGCAAGTATGGCACCACCGAGACGCGCGCCCTGTGGGAGCGGACCTCGACCACGTTCAAGTCCAAGACCGATGTCACGATGAACCAAGCCGAGACCTGCGGCACGCCAGAGATCACCGCAGGCAGCCAGGAGCCCGAAGCAGTCACGGTGCACTGTGACACCGAGACCATGCTGGGCAAACTGCCCAAGCGCGCCAAGCAGAGTTTTCGCTCGGCGTGGATGGGCGACCGCTATTCGATGAATTGAGGCGTGGGCTAGGAATTGAGGCGTGGGCTAGGAATTGAGGCGTGGGCTAGGAATTGAGGCGTGGGCTAGGAATTGAGGCGTGGGCTAGCCGGACCCAAAGCCGCCGGAGCTGGGTCCGAGCACCAAAAGCGGCAGTCGGGCGACGTCTTCCAGCACGTAGTCGGCGCCCAGACCGTGGGCCATGCGGCTGTTGTCGTGATCGATAAGCGCACACCGCAGCCCGGCATAGCGTGCGGTATCGCGGTCAATGCCGGAACTGCCAAACAGCAACGTATCCTGCGTCGTGCCACCGCAGCGCTGCATCAGCTCTTCGGCCCCGGCCGGGTCGGGCTTGCGCGGCACCTCGCCATCACCGGCCAGCAAGAACAGCAGCCACTTGTCGATGCCCATCTTCTGGACCAGCCGCAGTGACGGCTCCTGAGGCTTGTTGGTCAAGATCGCCAGCTTGGCGCCGCCGCGCACCAATGTCTCCAGCACTTCGGCGATCCCCGGAAAAAGCTTAGCTTTGGCGCCCAGTCGTGCTTCGTAGCGCTCGCGAAAGGCGTGCAGGATATCGTTGATCTCGAGATCTGTCGGCACCGGCCCGGTGGCCACCAACGCCGCCTTGAGCAGTGACCGCAGGTTCTCGCCGGGCCACTCAGCCACCTGGGCCCGGGTCAGGGTCGGCCGCGCCATCGCCAGCAATTGGTCATTGAGGGCATCGGTCAGGTCGTCGAGCGTATCGACCAAGGTGCCGTTGAGGTCCATGATAACGACTGAGAATCTCACCGGCGCCTCGGGGCGCAGTGGGCACCCGCCCAAGCAGTGTGGAACAATGCCCTGCGATTGCCAAGCGGCGCAGGCCGCGCTAACGTGCGGGTGCGCCGAATGCTTGCCGACGCGGCTATCACGCACCCCTACGTATCCGATTTTGGCAGCAGCTCTGGAATGCGAGGCAAAAGCCCGATGGTGCAAGGCTCCGGCGCAACCCATCACAGCTGCGGACCACTTCGTGACAATTTGGGGCACCGGGGCGCTGCCACGGCGCTGCTGCGCGCCCCGCATCTGGTCGGCCTGACGCTGACGTGCCTCGCGCTACTCGCCGTGCGCGCGGTACCGGCAGGGGCGTTGCCGGCTGGCACCCGCATCGAGACAAGCGACGACGGCAAGATCGTGCAGATCCCCGGTGAACCGCTGCCACAGCCCGGCGCCAAATTGCCGGTGCCCAAGGTCAAGCGCACCGCAGCCGACAAGCCGATTGCGACCAAGGCCCCTGAGGCGGCCAAGCCCGTCGCAGGTCCGCGCGAAGTAGAGACGATCGCACAGCCTGCCGTCGAGTTTGGCGGCGGCTACATCGTGTTGCCGGACAGCGTGCTGCGCCTCATCGCAACCGCGCGCAACCCGGGTAAAGGACAACGCGATCAGCACCCTACGCTGCAGGGCCTGGTCATCGAAGGCGGCTACCGGATGCCCGTGTCGCCGCGCAGCTGGATCGTGGTGCGCGGGGGCCTGATTCTGCCGATGGTCCCCGACCAGAATTGGTGGGCGGCCAAAGGCAGCCCCGCGCCGCTGTACACTGCGATCAGCGTGGTCGGTATCGACATCACGGCCGATTACCTGCGCCGATTTGAAGTCAACGCGGTGCTCGGCGTGCTGCTCCGCGGGGGCCTCGGTCTGCAAGTGGTGGCCGGTGGCGCGACCCAAACGGAGACGCTGCCCAACTGCGCGGCGAGCAAGGCCGCAACCTGTGCGACGTGGCGCACCTTGGGCAAGACTGAGGTGTGGCTGCCGCCGGTGCTGCCTGCGCTGCGGGCCACCGCTGGCCTTGATCTGCGGCTGAGCAAGGAACTGGCGCTTCAGGTCGAAGGCGGACTGCGCAGCGCCCCGTACCTGGGCGGTGGCTTTGCCTACTCGTTCTGAGCGCTTGCGGTAGCAGGATAACGAAAACGCCGAACCCGGAGAAGTTTTCCCCAGCGTCACCGGGTCCGGCGCCGTCCGTTCCCGCAAGTCCCAGCGGCCGGCTGGGCAACAGTGCGGTGAGTCTGGCGAGCGCAGCGCTCATAGCCCAAGCGCGCGGTCGGCAGAGCGGCCACCGTGGCGCACTGCAAAGAACCGTACAGTGGCTAGTTCAAGAGCCGTGCCAACGCAGTGATCCTTAATTTTCTATGGTTTTTTCAGAATTCGCACCGCGAACACCTGGCCACAGGCGTCGGGCGGACACTGGTCGGACACAAGCGCGTCGGCAATCAGACTGCGTCGGTTCAGACGACGACTACTTGAGCAATCGCTCTTTGGCAGTCTCTAACATCGCAGGGCGAAACGACTTCTTCAGGCGCAACAGCTTGTCGAATTTGGCGCGCTGCCGGGTCTCGAGCACTACGGTCATCGGCTTTTTGATTTCGCCATCGATCAACTGGTCGCTAAAATCGTAGAACTTCGACTTTTCTTCGCCAAAAGCCGCGCCCGCCGGGGCCAGAAAGGCCAGCGCAGTGGCGCCCAGAATTGCGGCTCGGACAGTCTTGCGGGTCATGATCGGTTCCTCGGGTGGCGCGCTGCCGCCAACAGTCTAGGTCTTTGTCGCCAAAGTGCAACTGCCATGCAAGGTGCTACGGTTTGGGTGTGGGCGCCGCGCCGTCCTTGGGCTGCGGTTCTTTGGCCTGCTTCTCCAACGTCTTGGCCGCATCGATTTCTTGGATGCGCGACACAATCGCGACCAGGTTCTTCCACTTGACGTCGAGCTCCCGGGTCGCCTTGATCAACTCGGTCTTCTTCTGGACCCAGTCGGGGCCACCCTTCTTGGGCGCCGGTGTGGCCTGACAAATCGCCAGCACTTTGTCCCACTCCAGCGGCCCTTTCTTGGCGTCAACGGGCGGTTTCTTCATACCGACGTGGGCCTTGATCGCCTCGCGCGCCGCGTCACGGGCAACCTTGAGCTTGTCGGCCTCGGCCTGCGCGGTGTCCGGATCGGTGTTCAGCGCATCTTTGAGGTACTGCTTCCAGTACTTCGACGCCTTGTCCGAGTCGTTGAAGTGCTTGTAGTAAATGATCGCCAACCGCACCAAGATCGCGTAGCGCTTGGGATCTTTGATCAGCACCCGCTCGTAGATTTCAGCCGCCTTCTTGGGATCGCGCATGCCTTCCAGGGCCAGGGCATAGCCGGTCAGGCCTTCCAGATTCTCATTTTCTAGTTCGATGGCCTGCTTGTAGATGCGCACTGCGTCACGGTAATTCAAGTACTCCAAGTAGATAGCGCCCAAGTTCAGCCGCGCCGACACGCTGGACTTGTTCAGCTGTACGGCGTTCTTGAACGCCACGACTGCGCGCGGCAAGTCGTGCAGGTTGACGTAAACCATGCCCAAGTTGGCCCACCCTTCAGCGTTGGCCGGGTCGATCGACAGCACCTTCTCTTCCAAAATCCAGCGCGCGATGTCGTACTTGCCCTGCTTGAGGTTGATGAGACCTCGGATATTGAGCGCAATCGTGTCCTCTCGGTTGACGCGCAGCGCCTTGCGCAAGAACTCTTCGGCCAGCTTGAGGTCGTTTTGATGTAGCCAGTACAGCGACAACGCCACGTTGTTCATGGCGTTGTCTGGGTCTTGGCCCAGGATCGAGTCGCAGATGCCCTTGGCTTGCTCGGCCAGCGCATTGGCCTTGGCACTCTCGCCGGCTTCGACAAAGCGCTGCGCTTGGGCCAGCAGGGACCGGGCGATGTAGGCCTGAGCCGACAGCTGCAAGCCGCGCTCACGATCGTCTTTGGGCTCGATGGCTTTGGCCGTCTCGTAGGCCTTGCGGGCGTTGTCGTACTTGCCCAAGCGCTCGTAGGCCATGCCCAAGTTGAAGTAGGCCTCGTAGAAGCGCTTGTCCTGATCGATGGCCTTTTGGAATTCTTGGGCGGCCGAAGTGTAGTCGGGCTCGCACTTGCTGCAGCGACCGTCGGCGGCCTTGCAGACTTGCGGGCACTCGTACTTGCTGCACTTGCCGCTGGACGTGTCGATGTATTCGCCGATTTTGCACGGGCCGGCGCCATCGGAGCTGCCCGACTCGAGCTCCTTTTCGCTGCACTCGCGGGCCACCAGATCGCACCCCTCGCTGCCGGCCTTACACCGGATGTAGCGGTCGTTGGGTGCGCCAGCTACGGGCTTGCTGGCTTCGTCAGCGGCGGGCGGGGCCTCGACCTTCTTGATCCAGTCGGCACACCAGCGCGATCCGCCGGCGATGAGCTTTTTGTCGCAGGCCTTGGTGTCTTGCTCACAGGCCAAATCGCGCACGCCGCCCACCCACGGCTCGCACGGCACTTCAATGTCTTTCTCGACCTCTTCTTCTTTGCCGTCTTCGGTCTTGATCTTCTCTTTCTTTTTCTCGGTGCGGACATAGGTGGCGCAACGATCGAGCACGCAGCCGTCGGGGTTGTCGATCGCCATTTCCGCGCATTGGTTGGGCGCGATCCGGGCACATGACCTACCCAGGCTGACAAAGCCGCCGGGGCAGCATTGGCCGTCTTCGAGCATCCGGTAGGGGCTGCACTTGGGCACAGAGCGCAGCGCTGAGGCGATGCCGGAGCGCATGGCGTCTTGGGCCTTGGTGTCGATGCCGGGCACGTATTCCTGGGCGAGGGCGGGGCTGGCCCACAGCAGGGCGATCACGCTGAGGCAGCCGACCGTGCGGGCGACAAGGGCGGTTGGGTTCGATACGCTGGTGTTCGGGTGGCTCACTTGGCACCTGCCTTCTTGGCGTCGCTAACAGTCTTGGGCTTGTAAGAAACGGTGAACTTGCCGCGGCGCACGCTGGTCACAAACGCCGCCGACGTCGCAGGGTCGGTCGACTCATTGGCCGACACGGTGGCCGCCGCTTTGGGCAAGTTGGGGTCCTTTTCGACAGTTGGGTACGCGTCCGGGCTGACCTTGGCCGCGTAGTCGCCGGCTTCTTTGGACCACTTGTTGTACACGCCCAGATTGTGCGCAATCTTGATGGCGCTGCCCAACGCGGCCAGCGACTGCTCTTCAATCGGCACTGCTTTCTGCTCGATCGCCAGCTTGTACTGGTCGGCCAGCTCGGGGAAGCGCTCGACCTCTGGCGGCACCGGGGCCTTGAACAGGTCTTCCTTGAAGTTGAAGTACAACAAGCCGATCTTGAACATGGCCGCCGCAGCCCAGCCACGGCCACCGCCGGCCGCCGCTTGGTCAAATACTTTGAAATACTCGGCCTCTGCCCGCTTGAGTGCTTCGGCTTTCTTTTGCAGCGTCGGCAGCAGCATCTTCATGTTCTTGACGGTCTTGAGCGTGAGCACGTCAAAGTCATCGAACAGGTACTCGGTCTTGTAAAACATCGCCTGAGCCGCAAACACCGAAGCGCGGCCGGCCTTGCCCTTGCCATCGGGCCGATCAAAGGCCTTTTGGGCATCATCGGCGGCGCGCACCGCGTCTTTGCGGTTCTTGCCGGCATCAGACAGGCGCAGGTTTTCGACCTTGCGGCCCAACGCTTCGACGTGCAAATCCGGGCGATCTGGGTACTTGCCGACCACTGCGGCATAGGCACCGGCGGCGAGCTTGGCGCCTTCGCTGCCCATTTTTTCGTAGACGTGGCCTTTCTCCATCTCAGCGTCGGCGACCAAGCCCTTCAAGCGCTTGGTCTTGTCGTCATCGCCCTTCAGGTTGTTGGCCACGGTGATGAACTTGTCGTAAGCAGCGGTGGCATCTTTGTACTGCTGCAGCGCGACCAGGATGGTGCCGGCGTTGATAAGGGCTTGAGCCGCATCGGCATTGTCGCGGAACTTGGCCATGTCCAGGAACGCATCGGCGGCTTCACGGAAGCTCGTCATCGCCTCATAGAGCATACCGACGTTGAACTTGGCTTCCGGCGCCACTTTGGCCTTGGGGAATTCTTTGACGACGCGCTCATAGGTGTCGATCGCGGTCTTGTCCTGCTGCTGCAGCTCGTACAGCGTGGCCTTGTTGTACAGCGCCGTCGCCGCCAGCTCAGGCTCGTCGGACTTGAAGCGCGCCAGGATCTTGTCGTACTTGGCGTGCGCACCGTCGTAATCTTTCTTTTCAGCCAGTTCGCTCGCCTGCTCGGCGACGGCCACCGCCACATACTTCTTGAGGTCTTTGACCTCGAGCACGATGTGAACCTTGCGCTTGATCATCAGCTCCGCCCACTCCTCGATCTTGGGCCACTCTTTGAGCCGGGCGTAGATGTCGATGAGAGTCTTGGCGGCGATTTCAGCAACCTTGTGATCTTCTTGGTACTTGTGCACCCGCTCGAAGCCACTGATGGCCTCTTTGTACTGACCGCGGTCGTAAAATGATGCTGCCGCCAAATACATGATTTCAGGTACTTTTTTGCCTTTGTTGCACTGCTTCTTCTTGCCCGCTGCGCAGTCTGTCTTGGCTTTCTCCATGAGCTCGACGTACTTGTCGGCGGCCTGCACGTAGCTCTTTTCGAGCACGTGCAACTCTTGGCGCGGCTTGGGCAGGTTGGCGTTCTTGATCTGCTCGTCGGTGAGCTCGGCTTTTTTGTCCTTCTTGAACGTGTGGGTCTTGACGCCGTCGCCTTCGACCGACGCCACCAGCGGCGCACAGTCGGCACGCTCGACCCACTTCTGATCTTTGTCGATCCAGCAGGCCTTGGTGTGGCGCATCAGCTCTTCGGTGGCGTAAATCACGCCGAGCGCCGAGTCTTCGACAAACTCGCCTTCTGGATCGCGGCGAATGGTCTCTTCGTAGCAAATCCGGGCCTTGTCGAACTCTTTGAGCTGGTCGTAGTAGATTTCAGCCAAGTAGAAGTTGACCAGGTACGCCTTCTTGGCGGTCGGCCAGCGGCGCAGGAACTCTTTGTAGTCTTCAGCAGCGCGGGCGTAGAACTGGCGCGCCTTGGCCTGATCCTTGGTCTCTTCTTCGGTCTTTTGAGCCAACTGGTGATAGTAGTTGGAGACGAACAGCAGGTAGTTCTCGCCCATCCGGTCGGCCTTCTCCAGCGCTTCTTTGGCCTTGGCATCGCCTTTGCTCTTCAGGGCCTGAATCCACGGCGAGGTGCGGTTGTCCGAAAACGCCAAGAACTTGCGCATCGCCGCTTCGATGTCGGGGAAGGCACCGAGCTTCTTGTAGATGTCGGTGATCGACTCATGCCAGTCGACGCAGCGCGGATCGGTCGGGCGCTTGTCGATGAAGTGCTGGTGCAGGTCGACCGCGTCTTTGTCCTTGTCGATCGAGATGTAGATCTCGGCCAGCTTGAACAGGCGGTCCCACATCTTGGCCTCGCCTTCGACGCTGGTGAAGTACTCCTCGGCTTTGGGCCACGCACCGTCGAGTTCGGCGTAGGCTTGGACCAAGTCCTTGAGCGCCTGATCGCGGAACTCGATCTTGCCGCGCTCTTTGCCGACGCCGATTTCCTTGACCACCATCTGGAAGGTATCGATCGTACGCTGGAATTCGCGCAAGTTGTAGTAGACCCATCCCAGCTTGTACAGCGCGTAGTTGAACAGTTCGCTGGTCTTGTAATTCTGGGTGATCTTTTCGTAGTTCATCTTGGCCAGCGTCAAGTTGTTGGCTTCGAAGAAGTATTCGGCCAACGCCAAGTGCGCCTTGGGGATCAGCGGGCTGGTCTGGTGGTTCTGGATCAGGCGGTTGAGGTACTGCACGCCTTTTTGCGACAGCACTTTGTCGCCCAGCGCCTTGCCCTGCATCATGGCGGCTTTGCCCAAGCGGTACAGCACTTCAGCCATGCGGCCGTAGTTGGGGTGCTGCTGCAGGATTTTTTCGTAAAACGTAATCGATTTCTGGTAGTTCTCGACCGGCTGCACCGGCTTCTCTTTGAGCAAGCCCTTTTCGAACTGCTCCACCTTGCGATCGTAGTCGCTGCGCTCCATCAGGTAGGCGAACTTGGTCGACTCCCACCACGCTTCGGCCAGCCGAAAGTAGTACTCCGGCCGATTCGGATCTTGGGGCACGGCCCGCTCCAGCAGGTCTTCCAGCGTCTTGATTGTGCGATCGCGGATCTTTTGCTTCTCGATCTGCAGCTTGCGCTCAGCCTCGGTAAAGCCCATCTGTTCCAGCTTGTCGACCTGAAATTGCCCCGTCGCCAGCTTGTCTTCGTCACGCTTGGGCTTGACCGGGCCCACCGGCTTCTTGTCGTCCTCGACCAGCGTGCCCTTCTTGTCGACCTTCTTGGTCGCCGCACCGGCCTCAATGTCCTCTTCTTGGGCGTGGACGGTCGGCGCCAGCAGCGTGACGATCAGCGCAAAGGCCTGCAAACCTTGGAGACGGGCAAATTTTCGCATGGGACTTCCTGCTAGCAAATCAAGGCGGTGGTCGACCACCCGAACAAACGAAACCTGAGCCGGCGCACGCGGGGCGTGGCGGACGACCGACTACGGCCCAGCGGGCTTTTCGCCACCCAGACCATGGTCTTCGCCGGTTTTGCACTTCGACTTGAGGTACGAGCGGTAGGCGCCAATTTCGTCCTTCCAGAACTCGCCTTCAAACGGCCACGACATCGAATCCGATCCGGCGATCGCCACCGCGCCTTCTTTGGCGACCGCGTCGCCCAACTCCTTGGCGCGACCTGCCTGCTCCTCTTCGATCTCCTGGGTGCGAATTTCGTCGAGATCCAGCCGCAGCTGCGCCAGCTTGTCGAAGTACAGGTCGAGCTCCTTTTGGGCCTGACGCAGCGTTTGCTGAATCACTACGCCCGCTTCGGACACGCGCTCGGTGCGACGCTGGCCGAGTTTTTGCAGCAATTCCTGACCAGTCGGACCCAGCGCAGCCAAGTTGGCGCGGATGATCTTGTCCTCCTTGTCGATTTGCTTGACGGTCTGGTGCAGGTTGTAGAATTCGACGTTGCTCAGCACCGGGGCTTGCAGCTGCTTGGGCAGACCCGCGCCGGCCTTGGGGCTGTTCACCGTGGCCAAAAAGTTGTTGTAAAACTCTTCGGGGCGCTTGCTGCGCTTGAGGAAGTCACGCAGCGGCGGTCCGAGCACAAAGATCTTCTCTTCGAACATCTTCATGGCCAATTCGGCCTTGTCGGCGTGGCATAGGTTGACGTAGGCCGTGGCTTCGAGCACCCACAGCTCCGGATAAAACTGGTGCGAGAAGTACGGGCTGTGCAGGGCGTGGAAGGTGCCAAGCGCGCGCGAGGTGTCGCCTTTCAAGAAGTAGGTCCATCCGGACTCGTAAAATGCAGTTGCGAGCTTGGGCGAGTTCTTGCTGATCTTCTTGTAGTAGTAGATCGCCGCATCGAACTGCTGGATGTCATAGGCCAAGCGCGCCAGAGCCAGGTAGGCCAGATCGACCACAGGCCTGCCGTCGAGTTGCTGTTCGGCGGCGAGTACGGCCTTTTGAAACGCTTCGGAGGCATCTTTGACCTGGCCGCCCACCAGCTTCTCTTCGGGGTTCTCCGGAATCGACATCAGGCCGATGAGGTACTGGGCACGCGCGTAGTCCGACGCTTTGGCTGAGACTTTCTCCAGGTAGGGTCGCGCCGCGTCCTTGACGCCAAAGTCGTTGAGCGCTTCACCCACGAAGTAGAAGTAGCCGTCTTGAAACGGTTGCTCAAACGACGACACCGCGATCTTGGTCAGCTCTTCGAGCTCAGGCGGACGGTAGATGATCTGCTTGCGCAGCTCGCGCAGTTGGTCAAAGGCTTGGACAAAGAACAGCTTGTCAGAGCCCGCGCGCACCACGTCGAGCAGCGTGTCCGCAGCCGATTGGACCAGGCCGGCCCGAGCCAGCGCGTTGGCGATGCCATACTTGGCGCTGTAGGCCTCAGCCGAGTCGGGGGCAAAGGCCACGCCATCGACACCCTCTTCGACAAACTCGGTAAACGTCTGAACCGCTTTGACGAATTCGCCATTGTTGGCATAGGCTTGTCCAGCAGCCAACACTTTGCCGGCGAACATGCGGCGACCCGCTTCTTCGCGCTTCTTCTGCTCTTCCAAAATCCGCAGCGACTCTTCTTTGAGCCGGGCCTCTTCGGCGGCTTTTTCGGCCTCAGACAGCTCGCGCTCCGGCCTTTTGACTTCCTTGGGCTTGTCCGCTTCGCCACCGCCCGCTGGCGCCTTGGCCCCAGAAGCCGTTCCGATCAAGAACTGGATGAGCTTTTGCGACGCCCCCCGCCGCTTGAGCTCCATGATCTCCTTGGGCCCCAGCGTGAATTTGCTGGCGTCTTTTTGGACCTTTTTGATGATCGTCTCGTCGGGCACTTCGGACTCGAGCAGGACGAACACTTGGTCTAGCGTGATCGCCAGCACAGGTGTGGCGTAGCCCAAGGCCAGCGCCAGCACTGACGCAAAGGCCCCGGTGGTCAGGCGCCGCGCCAAGGGCGTGTGCGGTGTGTAGGTATCCATCAATCCTCCATTCGGGGGCTGCGCGGTCCGGGCCAAAACCCCGGGCGCCATCAGCCCAAGACGCGTTGGCAGCGCCAACGGTCTACGTTGCGGCTATTGTGGGGGCGCGGTGAACCATGTCAGCGCGGCGGTCACGGCCAGCGGCCGCGCCAGACCACCACTGCTGTCGTTCTTGGCGTCGTCAAAGGCCGGGTAAAACAGGTGGTGGTAATCCAGGCGCAGGGCGAAGCGCTCCGACAGGTAAAACTGCAGGTAGCCGCCGACGTTACCGGCAGCGTCGATCCGCATGATGCCGGCCGGAAACTGCTGCGTGGTGACCTTGGTCGAGACCGCGCCCACGCCAAAGCACAGCGCCATGTCGAACTCACCCAGCTTGGTGCCGAAAAAGCCAATCTTGCCGTGCAGCAAGTTCCAGTCGATGCCTGCCGAGGTGTAACCGACCAAAGTTTGCGGCAAGCGCACTTGCAGCTCATAGCCCTCTGGCCGATTGCTCTCCAGCTTGGTGCGCAGCGAGGTCGCCTTGTCGTAGGTGTAGACGGCGTGGACGTTTAAGGCCAAGTCCTCTGAAAAGTAGTAGTTGTAGCCCAAGCCGCCGGAGATGTAGGTCCAGAAGTCGTCGTTGGGGACCACGCCGGCGAGCACCGACAGGCCGTGGCGACCTTCCTTGACCACCTCGCGCTTCTGCACGACCCGAATGTCGCGGCGCTTGGCCCAATCCATCCGCGAGCCCGGCGGGACCAAGTCGTCGCCAATGCCGTACACGTCGACCTCGCCACCGCTGGCGCCGCCCAAATCCGGCATCGCTTCCTTGGTCTTTTTGGCCTTGGGCTCCGGTTTCGGCTGGGGCTTGGGCTCTGGCTTGGGTTCTTCGGCGGGTGGCGCCTCTGCCGGCACATCTGCCTGGGGCTCGGCTGGCTTGGCATCGCCGCCAGCTTCCTGGGCCAGCACAGGCAGGGCCAATCCCAGAGCGCCCGCCACCAGCGATAGCGCCATCGTAGTCCAAATCTTCGTACTATTTCGCATATCTACCTCGCACGGCAGCCTGGGCCGCGGCGCGCGTTATTTGCTCAGGAAGGCCAAGCCGGCGGTGAACTGGACGGGCGCCAAGAACGTGATGCTCTCTTGGGGCTTGTAGATGTACTGCTTGTAGTCGATGCGGATGTTGAGAAACCGCGTCAAGTAGAAGCGAAAGCCGAGGCCCCAGCTGCCGCCGGCTTTGAGTCCGTTGACCGGCGTCTTGTTGCCCAGCGACTCATCGATGTCGGCATTGATAAACGCCGCGCCGACCGAGCAATTCATGTCAAACGAACTGATTTTTTTGTCGAAAATGCCGATTTTGCCGTGCAGCGGGCTGTAGGCGACGCCCAGCGTGCTGACCCAATGCAGCTTGGGGGCGTGCTGGGCGCCAATCGTCAGCGAGGCCGGCTCTTTGCCGGGACCGGCTGGCACGTGGCCCAAGAAGTTCAAGATCTTGGATTCTGACGACAACAGGTACGAGAAGTCGCCTTCCAGGGCCACCGTGTCGGTCAAGAAGAACCCGACCCGGCCGCCGATCGACTTGAACAGGTAGAAATTGTCGTTGGGAATGGCGCCACCGTGGATGGTGCCCTCGACGCCGTGCTTGCGCTCAAACAGCGGGTTGGTCAGCGACGGCACCGCCAATTCGGTGTTCCAGTACTTCTGCAGCTCGCGGTCGATCGGCTCATTGTCGGCGGCTGTGGCCGACAATGGCACGGCCAACGTGGCAACAGTTGCCAGCGCGGACCACCAAGCGGCGATTGTCTTGAGTTGCATGATCTTCTCCAAACGGGTCGCTGCGTTGTCGCAGGAGGATGCCGGCATCACTTGCACAGACCTTCGCACTTGGCCTCGCAGGTGCCCTTGCAGCACACGCTCTTGCCGTTGGGGCCGCACGGCAGGCCGTCGGGCGCAGGCGCGTTGCGGCACAGCCCGCCGGGCGTGCAGGAGTTGAGGCCGCACTCTTTGGCGCCCGCATCGCAGTCGGTGTCGACGGCGCAGGCGCGGCGGAACGTCAGGCGGGTGTCGCGCTCGTTGTCGAGCTCTTCAAACCGGTAGTCGATCTCGGCGGTGCCGACAAAAATGTTCTCCAGGCTCTGAAACAGGTTGTTTTGATATTTCATGCGGCCGCGCATCGCCCGCATTTGGCCAATCGGCTCGCTCTTGACGTTGTTGTCGACAAAGCCGACGCGCCAAGTGCCGGCCAAGGCATAGCGCACCTTGAGGATGGCGCGGCTCATGCTGTCGCTCCACTTCTCCGCGTCGCTGCGGTTAAACGAGGCGGTGCTGATCAGCTGGTAGGTGCCTTCGGACCGGCACGCCAACTCTTGCAGGGTCTCGTCGGGCTCAGTGTGGCCTTTGGACTGAATCTGGATGACGTGGATATGAATGGGAAAGCCGTCTTGGGCCATTTTGTGCAGCAGTTCTTTGTAGCGCACGGTCGTGAACGAGCACTCTTTGCGGCACTGGCCGCCGGCCTTGAACGGCTGGACGAATGTGAAATTGTCGTTGGGTGTGCAGGTGTCCGGACCGTCGGTTAGCAGCACAATGTGCTTGGCGTTGCCCTTGGTTTCAGGGTGGACAGGCCCGGCGGGGAACGCCTTGAGGAAGTCGTAGCCTGCTTGGATGGCCTCATACACCGGCGATCGGCCGTTGCCTTCGTACTTGGCCAAGGCTTCGATGCCGTACTTGTTGAAGGCTTTTTTCTGGGCATTGGCGCCGTAGCAAAAGCTCAACTGGTCGTTGGGCGCACGATTGGGTACGGTTGCCTTGGTTTGGTCTGGGCGCGGCCCGCAGCGAAAATTTGAGCCGGCCTTGCTGCTGGTGATGCAGTCGGTGTCGCTGGTGCAGGCCAAGCCTTCGACGATGGTATAGCTGCCCGCACCATCGTCGGCTTGGCAGACCACATCATCGGTGCACGCGGCGTAGACCTGCTCTTTTTCGGAGTAGCCCAGCGCGACAACGCGGTCCTGGGCGTTGAGCGAGTCGATGAGCTGGCGCGCGCCATCGACGAGCACGTAGCGCGGATCTGAGGCGCACTCAATGAAGTCGCCGGGCGGCTTCAAGGTGCCCGGGGTGTCTTCAGCGAAGTTGCTGGCGTTCTTGCACAGCGGCTGATCGGTGGCCATAAAGCCCGACACTGAGCCGGTGTGGTCGACGATCACAGCGACGTTTTGGAAGGTATCGGACTTGTCCTTGTCGCAGCGCAGGGCATCGCGCCGGAAATTCACTGCTTTGGCCTTCTGGGAGGACTTGGTGCCGCCGCCCGCGCATCCGCCGCTGCCTTGGGTACCGGCGTGCTGCTCGTAACAATCGAGCTCAAGGGTAAAGTGACCGGGGGCGACGGTGCTGAACTCTTTGCTGGTCGACAGCGACTGGAATTCGATGCGCTCGCCCTCCTTGATGCCGAAGTCCTTCTCGTTTGCGCACTTGGGCTTGTTCTTGCGGTTGTTGGGGTCAGACGACACCAAGTTGACGGTCAACTCCATGCCATTGGGATCGGCCTCAGTCTGGCCGGGCAACAGGTCGCCCGCCTCGTCGCGCAGCGGCGCACCGCACACGCGCTTGATCGCGCCGGTCTGGGTGTTGATGATCGCCGGAAACGCCGACACCACCTGCACAGTCTGAAACGCGATCTGGTCCAAACTAAACCGGGCGGAGTAATCACAGGAGGCTAAGCCGCCGGTGATCGTCCAGACCGTGGCCGCGGTGCCAGCCAGCATCGCCCAAGGCAAAACTACGCGACGGGCGCCAGTGGCGGCGGCCGACTGGGTGCGGGCGGCCGAAGATTTGGGATGCAATTGTGCCATGTCGCAACTCAGTTGGCGGCGGGTCAACCCGGCAGGTTCTTCAACCGTGTCGTGCAGTTCCAGCCAGTTCGGGCCCGGTGGGGCGTCACACCGCTACAGCGCAACCGGCAGTACCGGCGCACAAAAACGGGCCCGTAATGTTTCCCGCAAGGGGGCGGCAAGTCAAGCACAGGTCGACAGCTCCAGTGGGACCACCCAAATTCCCCACAGAAATCAACCGATGCCCCCGATTTGAGATGCAGATCAAGGAACAAGGAGCTGAAAGAGCGAGGCGTACTCTGGTACGCCGCAGCGAGAGAAGCGACGCAGTGACGCAGAGATGTGCTCAAAGCGGGGGATCGCGGGCCAGGCCAGCACTGGACATGCGTTCAGGTCTGACATAGGCTGCGGCGCCGCGCCGGTGCGCAAATGCCTGTGCCATGCCTGCTTCACCCCCAGCCGACCCACAAATTGTGCCTGCCGACACCTCAAGTGCCACGGGCATTGCGCCCCAGCCCAAGGACTGGCTGACCGTGACGGGCGCTGCGCAGCACAACCTGCAGCACGTCAGCCTGCGTTTGCCCAAGAACAAGCTGCTGGTGTTTTCGGGGCCATCGGGCTCGGGCAAGTCGTCGCTGGCGTTTGACACGCTGTACGCAGAGGGCCAGCGCCGCTACGTCGAGTCGTTGTCGGCTTATGCCCGGCAGTTTCTGGGCCAGCTGGACAAGCCGATCTACGACAAGATCTCGGGCCTGTCGCCGACCATTGCCATCGAGCAGAAGTCGGCCGGCAGCAACCCGCGGTCAACCGTGGGCACGGTGACTGAGATCGCGGACTACCTGCGGGTGCTGTACGCACGGATCGGCGTGCAGCACTGCCCAACCTGCGATGCCACGGTGGGCAGCCAAGAGCCCACGCAAATCGTCCGCGAAATCCTAACATTGCCGCCAGGTGCGCGGATCTTGGTGCTGGCGCCCCTGTGCCGGCAGCGCAAGGGCACGTTTAAGGAAGAGTTTGCCCAAGCGCTGGCTGATGGCTTCGTGCGGGTCCGCCTGGGCGGTCAAGTACAAGAAATCACAGCGGGCATGGCCCTTGACAAGCACGGCAAGCACGACATCGATCTGGTGATCGATCGCGCGACCGTGCAACCCGAGGAGGCGCGGCGGCTGCAGGACAGTGTGGAGCAGGCCCTCAAGCGCGGTGGCGGCAAGTGCATCGTCGCAGTGGCGAGCACCGAGCCAGCGCCGCCGTGGACCGAAAAATCCTTCAGCGAAGAGCGGTTCTGCGACACTTGCAACCGCAGTTTTGGCGAATTGAGCCCGCTGGCGTTCTCGTTCAACAGCCCGGTCGGGGCCTGTGAAGCGTGCAAGGGCTTGGGCTTTGCCATGCAGGTCGATCCGGCGCTGGTCGTGCCCGATCCAGCGCTGACGCTGCGGCAGGGTGCCGTGGTGCCGTGGAAGGGCGTAGCCGATCTGGGCGGCATGACGTTTAAGATCTTGGAGAGCATGGCCAAGTCCCAAGGCATTGCCCTGGATACGCCGTGGCGCGAGCTACCCGAGGCCGATCGTGAAAAAGTGTTGTACGGCAGCGACGGCCGCTTTCAGATCAGCTGGTCGGGTCAGCACGGCCAAGGGACGTGGGGCGCACGCTTTGAGGGCGTGGTACCGCAGCTGCAGCGGCGGTGGAAGGACACCAAGAGCCAGGACCAGCGCGATTTTTACCAGGGCTTTTTCGTGCAGGCAGACTGCGCGGAGTGCAAGGGCGTGCGCTTGCGGGCCGATAGCCGCGCGGTGCGGGTGGCCGGGGTGTCGCTGCCGGAGCTGGGCGGTTGGTCGATCGCCCGGGCCCGGGCTTTTCTGGCAGACATGCCACTTGTCGGCGCAGCAGCCCAAATTGCCTTAGAGGTGCAAAAAGAGCTGCTGTCGCGGTTGGGCTTTCTGGAGCAAGTGGGCCTGGAGTACCTGACTTTGGATCGCGGCTCGGCCACGCTGTCGGGCGGCGAGGCCCAGCGCATTCGGCTGGCCAGCCAAGTCGGCTCTGAGTTGACCGGCGTGTTGTACATTCTGGACGAACCTTCGATTGGGCTACACCCGCGGGATAGCCGCCGGCTGGTCCAGACCCTTTTGCGCCTGCGCGATCTCGGCAACACCGTGCTGGTGGTCGAGCACGACGAAGACACCCTGCGCAGCGCCGATTACCTGGTCGATTTTGGGCCGGGCGCGGGTCGCCTTGGCGGCCACGTGGTGGCCCAAGGCACGCCGCAGGCGGTGATGGCCGATGTGGCATCGCGGACCGGTGGCTACCTCAGCGGGCGGCTGCAGATCGCGCGACCGGCCCAGCGGCGGTCGCCCAAGGGATGGCTGGAGATCGCGCGCGCGACGAGCCACAACCTGCGCGACTTGTCGCTGCGGATGCCGATCGGGTGCATGGTGGCGGTCACTGGTGTGTCGGGCGCCGGCAAGTCCACGCTGGTTCACGACGTGCTGCTGCCCAACCTGCACGGTGTGCTCAACCGCTCGCGCGATGGGTGGCTGCGCTGCCAATCGATCACCGGACTTGCGGCGTTCGACAAAGTCATCGAGGTCGATCAGCAACCGATCGGCCGCACGCCACGCAGCAACCCGGCGACCTACACCAAGGCTTGGGATCTGGTCCGGCAGGTGTTTGCCGAGCTACCCGAAGCCAGGGTCGCGGGTTATGGCCCGGGGCGCTTCAGCTTTAACGTCAAGGGTGGTCGCTGCGAGCACTGCCAAGGCGATGGCGTGCTGCAGATCGAGATGCACTTTCTGGCCGATGTCTACGTGCCATGCGAGGTGTGCCAGAGCCGCCGCTTCAACGCCGCGACGCTGGCGGTGACCTACAAGGGCAAGTCGATCGCCGATGTATTGGAGATGACGATCGACGAGGCCGCCGAACTGTTCAAGGCCCACCCTGCAATTCTCAAGGTACTGTCGACGCTGCAGCAAGTCGGCCTGGGCTACATGGCACTGGGTCAATCGGCCACGACGCTGTCGGGCGGCGAAGCCCAGCGGGTCAAGCTCGCGCGCGAGCTGGCGCGGCCCGGAACCGGCAAGACCCTGTATATGTTTGACGAGCCTACGACTGGGCTGCACTACGACGACGTGGCCAAGCTGCTCGGCGTGCTCCAACGGCTGACTGACCGGGGCAACACCGTGCTGGTCATTGAGCACAACCTCGATGTGGTGCGCGCGGCCGACTGGGTCATCGATCTGGGCCCAGAAGGCGGCGGCGGCGGCGGCAAGCTCGTCGCCGAGGGCACACCGGAGCAAGTCGCAGGCGTGGCTGCCAGCCACACTGGGCAGGCCTTGGCCCAACACGCTGGCGGGCGGTGAAGTCTTGGGGCGCCGTTTCCCCAATTCCCCACAGAAATCTCCCGCGGCCTCCGATTTGAGATGCAGATCAAGGAACAAGGAGCTGAAAGAGCGAGGCGTACTCAGGTACGCCGCAGCGAGACAAGCGACGCAGTGACGCAGAGATGCGCTCAAAGTGGGGGATCGCGGGCCATTTGCCCATTGTCCGCCGCCCATTGTCCCGCTACACTACTGGCCTCCGCGCTGCCCACTTGGGTACTCACTTTGCGCGACTACAGGACCCTCCATGCTGCAATTTTCCCTTGTTGCCCTCGCTTGTTGCGCGGCGCTCGCCAACGGATGTGCCCAGACCACCAATGGCGGCGGCGGCTCAGTCGTTGCCGACACCGGTGGCACCGCGGCCGCTGACACCACCGGCGCCAAGACCGACACCGTCGCTGCCGGCGAAACTGCTGGCGGCGACAGCAGCACGGTCGGTGCCGAGAAAAACATCATCGACTTGCAGAAGGCTTCGGCGGCGTGCCCGACGCCCAACCCAGACTTTTATGGCGCCTCGCTGGGCGTGACCATCCGCAACGCCATCGTGACCTCGCCCGGTCGCGACGAGGGCAATGCCAAGCCGGCGACCCTGATTGGCCTGTTTGTGCAGCAGAAGAGCGGTGGCCAATGGTCGGGGATGTACGTCACCGGCAAGAAGAGCGACGAGTTGGGCCAAGTCAAGGTCGGCGACGTCATCACCATGACCGGCGATGTCAAAGATTTTTACTGCTTTACCCAGATCCAGAGCAAGTTTACAACGATCGAGACGCTGGGCAAAGAGCTTGCGGTGGCCCTGACGGTGACCACCGCCGACTTGGGTGACATCGCAGGCCTGGAAAAAACCGAACCCTACGAGAGTGTACTGGTCCAGTTGCACGACGTCGTCGTCGGCGAGGATGCGCTGGGCAGCGACGGCAAGGCCCATGGCGATGTCTACATCGGCAAGGACGACAAAGACAAGGCCCTGCGCATGGGCTCAGGGTTCTACGGCGTGTACATGTCCGACAAGAAGGACGGCACGTTTACGCCGAAGTATCCCAAGGGTACCAAGTTGGGCACGGTGACCGGCGTCGTGGAATACAGCTTCAACACATTCCGTTTGGTGATCACCCGCGACCCAGAAGGCGTGGTCAAGCCGTAGGTGATCACCCGCGACCCAGAAGGCGTGGTCAAGCCGTAGTCAAGCCGCAGTACTTGTCCCAATCTCGCCTGCTTTTGGCAGTGTTATTCTGAGGAACCACCATGGAAAAGAGCAATCTGTACGCGCTGGCCGTTGTGCTAGCCGTGTCTGGCTTCGTTGTCGGCAAGCTCGACGTCGCGAGCCGTTCTGGGGCCAGCGCCCCAGCGGCTGCGCCCGCCACGTTGTCGCCCGGTGCCGTGGTTGTGGCGGCGCCATCGCCCGTGGCCGAAACTGCGCCAGCCCCTGCTGCGGCGGCACCGAGCGCGCCGATGCCGGCCGCCGCTGCTGCGGCCGAGGCGCCCAAGCAGCCGAGCTTGCTTGACTCGCAAAGCGATGAGGGGGCCGGCAAAGGCGTCGACGTCGCCAAAGCCGGCGTGTCTCCCAAAGGTATGGCCAGCCCGTACATTGGCGTCAAAGACGCGCTGGTCGTCGTCAATGTCTACAGTGACTTCCAGTGCCCGGTCTGCAAGCGATCGGGCGATCCGATCAAGCAGTTGGCGGTCGATTTTCCTGGCAAGGTCCGGGTCTACTTCCGCAACAATGCGCTGGCGATGCACGGCCGCAGCAAGCCGGCAGCGCTGGCGGCGTGGGCCGCCAAAAATCAGGGCAAGTTCTGGCAATACCACGACAAGCTTTTTGCCACCGGCTTGCTCGACGACGGCAGCCTAGAGGCCGCCGCCAAGGACCTAGGCCTGAACATCGACCAGTTCAAGAAAGACATCGCTGATCCCGCCAATTCAGCGCGCCTGGATCAGGAAGCCAAGTGGGCCGAAGAAATGGGTGCGTCGGGCACCCCCGGCTTTTTCGTCAACGGCATTCGTCAGGTCGGATGGGGTTCGTACATGGCCCTGAAGTCGATGGTCGCGGGCGAAATCAGCAAGGCCGAAGAGGCGTTGGCGCAAGGCGCACCCAAAGGCGAGGTCGTCAAGCGTCGCGTTCTGGCGGGCGCGCCCCAAAATACCAAGAATGAAGGCGAAAAGGGCATCTCGGCCGACACGTGGGCCAAGAACCTGACCGCGGAGTAGCCCGATGCGACCGATTGCCTTGCCGATGGCTGTTGTGGCGCTGTTGGTGGCCGCGAGCACCAGCGCGGGCGCTGCCCCCAAGTCCACGCTGCTCGGGCGCTACACCTGCGCGCTGTCACAAGGCGAGTTCAAGTACCCAGCGCAGCCGTGCAGCATCACCGTCAAGCAGGCCAAAGACGGCAGTGGGCGCACCCTGTGGTTCGCCAAGAGCGGCGGGTCGCAGCGCCTCAGCGGTTGGGTCGCGCCAAAAGAGGACGGTTTTGAGGTCGATGGCCAGCTGCACTGCCCGAAAGGCGCTTGTGATCAGCCCATCCAAATTCGATTCGTGGCCGTGCCGGGCGGCTTCGATGGCGCGTTCGACAGCAACCCCGGCGGCGAAGTCAAAGTCGTGATGCGCGCCCGCAGTTCGAAATAAGCCGCTAGGAGGCTGTCGGAGAACCTCCTTTTTGAGCCATTTCTGCCGCGCAACTTATTGATAGCATTAATTCGAAAAACCAGAAACTGGAGTATTCCGACACCCACCTAGGCCGCCAGCGTCACCGCCGCAGGCTCACTATTGGGCGCCAGCACCACCTCGACACAGTGGTCAATGTCCAAGAACCGCTGGGCGACATCGCGAATTTGCTCTTTGGTCACCGCAAGCAGCGAGTCGATTTGCCCGCGGTAGGCTTCGCGGCCCAGCCCGTACAGTTCGTTCAGGCACAGCGTTGCCGCCCGAGACGAGCGGTGCTGCAGGCCAATCGCGAAGCTGCCGGCCAGGCTCTGCTTGGCGCGATCGAGCTCTTCATCGCCCACGCCACCCTGCCGCAGCTTGTCGATCTCGTGGTACAGGCCAGCCAAAGCCTGATCGACCTTGTCCGGCGAAGTGCCCATGTACAGGGTAAAGTAGCCCTCGTCCAAGCCTTCGACATGCATGCCACTGACACTGTAGGCCAGCGACTGCTTGTCGCGCAGCTCTAGGAACAACCGCCCCGACTGGCCCGACATGATGGTCGCTAACACGTCCAGGGCAAACCGCGCCGGGTCGTGCAGCCGCGCGCCGAGAAAGCCGACCGCCAAATGCGCCTGCTGCTTGGCGGCGTTGGGCCGCACGCTGAGGCGGCGGGCCGGCCGCGGCACCGGGCGATGCTGCGGCAGCGGCAACATCACGCGATCGCTCGGACTGCGCGCCGTCAGCGTCGCCACCAACTGGTCAACATCGATGTCTCCCGCCGCTGCAAACACCAGCCGCCCTGGAGCCAGCTGACCGCGGACGTACTGCAACAAGTCGTCGCGCTGTAGCCCGGTCACGCTGGGGATATTGCCCAACAAGTCCAAGGCGTACGGATGCTCGCCATACAGCGCCGTCGCCATCGCGCGGATGGTCTGCCGCGACGGTGCATCGGCTTGGTGGCGCAGGTCTTCGAGTTGGCTTTGGCGCTCTTGTTCGAGATCGCCTTCGGGTAACATGCACTCGAACAGCGAATCACAAAACAGATCGAGCACCTCGGTCTGGTGGCGCGCCAAGCCCATCGCTTGCAGGCCCAGCGAATTGCGGCCAGCCGAGCCGGCCAGCCCAGCTGCCAAGCTCTCGATCTCGTGGGCGATCATGTCCGAAGTGCGCCGCGTCGTCCCGCGTGTCAGCAGGTTGCCCAGCAGGTGGGTCCGGCCATTGTTGGCCACGCTTTCAGCCCGCAGGCCGCCCAGCGCCGCCACGCGCACCGCAAAAAGCGCGACTGAGCGGTCCGGTTGCACCACCAGCACGTCACCCGAAGGCAGCTCGATGCGCTCGATGCCGTCGAGCACGTCGGGCGTGCGGATGGCCAGCGTAGGCCCCACCGGATGCAGGGCCTTGCGCACATCGTCCATCAGCGTGTGTTGCAGCTGCAAGTCGGTGGCGTCCTGTCCAAAAAGCGAGACAATTTGCACGGTATCTGCGTTGAGCCAGCGCTGGGCCACCCGCACTACGTCGGCGCGCGTGACTTCAGCGACACGCTGGGCGTAGGTGCGATCCCAGTGTGGATCGCCCGCCGCTACGGCGAAATAGCCCAGCGAGTTGGCCAGGCCTTGCATCGTTTCTTGCTTGTACGTCGACTCGGCGATCACGTTGTGCTTGGCCTTCTCGAGCTCCGCCTGATCGATGCCCTCGCGGCGCACAGTAGCGATTTCTTCGAGCGCGGCCTGCCACGCTGGCGGGATCCGCTCGGCCGAAGTCAGGATCGTCGCTGCGAACAGGCCACCGCGCTGCGGGGTCCAACTGGAAGCGCCAATGTCGTTGGCCAGCAGCAGCTCGCGCTCGACCCGCCGGACCATGCGCGACGAGTCGCCTTGGCCCAGGGCAATCGCCAGCACGTCGAGCGCGGGCACGTCCGGGTGCAGCATGTCCGGGATCGGCCACGCAATCAGCGACCGGCTCTCGCTAAACGTGCTGCGCTGGGTCGTCTCGCGCGCCGGATGGGTCGCGGCCAGACCGGCCGGCCGCTTGGGCGCCAGGCTGGTGCCCTGACTGGCAAACGCGGCCGCCACTGCCGTCTTGACGTCTTCGGCGTCGACATCGCCCGCCACCACTACGGTGGTGTTGGGTGCGGTGTAGTGCTTGCGCCAGAAGGCCCGCATGCGCTGCGGTGTCATCGACCTGACGCTCTCGGCAGTGCCCAGCACCGGCAGCGCGTACGGATGCCCAGCGAACGCCTGCTCAAACAGCAGCCGCCAGCTGACTTGGCCCGGACTATCGGCGGCGCGCCGGATCTCCTCGATCACCACTTCGATCTCGCGCGCCAGTTCTTCGGCATCGAACAGAGAGTGGCAGACCGCGTCGGCCAGCACATCCAGGCCTTGGTGCCAGGCATGGGCCGGCATGACGACGTGGTAGCAAGTCGCGTCGTTGCTCGTCCAAGCGTTGATTTGGCCGCCCACGCGCTCGACGCCGGCGGCAATTTCGCCCACGCCACGGCTCGGCGTGCCCTTAAACAGCATGTGCTCGTGCAAGTGGGCCAGGCCCGCTTCGTCGGGCAATTCGTCAAAACCGCCGGTCGAAATCCAGATCTGAACGGCGACAACCGGCGCGCCGGCCACCGGCTCGACCAAAAGGCGCAAGCCAGACTGCAAAACTGTATCCATGTTGAACTCCTAACAGCCGTCGCGCCGCAGTTGCGCTGCAAGCACCATCTGGCGCAGCGTTTCGGCAAACGGTGGCCGTGCCACGCCCTGCTCGGTAATGATGCCGGCGATGAGCTCCGCCGGCGCCACGTCAAATGCAGGGTTGAACACTGCCACGCCGTTGGGCGCGAATTGCGCCCCCTGTGGGCAAGTCACTTCACTGGGATGGCGCTCTTCGATGGGGATCGCCTGCCCATCTGGGCAAGTCAGATCGATCGTCGAGGTCGGCGCCGCAATGTAAAACGGAATCTTGTGGTACGCGCACAGGATCGCCACGCTGTAGGTGCCGATCTTGTTGGCGGAGTCGCCGTTGGCGGCGATGCGGTCTGCGCCGACAATCGCGGCTTGGATCAAGCCCTTGCCCATCACATGGCCGGCCATGTTGTCGCAGATGAGCGTCGCTTGCATGCCGTCCTTGGCGCACTCCCAAGCGGTCAGACGCGCGCCCTGCAGCAGCGGCCGGGTCTCATCCATCCACACGTGCAGCTGCTTGCCTTGGGCGTGCGCCGTGCGGATCACGCCCAGCGCCGTACCGATGCCACCGGTCGCCAGCGCCCCTGTGTTGCAGTGGGTCAGCACGCCACCCTTGTCCGGCAGCAGCGGCGCGCCGTGGCGGCCGATGTCGACACAGCACTGGGCGTCATCGGCGTGGATCGCCTGGGCTTCGCCGACCAGCGCCGCCTGCCGGTCAACCAGTGACTTGCCCGCGCTGTGCTGGCCTGCCGCCCACATCCGATCGATGGCCCAAAACAGGTTGACCGCGGTCGGCCGCGTCGCGGCAAATCGCGCACAGGCTTGGGTCAGCACGTCGTCGAATTCGCCGTCGGGGTAGACCAGCAAGTACTGCGCCACGCCATAGGCTGCCGCAATGCCGATCGCCGGCGCGCCGCGCACGGTCAGCGTCTTGATGGCGTCCATCACCTGCTCAGGGCGCGCGCAGTCCAGATACTGTTCACTGCCGGGCAGTTGCCGCTGATCGAGCAGGCGCACGATCGGCGGCGGCCCGGGCAGCCAGAGCACCGCGGTGATGCCGGTGGTGGGGGTCACAAGGGCCTCATCGAATCTGCAAGTGGCCAATGGTGGCCCGGTTGTCGCCGTGTTTGATCACCCCTGGGCCCGTCGCTGCAAGCACGGCCAAGCGCTGATCATTGCTCGGATTGTAGTAGCCGATGATGATCTCGTTGGGGCCCGAGTTGGTGCCCAGCGGCACCTCCTGCTCGAACTCGTCGGCGATCAGGTCGCCCGGCATCCAGTGGTTGGTCTGAAAACAGCCGTTGCACGGCTTGTTTTCGTCTTCGCTGGGGTCAGGCTGGGTCAGCGGCCAGCGATCGAGGTGCAGCGGATGCGGGTGCATGAACAGCTTCCAGCTGGTCGGCGTGGCTTTGACGACCTTCCAATACAGCGTCATCTTGTACTTCTGCGACCGCGACACGCTGTGATCAGCCAGCTTGTAGCCAATCAGGTGGATGCAGTTGTCAAAGTTGACGAAAATCTTGCGCAGCGTCTTTTCCTTGGCCAGATCCACCTGAGTAATCAGGGCCTTTTTCAGCCAATTCTGATCCGGTTGGGTCGTCTGCAAGAAGTTGGTGGCGAGCACCAGCCGTGACGAGCTGGCATCGACTAGCGCGATGTGCTGACCGCCCTGGTGCTGCCGCATGGCGTGGTTGAGCTCGGAGAACGTGTCCTTGGGCAGCACGACGAACCGCTGCAGTGGCCCCGGCGCGGCAAATAGCTCTGGCTGCACGCCTTGTGGTCGGGCGGCAGACCACTTGTCCAGGGTCAGCCATCCGCGGGTTGCGTCATCGGCGGTGAGCAGCAGCGTGGCCGATAGCGTCAGCGTGTCCGCCGTGTTGTCGACCACCGTCGCTGTTTGGCCTTGGGGTGCGTACACCGCTGCACCTTGCCAGACGCCGACGCTCCACCCAGCCTTGTCGACGCGCACCTTGGCGCCGTCGGCGGCCGACACCACGCCAAACCACGCAGATGCGTCGCGCTGCCCCGCTTTCTTGGTGTCCAGACCCGCGTGCCAACCTGGCACGGCCACCACGCGGCTGGTGCCACCTTGGCCCCCTTCGCTGATCCGCGCCGCGGCATTGGCGCCTGCCAGTAACTGCAGGGTCGCTTGGCGATCTTCAAGCAACGGCATCGACTGCGTGTAGAAATTGTTGTCGTTGCCAGCCTTGGCAGCCCCGTGGGCAAAGGCGCGCGGCACACCGCGGTCATCGCTGGTGGTGCCGCCCGACTCGGCGATCCGCGCAACCAGATGCTTTTGCGAGAAGTGCACCGACAAGCCAGGCAACAGTGTCCAGGCGTAGCCGCCTGAGAAGCACACACCCGCCACCACAAGTGCTGTCGCCGCCCAGCGCGGCTGCTCGATGTGCCCGGCCAGGGCCAGCCCGCGATCGACCCACCCGGCGACCACGGTTCGGCCAGCTACCCACCGATTGAGCGCGACCACCACTGCGGCGCCGACCAGCAGACCGCTATCCGGCGCGGCGATCAGCACTTTTGCCAAGTACTTGTAAGGTTCGGCTTGCGGGGTGACTTCGGTCACGTAGCGGCCAGCCAGTGGCCCAAACAGCACGAACAGCGCAAAGGCGCCGGCAGCCACGGCTGGCCACGCATAGCCAGCGGCGTTCGCTTGCGCCCGGCCCACGACCGTGAGCACCGCCACTGCAGCCAGCCACCACGTGCCGATCAGGAACAGTGGAAAGCTCCACGTCCCCGCGGCTTGCGAGGCGCCAATGCCCAAACCCGCAACAGCCAGCAGCCCGACCATGCCAAAAACCAGCGGCGTGCGCTGGCGGGCCCCAGCGACCAGCGGCGCCCACAGCGAGTCTGTGTCTTGCAGCGGCTTGCCGACGACCAGGACCAGACCCACGGCGATCAGCAGGACCAGCGGTGTTAGAAATGCCGCCGAGCCCGCGCCTGCTGCCAGCGCACCGCCATAGCCCACCTCTGGGTGCAGCTGCACCAAGACGCCCAAGCCGCTGCCCAGCACCATCAGCACGCCGATCGACCACGCGATCAGCGCCACCAGATCGCTGTGCAACGACTTGGCCAGCGTCAGCGTCAGCCGGTACCCGCGCTGGGTCGCCAGCCGCTCGCCCAGCACGGTGGTCAGCCCGGCCAGCGCCAGCAGCGTGGCGAACACGGCGGCTGCCGCCAGCACTTCGGGTCGGGTGTCCTGGATGACCACCCACAGGCGATCATAGTTGTAACCAGTTGTCTGCGCTTGGGTCTTGAGCAACACGTCGAGTTTGCTGCCCAGAGACGCCAGCGCATCGATGGCCCAAATCAAGCCAATCGCGGCCAAGGTCCACGCCGCAGCCGTACGCGTCCGCAGCCACTGCACCGCGCGCTCGATCGTCGCCATCGGCTTGGCAGTACCCACCGCAAAGGCCAAAACGGCCAATAGGGCCAGCACATGGGCTGGACGCGGCATGGCCAGCTCGGCCGGCCACGACGGATCACTGGTGGCACCGACCGCGGCAATCGGCGGGTCAAAGGCCAGAAACCGCGTTAAAGCATCGCCATTTTTGGAAATCTCCCGGTGCAGCAACAGCGTCGACAGGGCCACGAACGCCGCGGCGAGCCGCCCCGAGACCTTGCCCCGCAGCAGGTCCGCCAACAGCGCTGCCGCAGCGACCGCGCTCACGCCGGCAATCGGGACAACCAAGTGGTGAAAAGTCCGAATCAGCGTCGCGACTACCGCAAACGGCACCACCACGCCGATGAGCAATGCGGCACCGACGTGGGCTGCCCGATCCGTGCTGCCTTCGTCTTGATCGCCGGCGAGCAAACGGCCCAAACCCAGGGCCACGGCCGCACCCCACGGGAACAGACCAAAGCCGGCTTGGCCGACGAACCAGGCAAAGTCACGGTGGTACTGATCGGGGCCGGCAGAAAATGCGCCTTGGGTAAACCGCAGGCCGCGCAGCACCTGGCTATCGGGCTCGCCGAGCACCACGTACGCTGCGCCGCCGAGCAGGGCCAATGTGGCTACGGCCAGACTTACCGGTGCCGGTCGCCAGTCCGCGGCCGCCAGCACGTACGCCACGCACATGCCCGCGGCCATGGTCGCGCCGCCCAAGCCGCGGCCCAGCAACAGGACTAGTGCGCCAGTCACGACCCACAGCGGCCAGTCGCGGCCGACTTGGACTGGCTTGCGGGCGGCCCCTTGGGCCAACCCCAACGCCACCAGCGTCACCCCGAGCATGGGTGACACTTCCAGCGTCAAGATCCGGCCAAAGCCCATCGACATCGGCAACGTGGCGTAGACCGCCAGCGCGCACCACCCACCCGTCGCGCCAAACAGGCGGCGACTGCCCAGCACCACCAGCAGGCCAGTCAGAAGCGTCAGCAGTGCGCCACCCAAGCGGGCGCCGAACTCAGTTGGTCCGGCCGCGCTCAAACCGACAGCGGCCACCGCGGCATCAAGCCACGCGATCGGCAGGTTGTTGCCCTCGCGCTTGTGCACCGGCCATGCCCACGGCGATGGCACCGCGGTGGCCACCGCTCGGATCAACTGGGCCACTGGCACCACTTCGTCGCGGCCGCCCAGCAGCGGCCACAGCCCGGCCGCATCGCTGTCGCTGTCCAGCCAACCTGCGGTAGCTGCGTTCTTGTTGCCCTGCGCCAGCGCCTTGGCCCGCGCTTGCTGCACTGCCTTGCGCAAGCCCGCAGCGTCGCTGTCGCTGACCAACACCATCCGCATGCCGCGGTTCTGGGCCTCGATGGCGCCCAGTTGGCTGGCCACTTCGGTCCATCCGCCGCCTTGCTGCTGACGCACGGCATCGGCATCGACCACCAGCAAGTGCGCGACCTCGCGGCCCAACCGCTGCGCCGCACCTTGGAGCGAGGCCAAGGCCCCGGCGTCGAGCTTGGCCGAAGCGCGCACCAGCGCATATTGGCCCGAAGCTTGTTTTTCTAGCGTTGCCAGCAGCTTGTCGCCGCTGCTCTCGGCCACCACCACCCGCGGTAGGCCCGCCATCCGCCGCGCGACTGCGGCGCGGTCCATCTCCCACGGGTCGAGCAACCCAGGCTTGCCCAGTCCGGGCAACAGCGCCGCGGCAAAAACAGCTGCTGCAAGCGCGAGCTGCCACGGGCGCAGCCGGGTTTCGAGGCGCTGCAGCGGGCTTGCAGGAGGGTCGGGCGCGGGCGGCATCATCGGCGGCTTGCCTCGCCGGCATGGCCGGCCGGAAGGGGGCGGCAATTTAGCAGGAAACGGCCACGGGGCAAGCGCACATTGCGCGCGCTCAGACGGCACCAAAGCGGCGCTGGCGACGGGAGAATTCGGTCACCGCAGCCTGAAATTGCGGCTCGCCAAATTCCGGCCAGTCGCAGGCGGCGAAGACGAATTCGGCATAAGCTGCGTCCCACAGCAAGAAATTGGAGACGCGCTGCTCGCCCGAGGTGCGGATCACCAGATCAGGATCGCAGCCGACCTGCGAAGTCCACAGGGCGTTGGCCATGGCCCGCTCGTCGATGGCCGCTGGCTCCAGCGTGCCGGCCTTGACCTGTTCGGCCAGCGCCCGCGCCGCCTGCACCAGGTCTTCGCGTCCGCCATACGACAGGCACAGCGCCAGCGTCATGCCGCGGTGGTGGCGGGTGTCGGCGATCACGGCTTGCAGCGCCAACCGGGCCGGCAGCGGCAAGCGCGCCAGATTGCCCAGCGCCACCAGCCGGATGTGCTGCTTGTGCAGCTCCTGGCGCTCACTGGTCAAGAAGTCGACCAGCAGGGTGAACAGCCCTTGGACTTCAGCCTGCGGCCGGGCCCAGTTCTGCTCTGAAAAGGCATACAGCGTCAACGCTTCGATGCCAAGCTTGCGGGCAGTGCGGGTCACGGCACGCACCGACTCGGCGCCAGCGCGGTGGCCGTCACTGCGACTCAGTCCCCGTTTTTTGGCCCAGCGGCCGTTGCCGTCCATGATGATCGCCACGTGGCGGGGCACCCGGGCAGCTTGCGTCGCCAGGTTCGACGATGGTGGCATGTGCGCGTTGCCCAGCACGCTCGCGGTGGCTTCAGGGTGCAACATGGGTGACCTCCGGACGGGGCACAGCAGAAACCACAACCGGCCAGGCTTTGCCGCGCCACAGCACCCACGCCGACCCCAGCAACAACGGCACGCTGATCAACTGCGAGGTCGAGAACAGCCCGCCCAGCCACAGGCCGCGGTCGTCGGCACGCAGGTACTCCACGCCAAACCGAAAAAGGGCGTACAGCAGCATGAACAGAAAAAAGCCTTCCCCGTCGAAGCGCACGCCCTTGCGCACCCTGCGGTAACACACCACGCTGATGATCAAGCAGGCGATGGCTTCGTACAGCTGCGTCGCGTGCACTGGCAACGACGCGGTGGCGTAGTGGCTGATGCGGTGGTCGGCCAAGTGCTTGTCCCACGCTGGTGAATACTTCGGAAAGGGCAGGCCGACCGCGGCATCGGTCACCGCGCCAAAGCAGCAGCCCGCGAGCAGACATCCGACGCGACCCCAGACCAAGCCTTGGGCGATCCCAAAGCTGGCGAGGTCGGCCACGCGCCACATCGGCATGTTCTTCTTGCGCAAAAACCAGATCCCGGTCGGGACTGCCAGCAAAAAGCCGCCGTAGTAGGCGTAGCCGCCGTACCAAATCTTGAGCACCCGCAGGCAGTCTTGGCTTTGGCGGCACAGGCCGCTGGCACGCTCGCACACGTCGCCTAGCCCGGCTTCGAGACACTGGCTGTCGCTGGCGCACTTGATGCCGGGTCCAAGTGATAGGGCTGGGACTTGGCTGGGATCGGTGCACAAATGGACATAGTCCCAAAACATGCCGTCGGCAACGATGTGCAGCGCGCGCGCGCCAATCAAGCCACATGCCAGCATCAGCAGGCCGAGGTCCAAGATCGGGTTGCCGGCCATGCCCTGCTGCACGCCCAGCTTGTGGGCCCACAAAATAGCGATCGTAAAGCCGATCATCAGCAGCGTGAAATACGCTGGCAGCGTGGCAAAGCCAAGATCAAACGAAGGGTGCACGCGCGGCTCAGGTCGCCGGTTTGGCGGCAACAGTCGGCACTGGTTGCTTGCGGAACAACGACTCACCGGCGATGAGGATCACGCCAACGGTGATGCCAATGTCGGCTACGTTGTAGACGGGCCAGCCGTGGGTCTTGCCGTCGATGATAATGAAGTTGTAGATGAAATCCATGACGACATGGTAATGCAGGCGATCCACGACGTTGCCGACGGCGCCACCTAAAATGCCAGCCAACGCATACGATGACATGGCCGAGCCGAGTTGTCCTTTCCACAGCCACCACGACAGTGCCAGCGCCGCCAAACTCGAGATGACGGTAAACAGCAAGTGGCGCACCAGCGGCGGCGCGTCGGACAAAAAGCTGAACGCGGCCCCCGGGTTCTCGGCGTAGACAAAGTGAAACCACTTGGGGATCAACACGATCTGGCGCTCCATGACCGCCAGCGCTTGCCCCTCGGCCAGCGGCTTGTCCAGCGCGATGCCCTCGTCGGCCGGCTGCCAAGCCGTCTCGAGCAAGCCCTGTACGGTGCTTGGGTCGATGCGCCACACGTCGGCGATGACCTGCTGCAGTGGCTTGCCCAGATCACGGGGGCGCAGGTGCAGCGCCCGCGGGTTGGCAAAACCGGTGCCGTCGCTGACGACGATCTCACGGCCGACCTGATCGGCTGTGACTGCAGCAGTGCCCTGCCACTTGCCGCGCTGCAGCCGGACCAGTGCCATGTTATCTTTAATTTTTTGCGCTTCCTGACCGTCAATGCCACGCGCCGCCAGCAGTGCCGCCACACTCTGACCCGCCGCCGCATGCAGCAGCATCGGGTGGACGGGACTCGCCAGGTTGTCGGTCGCCCACGCCTTGGTGCCGAGATCGCCCGCGACCACCAGCAACGCGAAACCAAACAGCAGCGCCGGGCGCATGTGGCGGGGCCGTGCCGGTAAGATGTCTTGTGATTCTAAGATGTTCATGGCGTGATCGGGTTGCCTCAGGCGGTGACCAAGGGGGCAAAATTGTAAAACCAATCGCCGGTTGCCGTCAACGCATTTCTGCGGCGAGCACGCGGCCTCCAACACCACTGGCGTCGCCACATTCCCAAGCGAGCCAGCGTGCTTTTTCAGCCTCGAAAGTGCTAGCTTAGGCGCTCGGTGCCGCCGCGCCTGTGCCCCAACACCGTGCCAACCACTCCAGTCGTCAGCACATTGGCCATCGAGACAGGCGCGATCTGTCCCCACCCTTGGCCGCGCTTGGTGTGCCCCCTGTGCGGGCCAGCGGCCGAGCCCAACCTGACCGGCCGGATGGCCCACAGCGCCGACGCAGCGACGGTCGCCGTGCTGGTCCAGCAGGCACTGCGCCTGCATCCGCAAAGTGTGGTGCTGCGCGGCGGCGAGACGTTGCTGCGCGAAGAGGCGCTGCAGATTCTGGCGATGGTCCGCGCTGGCAGCGTGGTTCAGTTGGCGGTGTGGACAGCCGGGCCTCTGCTGGCCCGGCCGGGACTAGCGGACGCCGTGCGCAGCGCAGGTGCCACTGATGTCGCAGTCGTGCTGTTTGGCGAGACCGCGGCGGGCCATGATTATGTTGCGCAAACCCCTGGCCATTTCCAGCGGACGCTGGCGGGCGTGCAACTGGCTCGGCGCGCCGGGCTGCGCGTGCAAGCGGTGGTGCCGGTGCTGCGGCCAAGTTTTCGCGGGCTATCCGCGCTGGTGCAAAAGGCCGTGCCAGCTGGGATCGGCGCGCTGCGATTTTGGGTGCCACCGGGACCGGACCGGCCCGATCATCCGTTGCTGGCGCCGCTGCCGATGGTGGCGCCGTACCTGCAGGCGGCGCTGCATCTGGCGCGGACTGCCAACTTGGTGGTGCAGGTCGACGGGGTGCCGGCGTGCCAGCTCGGCCTGCACGCTTCGCTGGCCGATGCTGCGCACGCGGCGATCGCCGCCAGCTCGCCCGCAGACGATCCGCCTGAGTTTGGGTCACCTTGTGGCGCATGCACCTGGGGGTCGCGCTGTGTCGGCGTGCCGGCATCGCGGGTCAAGGCCCACGGCTGGGTCGGCGTCGCCGCCCGCAGCGACCCGCCAGCGTCTGCCAACTTGCCGGCGCTTGTGCCGGCCGGCGCAGTCAAATCGGACTAGTTTGGTCTGGTTTGGACTGCAGGCGTGCAACGCGCGGCACTTTCTGCGATGCTGCCCGCAGCGACTGGCACCCGACCCCTCGGTGCGATCGCCCAAACGTGCATGGCCAACCCTACAGACACCTTGAGCCTAAGTATCGACGGCATCGACATCGATGATCTGGTGCGTCAGGGCATCTTGAACCGCGATGAAGCCTTGGCGCTGGCGTCCAGCCACCAAAACGAGACGGGGACCGCGCGGTTAGAGGCGATGCCCCAGACCGCGGGCGACACCAGCGACAGCGAAAACAAGGATCTGGTCAAAGAAGCCGCCGCCCACCACAAGCGGCACTGGGTCCGCGTGACCCGGTTGTGCAACCAGCGCTGCACGTTTTGCCTGGACTCGATGAACCAAGACGGCACCATGATCGACGTCGAGTCGCTCAAGGCCTACATCCTGCTGGGTCGCAAAATGGGCCGCGAGCGCCTGATCCTGTCGGGCGGCGAGGCCAGCGTTCACCCCAAGTACATTGAGTTGATTCGCTACGGGCGGCAGGTCGGCTACGACTGGGTCCAAACTGTGACCAACGGCATGATGTTCAGCTACGGCCGGTTCGCCAAAGCGGCTGCCGAGGCGGGCCTGAACGAAGCCACCGTGTCGATGCACGGCCACACCGCGCAATTGCACGACAAGCTGACGGGCACCCCCGGCGCGTTCGTGACCGGCATCAAGGGCATCACCAACTTGCAGGCCACCGGCAAGGTCGTGGTCAACGTCGATGTGGTGATCAACAAGCAGAACTACAAGTATCTGCACGAAATCATTGGCTACTACTACAAGCTCGGCATCCGCGAGTTTGATCTTTTGCACATCGTGCCCTTTGGCCGCGGCTTTGATGAGCACCGCCATTCGCTGTTTTTCGACTTGAACGACGCGGTGCCCTACTTCCGCAAAGCGTTTCAGTGGGCCAACCAGCCCGATCTGTACATTTGGACCAACCGCCTGCCGGTGACGTACTTGGAGGGTGCCGAGCGTCTGATTCAGGATCCGCACAAGTTGGCCAGCGAGTTTGACGGCGGCCGCCACAATTTTGAGGGCTTTCTCAAAAAGGGCCTCAAGCCCGATTGTCACGGCGAGCGCTGCGACTACTGCTTTTTGGACGGCCCGTGCCGCCAGACCATGTTTCCGTACCGCGAGATGCTGCAAGCGGGCACTTTTCCCAACCTACGGCTCGACAGCCAGCAAGGATGGGCGGGCACGCTGGCCCAGGACAAATTTGCGGCCCAGCATCCGCAGCGCGTGGTGCTCAGCGCGCCCTCGGGTACCGAAGCTGTTCAGGCTGTGGACCAATTGGGATTTGCCGATGTGCCGGTCACGGTGCGGCTCGCTGCCGGCGCGCGCTGGGAGCCTTTGTTTGGCCGGCCGACCGGTCGGCAGGTCGATCGGCTAGCGGTCAGTACCTTGGCCGACGCCCATGCGGCGCTGGTCGGCGCGACCGCGGTGCCTGCGCCCACCATCGTACAGATCGACCTCGACCAGTTGGTGGCGCAGTGGCTGCTGCAGCACCCCGAAGTGGCGCAAGCGGCAGGCGACCGGTTGGTGGCGATGCTGCCCAACCACGAGACGCTGTCGGCTTCTAAGGACAATGACCCCAGTCCCCAAACGCTGCGGCAGCTGGCGGCGCAGGGCATCCGGCTCAAAAACGTGCCCAAGTGTGTGGCGGGCGCCGAGACTGAGCCGGGCGATCACAACACGCTGCACGCCAATCTGCTCGACGCTGCCGGCGATCTGAGCCTGGATCGCTATGTGCAACACTATGTTGCGCAAGAGTATTATGCCAAGAGCGTGCGCTGTGGGCTGTGTGCTGAAGCCGATCGCTGCAAGGGCCTGCACATCAACTACGTGCGCAATTTTGGCTTTGCCCAGATGACGCCGCTTGATGCCGATGGTGTGCCAATTGCCGATGCGGCCGGCTTTGATCAGTTGACCGATCGCCTCAAAGAGGCCAACGCCGCGCGGTCCAAGCGCGAGCAGCAAAAGGTCTACGGCCTGCACAAGCCGCTGGTTGCTACCGAATTGTCGATCGGGCGCCAGGCGTAGGGGCGGGCACAGATGGCCAACATCGGCTACATCCAAATGGTTCGCCACTGTAACCAGAATTGCGGGTTTTGTAGCAACCCGGAGACGCCGTTTTTTCACGATCTTGGTCAAGTCCATCAAATCGTAGATGACTTCGTGGCGCGCGACTATTTTGGCGTGATCATGACCGGCGGCGAGCCGACGCTGTCGCCCATCTTGCCCGACGCGATCCGCTATGCCCGCGAGCACGGTCTGCACGTGCGCATGATCACCAACGGCCAAAAACTCGCGGACTGGGACTACTGTGAATCGCTGTGGAAAGCCGGGCTGCAGCACGTCCACGTCTCGATCCACAGTTACAAGCACAAGCTCGAAGATTTTCTGACCGGCACGCCAGGTTCGCTGGCTTGGGCTGAAAAAGCTTTGGAAAATCTGGGCAAGACCGACATCGCGGTCAACATCAACACGGTCATCAACCGCTACAACTGCGATCACTTGCACGAGACGATCGACTGGTTTATCGAGAAATTTCCCTTTATTCGGCACTTTGTGTGGAACAACCTCGATCCGTCGATCGGTCGGGCTACGACCAACAACTACTTTACGGCGCGGCTGGGCGACATCGAAGTCAGCCTGAGCCAAGCCATGCGCCGCCTGCACCAGACTGGACGCAGCTTTCGGGTCGAGCGGGTGCCACTGTGCTATATGGCTGAATTTGCACATTGTTCGACTGAGACCCGCAAGATCGTCAAGAGCGAAGAGCGCATCGTGCACTTCCTGGACAACAAGGGCACGGTGCGCCAGACCGAGTGGGGCCACCTGTATGCCGATGTCTGCGCTGCCTGCAGCCTGCGTGCGATCTGCGGCGGCCTATTTGATCGCGGCGATGCTTATGATCCCAAAGAGCTTTCTCCGGTATTTGTCGATGCCCGGCCGATCGTGCAGCGCATCGTCAACGACTTGCAAAGCGACCCGGCGTGGCGGGTGGCCAAGTTCAAGAATTTGGCAACTTTGCCGGCTGCGCACCAAGGTCGCTCCGATCAAGGCGAATACCGCGCTGGCAAGGTGCAGGCACCCAGCGGCGATCGGTTGGTCGAGCCTGCCTTTGATCCGCGACGCCGCAGCGATGCGACGGCCAAAGACTGGACACCAGGAGAGAATTGGCATCCAGCTGACGATGAAGACGAAGTCGACGTCGGTCTGGCCGTGCCCGCTGAGCCTGTGGCGACCGCCAAGCTTGCTGTGTCACGATTGCGTCTTGGCGGCCGCCTTGGCCTTGAAACCAGCGCCGACCTCAAGTAGAAGCCGCACACCCCGCCGCCCCTGACTGTGGAGCATTTTTTGCCATGAGCCTACCCCATATCGAGAACCTGGACGCCGCCGCGAGCCGCATGACACTGGCTCTGGACATCGGCCTGTACCCCACCGACGTGCTGTACGGCGCGGCCTACATCTTCATCGACCGCGCCTACGTGCTGTTGGACAAAGATGAAGGCGAGGGCCGCTCAGGTCGCTACTTGGTCCACCTGCGCGGCAAGACGGCGCTGTCTGAAGATCAGCTGCGCGCGCTTTCCGGCGAATTCGCCAACGAACTGCTGAGCCAAGCGCTGCGGCGCAAAGTCGTCAAAGCCAATCAGAAAATCATTGAAGAGATCGCGACCCAAGCGATCTCGGGCGCGGCTGGCGGCTCGCTGCCCAACGACTTTCTGGCGGCAGACGACGACGGTCTGGATTTCTTGGACGATCCGCTCGGCATTGCGGTGCCGTGGGAAGAGAAGTTTAAGAAAAAGAAAGACGAACCGGCTGGCGATAAAGCGTAGGGGGCGACCATGAGCGAGACGACGCCAACTGCGCCTGTGGTGATAAAGCTCCATCGGGCGCTGTACATGCAGCAAGCGATCAAGGATGCCGCGGAAACGTTTGCTGATTTCGCGAGCTTTTCGATCAAGCGTGACGGCGGGCACTACGCGGTCGCCATGACCGACATTTCGACCGAGTCCGATGGCGATGTCGTCGCCGAGTTTTGCAACTTCGCGCTGTTCAACACCATGCAACGCAAGCGCAAACGCCTGTAGCCGCTCCATTGTACTGCTCTTGGTCCGTACCAACGCCCCCACTGTGAGGTTTGCGTGCAACTGTCTGATGTCGTAACGCTTGGCAAAGTCAAAGCCGATGCGCTGGTGCCGTTCAACCACCGCTGGGTCGGCAACCGCTTTCTGATTTCGAATGACTTGGGCGACCACCTGTTCGTGACGCCAGATGAGCTGCGCACCTATGTCGAAGGGCGGACCGTGCCGGGCGAGACGCTGCACGAGCAGCTGATGGCCAAGAATTTTCTGGCCGCTGGCGTCAACATCCAGGTCGAGGCGGCGCGGTGGCGGCGCAAGCGCAGCTTTCTGTTCTACGGCCCAACGTTGCACGCTTTCGTGTTGACCCACCGCTGCAACCACGGCTGCCAGTACTGCCACAGCAGCATCGTCGGCATGGAGCGCACCGACACCGACATGTCGATCGAGACGGCAGAGCGCGCGGTCGATCTGGTGTTTCAGACCACAAGCCCCGGCGTGACCATCGAGTTTCAGGGCGGCGAGCCGCTGGCGAACTGGGAGGTTTTGCAGCACATCGTCGAGTATTCGCGCCAGAAGAATGCCCTTGCCGGCAAAGCGCTGTCGTTCTCGCTGGTGACCAACTTGAGCCTGATGGACGACGAAAAGCTCGACTACCTGCTCGACCGCAAGGTGCAGTTGTGCACCTCGCTCGATGGTCCGGCCGACTTGCACGACAAGATCCGCATCTACAAGCAGGGCTCGTCGCACGAGCTGGTGACCGGGTGGATGCGCAAAATCAATCAGCGTTACAAGGATATGGGGCTAGATCCGAATCTGTACCGCGTCGAAGCCTTGCCCACGATAACGCGGCCGGCTTTGGGTCGTTGGAAGGACGTGGTCGATACCTACATTGATGTTGGGTGCCGCGCGGTGTTTCTGCGCAAGCTCGATCCGTTTGGGTTTGCGGCGCGCTCGGCCAAGACGTTGGGCTACTCGATGGACGACTTCCTGACGTTTTACATCAACGCGGTCGAGTACATCCTCGAGCTCAACAAGCAGGGCACCCAAGTGATGGAGCGCCACGCGGCCATCATGCTGTCCAAGATCTTGGCCGATCAGGAGCCGAACTACCTGGACTTGCGGACGCCCGGCGGCGCTTGCATCGGCCAAATGGGCTATGCCCCAGACGGCGCGATCTACAGCTCGGACGAAGGGCGGTTCGTGGCGGCGATGGGCGACGAGATGTTCCGCATCGGCGACGTCAACAGCAGCTACGTGCAGCTGATGACCAACGCGCAGACCCGCGCCTTGGTGATGGCGGGCATCAACGACGGCCAGCCCGACTGTGTCAACTGCACCTACAAGCCGTGGTGCGGGCAGCAGACTGAGTACAACTACAAGACCCAAGGCTCGCTGTCCGGGCGCATGCGCGACAGCGTGTGGTGCAAAAAGCACAAGTCGATTTTCGACTACCTGATGGCCAAGGTCGAGAAGGCCGATCCGGTCGAGATGGCGATTTTTGAGCGGTGGACCACCAATCGGACGCTAGATCACTTTCTGCAGGAGCGCGGGGCGCTGTAGTCGCTGGCCAGACTAGACCAGACTAAGTATGTTTGCTAGATTGCCCCTGCGGCTCATTCGCCGGGCCTTGGGGTGGCCATGCAAACAGTCAACATGCTCGAGGCCAAATCGTCGCTGTCCAAGCTCGTTGCCGCTATCGAAAGCGGCGATGAGACAGAGGTGGTGCTCGCCCGCAATGGCCGACCCGTGGCCCGGATTGTGCCGCTCGCAGCATCTGCGGCAGGTGCCCGCATCGGCATTGCCAAGGGCCATTTTGTGGTGCCTGCGGGTCTCGACCGGCAAGACCCCGAGATGGTTGCCTTATTTGAAGAGGGCGCTTGAACTACCTGCTCGATACCCACATGGCGATTTGGGCGATTGCCGACAGCCCAGAATTACCGCCAGCTGCCCGGGCAGCCATCGGTCACCCACGCAACCAGATTTGGGTCAGCGCCGCTTCGATTTGGGAAATCGCGATCAAGCACGCCAAGCGCCCTAGCGAGATGCCGATTACCGGTCACCAAGCGTTGGCGTACTTTGCGGGGGCAGGCTTCACCCTGTTGCCGATTGAGGGGCTGCACGCCGCCGCTGTCGATGGACTGCCCGGGGTCCACCGCGACCCGTTTGACCGCCTTTTGGTGGCCCAAGCTGTTGCTGAGTCGCTTCAATTGCTGACCCATGATGGCCTGTTGGCGGCGTATGGCCCCAGCGTTAGCGTCGTGTAGCCAGGTGCCTATGAACGCAGGCGCTGGCAGCTCCTGCGGGATCCGATGCGCGCACCCCGCTTCTTGCCAAAATGGCAAGCTCTACCCTTGCCGACGCCGCTAGTCTGACCGCTGCGCCGATCTGGCATGGCATCTCAACGGACGCATTCCAGAAGTTTCGAGCAGTTGTGCCCGAAGCGATCTGGCACAACCCTTGCTTATGGAACAACGGTGGGCCCGACCGCGTTTGCTGCGGCCGGTCGCCTCGCCCACCGTCGTTGCCCAAGTCGGGCTCAGGCCAGCTGCTGATGGAAACGCTGCTCAAGCGCCACTTCTGGATCCTGGCCCTCTTGGGCCTGGCGGTGTTGGCGTACCTGGCCGCGGGCTCGGTCAGCGCGCTGATTGGCGTTCAGTTGGCCAAAGGCTCGCGCGGCGACGAGAAGCCCCAGCTTGCCGCCGCCGGTGGCGAGTCGGGGCTGGCCAAGCGCCTGCGCGATGGTCGGCTGCGCGACGAGTCGGGCGCGGTCATGGCCGGCCGCTCAATGTTTCTGCTCGAAGAGCCGCCGCCGCCGCCCGAAGAAGGCACTGACGAAGAGCCTTCCGGCAGCGATGAAGCGGCAGCGCCACCGCCCGATCCGACTTACGAGCCGACAACGCTGCCGATCAAACTGATGGGCACGCTGGTCGTCACGCCGGATACGTGGTCGAGCGCCACCATCGAGTTGGAGAAGACCACCCAAAAGATTGTCACGGTCGGCATGGAGCTGCTGGACGGCAAGGCCACCGTGGTGGCGATCCGCCGCAATTACCTGGTGCTGCGCGAAGGCGACAAGCTGACGACCGCGCGGATGTTCCAAAACGAAGGCGGCGACAAGACCGCGGGCGGCGAAAACCCGGGCGGTCGCCCGCCACCCGCGGAACCGCGCCCGACGCCGGCTCCTGCGCGCACCGCCGATGCAGAGCCGGCTGTCCAAGGCGTCAAGAAAGTCGGTGAGGGCACCTACAACCTGGACCGCAGCCACGTCAACGACAAGCTCAAGGATGTCACGACGCTGGGCACCCAGGTCCGGGTAGTGCCCAACTACAAGGGCGGCAAATACGAAGGCTTTCGCATGATCGGCATGGGCGGCGAGAGTCTGTTCAAAGACATCGGCTTTAACAACGGCGACATCGTGCAGGCCATCAACGGCGAGCGCATCGACAGCCCGAACAAGGCGCTGGCGCTGTATGAGGCCCTGAAGAACAAGGCGCGGGTCACGGTGCTCATTGAGCGCGATGGCCAGCCCAAAACGTTGCGGTACACGATCAAGTAAGGCTTAGCTCGCATGAATTGTTCAAGAACCTACTTTCGATTGGCCAGCCTGTGTGGCGCAGCGCTGGCCGTGCTGGTGGCAGTGGCAGCCGACGCCCAAGAAGCCGCGCCCGACGATGCCAAAGGTGGCGAGCGCGCCATTCCGGTCTCCGGCGGTGCCGGCAAGGTCAGCAAGAAGGCCAAAGACGGCGCGATCAAGGCTGGCGGTGGCGGTGCGGGCGTCATCAAGCGCAAGGGCGGGGCCAAGCTTGATCCGGAGTCGGACCCGGCGGCCGCCAGTCGCCGTGCCGACAAAGCGGACCCAGCTGAGCCCGGCCTGCCGCCGCGTGCTGGCGACACCAAGCCGGACGCAGCGCCCGGTGGTGCTGGCGGCGGTGCTGGCTCACCCAAAGACCTGGAGAAGCTCGAAGACGTCATCACGATCAAAAACAACTTCATGGACATCAAGTGCAAGAAGCTGCCGCTGCACTTCAAGGTCACCGTCGATTTTCAAGACGCGCCGCTCGAGTCCGTGACCAAGCTGATGAGCTGCTGGATGGACCGCAACTTTGTGGTCGCCACCCAAAAGCGCGGCGGCAAGATCACCATCCTGTCGCCCCAGCGCGTCAGCGTCTACGAAGCCTACCGCGCGTTTCTGTCGAGCCTGGCGGTCAACGGCTTGTCGATCACCAAGAAGGGCGAGTTCCACCACATCGTCGATTCGCCAGACGCCCGCAGCAGCGGAGCGGAAATTTATGGTCCCAAAGGCAATGTCCCCGATTTGGACAACATCGTCACCCGGTTGATTCGCCTCAAGCACATCGAAGCCAAAGACGCCGAGCCGATCTTGAGCAAATTCAAGTCCAAGGGCGGAGATTTGTTCATCTACGCCCCGACCAACACGATTATCTTGACCGATCAGGGCAGCAATATCCGGACCATTTTGAAATTGCTGCAGGAAATCGACCTGCCGCTGGGCTCGGACAAGATCTTTATCCGGCCGGTTCAAAACATGGATGCCGCGGAATTGGTCGAAAAAATCAACGCCGTGTTTGGCGAAGGCGGCGGCGGCGGCAGTCGGGGTGGCGCGCCTCCCCCTCAAAATGCCGCGTCGGCTGCCAAAGTCTCGCTGACCAAAGCGATTGCCGACGACCGCAGCAACCAGATCATCCTGATTACCACGCGGTCCAACTACCTCAAGGTCGACGCGCTGATCCGGCGGCTAGATGTGCCAATCCCTGGTGAGGGGCAAATTCACATCCACCACTTGGAGAATGCCGACGCCGAAGACGTGTCGCAGACCCTGTCGTCGCTGACCGGCGGCGGCGGGGCCAAGGGCGCCAAGGGCGGCAAAGGCGGTGGGGCCAAGGGCGGTGCCTCGACCGCGCTGTTTGGCGGCGAGGTCAAGATCACCGCACACAAGGCCACCAATGCGCTGGTCATCGAAGCGTCGCTCAAGGACTACATCGCGCTGCAAAAAGTCATCGGTGAGTTGGACCGCCGGCGCAAGCAAGTCTATGTCGAAGCAGTCATTATGGAAATCTCGACTTCGAAGAGCCGCAAGACCCAGATCGCGGGGTCTGCGGGCACCACGTTCGACATCGGCGGCGCGACCGTGCCGTTGCTGTTTGGCCTAGGCGGCTTGGGCATGTCCGGCGTATCGCTGCAGCAACTCAATCAGGGTGGCTTCGCGGCCGGCATGCAAGGTCCGCTGCTGCAGGTCAACGCCGGCAACAGCGGCAACAGTGGCGTGCCTGCTGGGGTGACACTGTCGATTCCAGCGTTTGGTTTTCTGATCCAGGCGATCCAGGAGAATAGCGATGTCAACGTGTTGTCAACGCCGCACATCCTGACGCTGAACAACGAAGAGGCCGAGATTCAGGTCGGCCGCAAAGTGCCGTACCGCTCGCAGACGATGGGCGGTCTGGGCGGTCTGGGTGGCGCACTCGGTGGTCTGGGCGGCGCCGCGGCAGGCGCGCTGGGCGGACTAGGCGCGCTGGGCGGCCTGGGTGGCCTGGGCGGAGGCACGGTGCAGTTCCTTGACGTCGACCTGACCCTAAAAATCACGCCGCAGATCAACGAGAGCGATTTCATCAAGCTCAAGATTGACCAGCAGTTGCAAGAAGTGGAAGGCATCGACCCCAACCTCGGGCCGACGACCAGCAAGCGCAAGGTCGTCAACACCGTGGTGGTGCGCGATCAGCAGCCGGTCGTCATCGGCGGCCTGATCACCGACCGCGAGACCACCGGCGTGGCCAAGGTGCCGGTCTTGGGTGATTTGCCGCTGATTGGCATGCTGTTTCGCAAGTCGACCAAGCTCATCGAGAAGAAGAACCTGCTGCTGATCGTGGTGCCGCACATCATCAAGGATCCCAGCGATCTCGAAAAGATGCACGAGACCAAGATGGAGCAGATTCGCCAGTTTGCCGAAGAGCTGGCGACCAAGCACAAGGAATACGAGGGCAAGTTCAACTACGCCAAGAAGAAAGGTTTTCTCGAAACCGTGTTCCAAGCGGTCGAGAAGAGCGCCAACCAGCGCAAGCAGTTGGAGAAGGCCTACTACGACAACCAGGACGTCGACAAGGTCGGCGCGCCCGACAGCCATGACTTGGAGTACGACCCGGCCAAGGCCAAAGCGCCGGACAAGGACGCCAAGAAAGCCGATGGTGCTGGCAAGAAGCCAGACGAGGTCGAAGACACTACCGAGGATGGCCCCGGCATCGAAGTCATTGAATTGCCCGAAGATGGCACGCCCGGCACCGCACCCGCCACCAAAGACGGGCCAAAGTCGGAGCCCAAGGCCAAGCCAGCCGTCAAGCCGCCTGTGGTCGCGCCTGCCAAGGGCAAAGCGGCTGTGCCCGTCAAGAAGAAGAAGAAGGGTGCGAAGTGATCGACGCCCGCCCCATCGGCCAAATCTTGGTTGCGCGCGGCCACTGCAGCGACGAGCAGGTGCGCAGTGCGCTGTTGACGCAGGGCGACAAGGGCGGCCTGCTGGGCGAGCTGTTGGTGCAGCAAGGCTCGACCACCAAGCTGCAGGTGCTCGAAAGCTTGGGCGCGCAGTTTGGCTTGTCGGTTCAGCCCAAGGTCGATGAAGAGGCGATTGACGTCAGCCTGGTCGGGCCGCTGTCGATCTCGTATGCGCGCGAAGCCGAAGTGCTGCCGATCCGCAACGACAATGGCGTGCTGACCGTCGCCATCAGCAATCCGCTGGCGGTGGGCGCCCTAGACGACCTGCGCGTGCTGTTTGGCGGCGTGCGGATCGACCCGATCTTGGTCACCCAAGACGTGCTCAACGCCGCCATCAACTACAGCTTCGACCGCCGGGCCCGCGCCGACCAAGTGGTCGACGACATGGAGAAAGGCGACTCGGGCGTGGCCGACATCGCCTTGGAGTTGGAAGACGCCAGCAAAGACATTTTGGACGAGGACGACGAAGCGCCGATCATCCGGTTGGTCAATTCGGTGCTCAACCAGGCCGCCAAAGAGCGCGTCAGCGACATCCACATTGAGCCGATGGAGAAGCACGTCATCGTGCGCTTCCGCAAAGACGGCGTGCTCAAGGAAGTAGTCAAGACTTCCAAGAAGTTTCAGCCGTCGATCACCTCGCGCGTCAAGATCATGGGTGGCCTGAACATTGCCGAGAAGCGCTTGCCGCAAGATGGCCGCATCCGGATCAAGGTGGCCGGTCGCGACATCGACTTGCGCTTGAGCACGATTCCGACGGCCCACGGCGAGCGGATCGTGATGCGTCTGCTGGACAAGACCAGCACTACGCTGGATCTCAAAGTGCTGGGTATGCGCGACGAAGTGCGGCTGGCGATTGACCAAATCGTCCATCGACCCAACGGCATTTTTCTGTGCACGGGCCCTACGGGTTCAGGCAAGACGACCACGCTGTATTCGGCGCTGATGACGATCAACAAGCCCGATATCAACATCTTGACCATCGAGGACCCGGTCGAATACCAGCTCGAAGGCATTGGCCAGATGCAGGTCAACCCCAAGATCGAGTTCACCTTCGCCCGCGGTCTGCGCGCCACCCTGCGCCAAGATCCGGATGTGGTGCTGGTCGGCGAAATTCGCGATTTGGAAACTGCGGAAATTGCAGTACAAGCCGCGCTCACCGGCCACTTGGTGCTCAGCACGGTGCACACCAATGACGCCGCCTCAACCTTTACCCGCATGATCGACATGGGCGTCGAGCCGTTTCTGCTGTCGAGCTCGATCTGCGGCATCTTGGCCCAGCGGCTGATTCGGACCTTGTGCAAGGATTGCCGGCTGCCGCATGTGCCGACCGGGCTCGAAATCGAGCAACTAGGCATGGACAAAGGCGATCCTCGCCTGAAGACCGCGACGTTTTACCGCGCCAAGGGTTGTCCGCAGTGCTCGATGTCGGGCTACGCTGGGCGATCGGGCCTGCATGAACTCTTGATTCCGACAGAAGAAATCAAGCGCCTAGTCGTCAGCCGTGCCGACGCAGGCGCCATCAAGAAGGCGGCGGTCGCCCAAGGCATGCAGACGCTGCTGACCGACGGCGCCATCAAGTGCATGTTGGGCAAGACCACGGTCGAAGAAGTCATGCGCATCGCCAACGCCGACGAGGCCGAGTAACCATGCCGGTCTTTGAATACAGCGGCAAGGACGCCACCGGGCGCACCGTCAAAGGCACGCTCGACGCCGACAGCGTGCGCGGTCTCAAGACGATCTTGCGCCGCGACAAGGTGTTCCTGACCGAGTACCGCGAAGCCGCAGCCAAGGGTGCCAAGGGCCAAAAGGTCAAGGCCGGCGGCGAGCAAAAGGCGGGATCGCGCGAGGTCGACTTCTCCGAGCTCTTCAACGGCATTTCGCCGCAGGACATCGCCGAGATGACGCGCCAGCTGGCGACCTTGCTCAAGGCGACGGTGCCGCTGGTCGAAGCGCTGGGTGCGATCACCGAGCAGGTCGAAAATCCCAAGCTCAAGCGGGTCATGGCCAAAGTCAGGACCGATGTCAACGAGGGCGCGCCGTTCTGGCGGTCGTTGGCGGTCCACGACCGGGTGTTTGAGAACACCTATTACAACATGGTCCGCGCCGGTGAGTCGGCCGGCAATCTGGACATTGTGCTGCTGCGGCTGGCCGACTTTTCGGAGAGCCAGGTCAAGCTGCGCAACAAGCTGATTGGCGCCTTGACCTATCCAATCATCATGTTGTGCATCTCGCTGCTGATTGTGACCGGCATGATGATCTTCGTGGTGCCCACGATCACCGCGATGTTCACCGACTTGGGCGCCGACTTGCCGTTGATCACCAAGATGTTGATCGCGTTTTCGGCGGCGCTGACCAAGTTCTGGTGGCTGGGCGTGGTCGGGGCCTTTTTCGCCTGGCGCGGCTTTGTCCGCTGGAAGCGCAGCGAGGCCGGCGCCGAGCGCTGGGACAAGAGCATCCTGAAAATTCCAGTGCTGGGCGACTTGCTGCGGCGCATTGCGATTGCACGGTTTTCGCGCACGCTGGGGACCCTGCTGAGCTCGGGCGTGCCGCTGCTGACGGCGCTGGAAATCGTCGAGAACGTGGTCGCCAACCGCATTCTGGCCAAAGTGGTGGCCGAAGCGCGCAACGCGATTCGCGAGGGCGACAACATTGCCGGGCCGCTCAAGCGGTCGGGCGAGTTTCCGCCGATGGTGGTGCACATGGTGGCGATCGGCGAGAAGTCGGGCGAGCTCGAAGGCATGCTGCGCAACATTGCCGAGAGCTACGAAAACCAAGTCGATACGCGGGTGCAGGCGCTGACCAGCTTGCTGGAACCGCTGATGATTGTGTTCATGGGTGTCGTGGTTGGCTTTCTGGTGGCAGCGATTCTGCTGCCGATGATGAAGCTGACCCAAGCAGTGCAACAAGGAGGTTGAGATGCAGTTCAACAGCAAGGATTTTCAGCAGATTGCCATTTTGGCACAGCGCCAGAGCGGCCCGGCGCAGCCCAATGACCCAGCACAGCGCGGCATGACGCTCATCGAGATCATGGTGGTCATCGTCATCATCGGCGTGCTCGGATCGGCGCTTGCGTACGGCGTGTTCGGGGCCTTGGGCGAAGCCAAGGAAGACGTGTGCAAGGCCCAGATTGCCAACGTCGGCCAAGTCGTCGAGGCCTACGAGGCCAAGAACGGCGAGTACCCGCAGAGCTTGCAGATGCTGTCTGAGGGCAAAAAAGCCAAGCTCAAGCCCGACAACCTCAAGGATCCGTGGAAGCGCGACCTGCAGTACTCGGCCAGCGGCGATGCCTTTACGTTGTGCAGCAGCGGCACCGACAAGAAGTCGGGCACCGAAGACGACATCTGCTACGGCGGCAAGGGCAAGTAGGCCATGAAGTCCAGCCGCGGCTTTACGCTGATCGAATTGGTCGCCACCGTGGCGATCATCGGCATCGTCACGGCGGCCGTTGCGACCGGCGTCAACAACATCCGCGGCGCCTCGGTCCAAGCCGAAGCAGGCAAAATCGCGGTCGCGGTCCGGTACTTGTACAACTTGGCGGTCGTCTCCGGGCGCAACCAGCGCTTGGTCATCGACATCGATGGCAAGGCGTGGTGGGGCGAAGAGCAGACCAGCGACGACCCGTGCGAAGCGTTCTTGCTGCCCGGCAAGGACGAAGTCGAGCCCGACAAGCCCAGCGGCAAGGGCGAGACAGTGGAAAAAACTGTTAATTCTGGCGGATTTGAGCCGAGCAAGTCGACACTGTTGCAGAAGACCGAGCTCGACAAGGGCATCACGTTTTCGGGCGTGATGACCACCCACCAGCAGCAGCCGACCGAAAAAGGCATCGCTTACGTCTACTTTTTTCCCAACGGCACCACCGAGCATGCTTACGTGCAGGTCAAGGGCGACGAGGACGACACCACCAGCGTCGAAGTAATTGCCTTACAGGGCACCGCCAAAGTGCACAACGAGCCCATCGATCTCAAAGACCTCTACCGCGAATTTCAGCGCGAGGACCAGTAGATGCGCAAGGGCTTTACGCTGATGGAAGTGATGGTGGCGATGGCCGTGCTGGCCTTTGCGCTGACCATTATTACCGGCGCGGCCTCGTCGTCATCGGCCTACTCCAAGCGCGTGTACCGCAGCACGGTGGCGGCTTTGCTGTTGCGCGGGACCATGCTCGACATCGAGGAGAAGTACCGCAAAGAGGGCTTTCCGACCAACGACCTGCAGGGCCGAGACTGCGAGTTGCCCAAGAGCTACGCCAAGCAGTTCCGCTGCAAGTACGACTTAATCGGCTTAAACCTGGACGACGCGTCGATCGCCGACATGACGACCCAGGCCAACACCCTGTTGGCCAAAGCCCAGGAGACCATGGCCCAATCGGGCGCGCTGGACAAGCTCTCCGGCGAAGGTGGGCCCAAGAAAACCGCCGACCTGAGCAACGCGGCGGCGCAGGCCCAGAGTGCCGGGCTCGACTTGACCGGCATGTCCAAGGGCGGCGACCTGATGAGCCTGCTCACGGTCATCTTGATGTCGGGCGATGCTGGCCTGAACCTGCTGCAACTGTGCGATATCAACATCAGCGTGCTGCAGATGTCGATGGGCCTGATGATCAGCGAACTCTTGCCGCGGGTGCTCAAGCGCGCCAGCGACCGCACCCGCAAGGTCATCGTGCGCCTGCAGTGGAAAGACGAAGAGGGCGACCAGCGCACCCTGGAAATGGAGACGTTTTCGACCGCGGTCAGCCAGGAGGAAGCCGAGGCGATCCGCGCCATGAAGCAAAACGAGAAGATCGAGAACGCGGTCGACCCCAATGGCACGATGCAGCCGCAGATTCCGGGGTTGAACAAGATTTTGGGCACGCCGCGGCCGGGGGCACCGCGATGAGGGCAACCGCGATGTTTGACCGTGATTTCGCCGCTGCGACCTCACCCCCTAACCCCCTCTCCCTGAAGGGAGAGGGGGGACCGGACGGGGTATCGGCCGTGACGAATCGGCAGGTAGTTAGCGGCACCAAAGTGGCGCTCGCTAAGAGTTTCCGGAGACTTGCTACAGACGCGGAGGCTCAGGCTTGGGGAATTCTACGCAATCGGGGCGTTCTGGGTCTCAAGTTTCGTCGACAGCAGGTCATTTGCGGGTTTGTCGTGGATTTCTACTGTGCTGCCTTGCGACTGGCGCTCGAGATCGACGGCGAGGTTCACGATTCCGCTGAGGCGATGTGCTTCGACCACGCGCGCTCCGACGTCCTGCGTGCCCATGGAATTCGAGTCGTCCGTGTTCCGAACCACAACGTGACAGAAGCCGGGCTGTCCGCTGTGCTTTCCCTCTCCCTTCAGGGAGAGGGCCGTTCGGTGCCGGAAGGCACCGAACGGGGTGAGGTCGGGGCGGGGGCCCACCAGCGCGAACTCGGCTTCACCCTCATCGAAATCATGGTCGCCGTCGCGCTCTTGGCCATGTTGGGCATCATCTTGGCGACCTCGACCAGCGCGCTGATGGGCTCGATCCGCGACACCAAGACCACCCAGGAGCTGTACCACAGTGCCCGCGTTGCCCTTTCTCGGATGGAGCGCGAGCTGTCGATGGCGTATCTGAGCAAGCACCAAAGCGAGAAGCGCACGACCAAGACGGTGTTTTTGGGCAAGTCCAATGCGCTGACATTTGTGTACATGGGTCACCGGCGGATGGTGCGTGGCGCCACCGAGAGCGACGAGGGCGTGGTCGAGTACAAGGTCGAGCGCGACAGCAAGACCGGCGACAACGTGCTGGTGCGGCGCGAAAAGACCGTGATCGACGATCAGCCCTACAAAGGCGGCCGCAAGCAGGTGATCGCCGGTGGGGTCAAGAAGCTCACGTTTGCGTACTGGGACATGGACAAAGAGTCGTGGCAGAGCGACTGGAAGGTCGAGATCGACAATGTGCGCGAGGAAGAGGAGCGCAAGGCGGCGGCGGCGACCGGTGTGGCTGCGGCGACGGGCAATCTAGCGCTGGGCAAGGCTTTGGCGGGCATGAAGAAAGAGGAGACACATGGGCCGACCGACATGTGGCTGCCGGCACGGGTCCGCATCACGTTGATTTTGCAGACCGAAGAGGGCAAGGAGCTGACATTTGAGACCCAAACCCGGATTCGGATTATGCAGCCGCTGGACCTGGGCGGGATCCAGGTGCCGGCGGCGTTTGCCAATACCCTGAATCCCTACGCGGCGATGCCTGCCCAAACGCCCGCCAACTTTGCCGTGCCGGGTGCGCAGAACAATCCGATGGCCCCGACGGGCATGGGTGGTCCGCCGCCGCCTGGGGGTGGCCGATGAGCCAGTCCGCCGTCCGCCAAGCGCTCCGCGATGCCTGGGAGGCTGGTTTGCGCGCTGTCGGCGAAGGGGCAGTGGGTCCCAGCGACCGGCAGCGCGGCGTTGCGATGATCCTGGCGATGGCGGCGATCGCCATTCTCACGATTTTTTCGCTTGAATTCACGTATACGTCGCGGGTCGCGGTGCGCACTTCGGCGTATGTCGAAGCCGAGGTCGAGGCCCACCTGCACGCTCGGGCGGCGGTGGAATTGGCGGCGCTGGTGATTGGCTCGACCGACATCATCGAGCAAATCATCAGCAAGTACGCGAGCATGATGGGCGGGCGCAAGCCGACGATCAACACCGCCAACTACGCTTGCGAGTTCGTCAACGCGTTTTGCAAAGGCGAAATGACGTTGATGGGCCTGCAGTTGGTCAATCTGGAGGGCCACCAGGGCGTGGGGCTCAAGCGCGGCTCGTGCGGCTGCATCAGCTCAGACGACGACGGGCGGATCAACATCAACCGGGTGACCGACATCAACGTCAAGCAAGCCGTGTTCGACACGCTGTACAAGGTGCTGGAGCGCAACGAAGCGGTGACCCAAGTCGGCGAGCTCGACAAGGATATGGCCCAGCTGGCCCTGAACATCATCGATTGGTCAGACAAGGACACGGTCAAGACCGACATCGATCCGGCGACGCGCAAGTTGACCGAAGGCTCGGCGCCCGAAGGGGCCAACCTGGTCAAGCATGGCTACAAGGGCAAAGACGCGCCGTTCGACACCGTCGAAGAAGTGCGGATGGTCGACGGCATGACCGACAAGATGTGGTGCAAGCTCAAGGATCAGCTTACGGTCTACAACACCGACAAGCTCAACGTGAACACGGCGCCGATTGAAGTGATTAAAGCATTGATTTGTAAGAACTTGGCTAATCCGGCCAATGAGCAGATCGCCTGCGCCCGCGGGTTTGCCCAAAATGCCTATGTCCCGGTCAACGTGGCCGGCCAATACATCGAAGTGTGCCGGACCCTGAAGAAAATGGTGTTTTCGCCGCCATTTGCCAACCCGGGCCGGTTCGTGCAGTTTTTCGACAAGCTCGGCACGGTGCTGCCGGCCGACTACACACAGGTGCTGCAGATCAACCAAGGGCGTATGCTCGATGACGTCGGCACCAGCGGCAAGATTGTGCGCATTCAGGCGTACGGGACCAGCGGCAAAGTGACCAAGCGGATCACCGCGCTGCTGGACACCACCACGCAGCGCTATGTGTACTGGAGAGAGGACTAGATGGCCCACAGAATCTTGGGCTTGGACATCGGCACCCGCGCCGTGCGCTTGGCGATCATCGACAAGTCGCTGCGCCAGACTACGCTTGCCGGCTTTGACGAAGAGCCGGTGGGCGATGTCATCGGTCGCGAAGAGGGGCGGCGCCCCGATGACCCGATTCCGGCCGGTCACGAAGCGGCGATCAAGGCAATCCTGCAGCGCAATCAACGCCCGGACGACGTGGTGGCGGTGGCCCTGCCGACGCGGTACGCCATGCACCGCGCGCTGACGTTTCCCTTCCGCGACGACAAGGCCATTGCCGAGGCCGTGGGCTTTGAGCTCGAAAACCACATCCCGACGCCGATTTCTGATCTGGTGGTCGACTTTTTGCGCACGGGCACCAAAGACGACCTGACCGAAGTGCTGGCGCTGGCGGCCCACCGCGATGTGATTGGCCGCTATGTCGAAGCGTACAAGCGGGTCGGTGTCGAGTCGCGCCACCTGGGGCTGCAGTCGCTGTGCTACGCGGCTCTGGTCAAGAAAATGCCGGACGCCAAGACTGGCGTGACGATGTTCGTCGATGTCGGCGCCAAGGCCACCGAGACCGTGGTGCTGTTGGACGGGCGGACCCAATTTCTGCGCAGCTTTGCGGTGGGTGGCGACACCGTGGCGCAGTTGTACGCGCAGTTGGTGCAAAGCGATCTGGATCCGGCCGAGCTGCTGCGCGACCACGCGGTGCTGCTCGAAGAGTCGGCGCTAGAGGGGCCGCGCGAGCGTGCGTTGGCCGATGCCACCCAGCAGGCGCTGCAGCCCCTGATGCGCGAGCTGCGGCTGACGCTGTCGGCGTGGATGCGCAAGAGCCACCGGCAGCCCGATCGCATGGTGCTCACCGGTGGGCTGGCGGGCTTAAACGGCCTGTGCGAATTTGTGCAGCGCACGTTTGGCATGCCGGTGGAGCCGCTGCGCCTGGGCGAGATGCCCGATGTGCGGTACGAGCACGCCGGCAAAATCGGCGACCGGGCGGCGCTGGCGGTGGCGTTGGGCTTGGCGGCGGCCGATGTCGAGGGCGAGCACGATGTCGACTTCCGGCAGGGTGACCTCGCTTACGAGGGTGACTTCAAGGTCCTGCGGCAGCGGCTGCCCCAGCTGGTGGCCTTTGCGATCGTGGCGCTGTGCCTGTTGGGCATCAAGAGCAGCTTGAGCTTTCGGGCGCTGGTCATTGAGCAAGAGCAGCAACTGGCGACCCTGCAAGTGGTGTCCAAGCAATTGACCGGCAAGCCGCAGACCGATTTTGAAGCGGTCAAGCGCGAGCTGGAGCGGGCGCCGACGGTCGATATCACCAGCCTGTATCCCGATATTTCGGCGTTTAAGGCCCTCGAAGACGTCTCTAACATCTTGGACAAGGTCACCGAGCCGCCCGACTATACGCCACCGGGTGGCCCCGACGATCCGCCAGCGCCGCAGCCGCCGACGCCGGGGCTGGACATGGTCCGCCCGGAGCCGGGGCGGCCGCCCGCCGCTGAGCCCCGGGTCGAGCTGCCTGCGGAGCCACCGACATTTCGCGGGATGCCTGACATCGGCGGAGCCCCGCCGCGCGAGCGCATGCCGATGCCGGAGCCGGGCGGGCGCGGCATGGTGCCACCGGGGTTGATGCCCAACCCGATGGCGGGCGCGATGCCGCCCGCGCCGGGCGATGCGGCCAAGCCCGCAGACGATGGCAGCGTGCCCAAGCCGCCGGGCGCCGAAGGTCACCACATCGAGCTGACCGCGGTGCAAATCGACCGCAACCACGGCACTTTGCGCGGCGATGCCGACACCCAGGACGCGCTGCTGGCGCTGCAGCAGGCGCTGGACAACCACCGCTGCTTTGGCAAGGTCAAGTCGAGCTCGGATCGCATCACCTTTGAGCGCCACAAAGACTGGTTCAAGTTCACCGTCGAGTTTGAGGTGGCCTGCCCGGCCGCGGAAGAGCCCGCCAAGAAGTCCGCCGCGGGCAAGGCCGACGGCACCGACAAAGCCGATGGCAAAAAGACTGCTGACGACGAGGAAGAGCCGTAAATGGTGTTGCTACTCTTATCCAAGCTCAGCCGGTGGTCCGGCACGCTCGAGCGCATGAGCGACCGCGAGCGCAAGATCGTGCTGGGTGGCGGAGCGACCCTGCTGCTGGCCGGCCTGATCGCCGTGTCGGTGCTGGTGTCGCGGCGTGTCGCAGGCCTCGAAGAAGAGGTCGCCCAAAGTGAAACTGCGCTGGTCGACATCGCCGCCGCTGGGCCGCGCTACCTGCAATTGCGCGACGACGAAAAAGCCGTGGCCGAGCAGCTGGATCGGGCGTCCAAGGATCCGCTGCAGGCGACCGTGCTGGCGATCGCCAAGGAGATCAAGTTCGACAAGAAAGATCCCGACGGCAATCCCACCAGCGAGAAGCTGGCCGATGTCATCAAGTTCTCCAATGCGTCCGAAATTTTGGCCGAACTGACCACCAAGGCCAAGAAGCAGGCGCCCAAGAAGAAAGCCAAGAAGAAGGGCAGCAAAGAAGTGTTCCTGTCGACGATTGACGCGGTGTTCCAAAATGTCCCGGACGAGGCGCTGCTGCGGTTTCTGTCCAAGCTCGAGACCCACCCGGAGCCGATGTTTGGGCTGTCGGTCGATATCCAGCGCACGGGGCCGACGCGCGATCAGATGCAGGCCACGGTTAAGATTGGCCAATTTCGCTACGGCGTGCTGGAGGAGTAAGCGATGGAGCGATTGATGCGCCACCCGCGGACCTTGGCCGCGCTGCAGTACACCGGGTACACGCTGTTTTTTCTGGCAGCGCTGGTGCTGTCGCTGCCGTGGACCTTTCCGACGCGCCAGTTGCGCACGTTTGTGGCGCGCCAGGCCCGGCTGGCGGGCTACCCGGTCAAGATGGATGACATCCGGCTGGGCGCGCTGGGTAGGGTCGAGATCGCCGGCTTGCGCCTCAAGCTGCCCGGCAAGCCCGGTGAGCCAGGCGAAGGCGGCGCGATGGGGCCGGCGGTGCCCGAAGTCGAGCTCAAGATCGATCGCATCTCGGCCAAAATCGCGATTTTGCCCTTGTTGTTCGGCAAGACTGTCGATGTCTGGTTTGACATCGAAGCGGGCGCAGGCTCGATTGCCGATGGCCATGTCGTGCAAAAAGGCGAGAACATCGACATCAACATTGGCCAAATCAATGACTTGTCGCTGGCGGAGCTGGGCATTGGCCGGCGCGCCCTGGGTCCACAGACCAGCTTGATGGGCGAGCTCGACGGCAAGCTCGACGGCAAGGCCCAGATTCACTATGGCGGCTCAACGGACGATCTGACCGGTGCCGTGGAGCTGGAGCTCGCCGATGCGATCCTGAAGTCGCCGGAGCTCTCAGTGATGGGAGGCCTCAAGCTCACCGACTTGGGTGTGGGCACGTTTACGCTCAAGGTCAAGATGAACCTGAAGCAAAACGTCGCAGCCTTGGCGGCACAGCGCGGGGCCGAAAAGGCCACTGTGATCCACATCGAGACGCTGCAGGCCGAAGGCGACCAACTGGAGCTGTACACCGAAGAGGCCGCGCACATCCTGATTCCGCCCGGCAAAGGTGGCTTCAAGCAGGCCACCATCCACCTGCACTTTGCGTTTGCGTTGCCAGACAAGCCGATCAAGAAGGTCGCAGCCAAGGGCGACAAAGAAGACGACAAGGGCGAGGGCAAGGTGGCCGAGGCCGACAAGCCTGTCGAAGACCGCGCCAAGTGGTCACAGTTGCTGGCTTTGGCTGCGTCTAAGCTCAAGCCCTTCGAGCGCGGGGGCTTTATCGGCATCGGCTGTACCGGTCCCTTGGCGCGGCCGCAGTGCAAGCCTGAGATTCCGATGGTGACCACGGGCACCAAAGGCTCGGCGCGTGTCGAAGGTGGGCCGCTGCCTGCCGCTGGCGGCCCGCCGCCCACCGCTGGGGCAATTCCGACCGTTGCGGCGCCGGAGCCAGCAGCGCCCACGGCGCCAGAGCCCAATGTCCAGTTCAGACCGGCGGAGCGGCCCGAAGCGCCGCCAGTTCCAGTGCCGGCTTCGCCCGAGCCAGTGGCCCAGCCCACGCCGCCGCCGCCGCCGGCCGCGGTGCAGCCGACTCCGGGTGCCGAAGGCAATCGACCCGGCGAAACACCGCCGCCCGAGCCACGCGAAGGCCGCGGCGAGCGGCCGCCTGCCGATCAGCCGGCCGCTGAAGGCCGCGGTGACCGCAATCCGGAAGGCCGACGAGGCGAGCCTGACGAGGAAAGGCCGGCCAAAGGTGACAAGGGTGACAAGGCCGACAAGGCCGACAAGGCCGACAAGGCCGAAAAGGGCGAAGGCGAAGAGGACAAACCCAAGGGGCGGCGCGGCGAAGAAGACGAGTAAGGAACGGTCAAGGAACAACTCGATCACTTTGGTGCTGCAAGGAGCGGCGAGTCGGCTGTCAAGCCGCGAGCTTGCGACCCACCAAGCAAGCACGAACTGTCCAAGTTATACTTGGACAGTTCCTAAGCGGCCCCTTGCGGAGGACAC
>CANMNA010000003.1 GCA_947499075.1 Myxococcales bacterium
CGTGCGTCATGCGGGCGCGGTTCCCAATCGGGGGTCGCTCGTTGTGGCATGGCTGAACGGATCGAGCTGGGTCTTGGGTGACCTCACCCGCTCGCGGCCGCTGGCGCGGCTGGCTCGTTGCCCTCTCCCTTCAGGGAGAGTGCCGCAGCTTGGCCGCGCCCGCGCGGCCCGCTGCGGGGTGAGGTCTCAGTCAGGCACGCGGCGATTGGAACGCGGAAACCAGAATCGCGCCCCCCTTTTCGGATCCTCGCCCGCATCACGCTACACACGTTGACCCGCCGCAACGGTACCCGCCACACTGGCAACCGTGCCGGCCGGTACGGAGCCGCTGCACGCTGCCCGCGGCGCATCCCGACCGCAGGAGGAGTTCGGTCGTGCTTCGACCTGTTCAGCCGGCATTGTCAACAACTTCGGCTGTCCTCGCTGGTCTGCTGGTTCTGCTCGGGCTAGCGTGCCGCCGCATACCGGTGCCGACTGCGACGCCGCCTGATGCGCCGCCACGGCATGCCATGGCGCCATTGCCCAAGGAAACCATGACCGCACAGCCCAACAACCATCCGGGTTCGCAGCCGTATTCAGCCGAAACCGCCGTGGCGATTGCCCAGGCATTGGCCCAAGTGCCCGCATCCTTTCAGCCTCGCACCCGGCACTACGGCGGCCAGGCGCACCCACCGCAGGGCGAGCACACCGACCCGAATGCACCGGTTGGGGCCACGCCCAATTTCACCAATCGTCTGATTCTGGAGGCCAGCCCCTACTTGCGGCAACACGCCCACAATCCGGTCGACTGGCGGCCATGGGGCAAGGCGGCGTTTGACGAAGCCCGCGCGCTGAACCGACCGATTTTCTTGTCGATTGGCTACGCGACTTGTCATTGGTGCCATGTGATGGAGCACGAGAGTTTTGAGGACCTGGCGATCGCCCACCAGCTCAACAGCCAGTATGTGCCGGTCAAAGTGGACCGCGAGGTGCGCCCCGATGTCGACGCCGTGTACATGGCGGCCGTGCACGCTCTGGGCCGCGGCGGCGGTTGGCCGATGAGCGTATGGCTGATTCCCGACCCCAAGCAGCCACAAGGCGTGGTTGGTCTGCCCTTTTTTGCCGGCACTTACTATCCACCCAAGGACGGTGATCGTGGCCAGCGCATGGGCTTTGGCACGCTGCTGGCACAACTGGCGACCGCCGTGCGCGACCACCGCGGCGAGATCGAGGCGCATGGTCTAGAGCTGGCGGCTGCAGTCAAGACTAACCTGGAGAGCGCGGCGCCAGACGTCGAGATGCTGCCCCTGACGTTGGCGGACAGTGCCGTCAACGAGTTTGCCCAGGGTTACGACCCGCGCGATGGCGGGCGTCGCGGCGCGCCCAAGTTTCCGTCGAACACGCCGTTTGGCCTGCTTTTGCGTCACCACTTGCGCACCGGCGATCGCCAAGCAAGCGACATGGTCGTGCATACCTTGCGCATGATGGTGCGCGGTGGCATCTGGGATCACGTCGGCGGCGGCATCGCGCGCTACAGCACCGACGCGCAGTGGTTTGCGCCGCACTTTGAGAAGATGCTGTATGACCAAGGCTTGGTCGGCATGGCGCTGGTCGAGACCGTTTCGCTTTGCGGCGATCCCGAGTTGGCCCAGGCTGCGCGCGACCTCTTCGATTTTGCCGTGCGCGAGTTTGCTCACCCAGACGGTGCGTTCTACTCCGCGTTCGATGCCGACAGCGAAGGGCGCGAAGGCCTGTACTACCTGTGGTCGGTGGCGGAACTCAAGGCAGTGCTGGGCGAGAGCGACGGCGCGCTTGTTGCCCAGTTGTACGGCGCGACGGTGCAGGGCAACTTTGAAGGCAGCAATATCTTGCACTTGGCGCGGGCCTTGACCCCAACAGAGCTGGCGCAGACCCGCCCAGCGCTGCACAAGCTGCGGATGGTGCGGGCCAAACGCGTCCCGCCGCTGCGCGACGACAAGATCTTGCCGGCTTGGAATGGCTTGCTGATCTCGGCCTTGGCCCGCGGTTCGCTGGTGCTGGGCGAGCCGAAGTATCTCGCTGCGGCCCAGCGCGCGCTGGAGTTTGTGCACGCGCAGCTGTGGCAAAACGGGCGGCTGCACCGCAGTTGGCTGCACGGTCGCCCGGGTGCCGATGGGCAATTGGACGACCATGCCAACGTGGTGCAGGCCGATCTGGACATCTTCGAGGCCAGCCACGACGCCGTATGGCTGCAGCGCGCGCTACAGGTTCAGTCGGCCCAAGACCAATGGTTCGCCGACAAGGAACATGGCGGCTACTTCGCGACGCCCAGTGATGGCGAGACGCTTCTGGGGCGCCAAAAGCCGGACTACGACGGCGCTGAGCCGTGTGGCAACTCGGTGGCCGCACTCAACTTGCTGCGGCTGGCGGCCTTGACTGGCGACGACCTATGGCGGGCCAAAGCCGACAGCCTGTTTCGCGCGCTGGGTGCGCGCGCCCGCCGGTCGCCGATGGCGGTGACTGACCTGTTGACGGCCCTTCAGGCCCGCAATGCACCGATCAAGGAAGTGGTCCTGGTCCGGCCAGCGGGCAGCGACCCGGCTGTTCTCAGGCCGCTGCTGCACGTCGTCAACGCCACGTTTATGCCGCACCGCGTCGTAGTAGCGGTGGCGCAAGGGCAGGGCGGCGCGCTGTGGACACCGCTGGCTGGCCTGCTGGAGGGCAAAGTCGCGCAGGACGGACAGCCGACCGCCTATGTGTGCCGATTGGGCGCTTGCAAGCGCCCGACGCGCGATCCCGAGGTGCTGCGCCAGCAGCTCTTGGACCGCGACTAAGGAACGGTCAAGGAACAACTCGATCACTTTGGTGCTGCAAGGAGCGGCGAGTCGGCTGTCAAGTCGCGAGCGTGCGACCCACCTAGCAAGCACGAACGGTCCAAGCCATACTTGGACAGTTCCTAAGAGGGTGTATTCATAATGTCGCCGCCAGGCCAAGGCGCCGCACTAGCAGGCCGATCATCGCCAATTGAACCCATGCGTTGGAGCTCGCGACTGTCGCTTCGTAGTCTTTACTGAGGCGGCGGTTGCGGCCGAGCCAGCCAAAGGTGCGCTCGGTTTGCTGGGCGCTTTCTGCAGCTTGACCTTGCGGTAGCCAAGTTCCTTCATCGCCTTGGCGACCGTCCCGCTACCCAGCGATTGCTTGGTCTCTTCGGTGAACGCAGCAGCCAACTCTTCGAGCGTCAACTTCCCGTTTGCCTCGATGAGCTTGCGCAGGACCAGCAGCCCGGCGGCGTCCAGAATCGGCTTTCGCCCACCGCCAGCCTTGCGAAGCTGTGGCAACAGGCCAGCCGCTCTCCCCCACTTCTTCAGCCTATCCAATGGGATCGCGGTCGTTCCCGCCAGTTGCTCGACTGTCTTGCCAGCCCGTAGCTCTGCAAGCACTTCGTTTTGTTGCTCTTCCGAATATGCTTCCGTCATGACCGCCTCCTTGTGGCAGGCGTCCTTGTCGCACGGCGCGATCGGCGGTCAAGTTTTTTGAATACACCCTCTTAGGAACGGTCAAGGAACAACTCGATCACTTTGGTGCTGCAAGGAGCGGCGAGTCGGCTGTCAAGCCGAGAGCTTGCGACCCACCAAGCAAGCACGAACTGTCCAAGTTATACTTGGACAGTTCCTTAATGCGCAATGAGCAGGCCAGTCGCCCAGAACAGAACAGTCACGGCGGCGGCAACAGCGCGGTCACCTTCCGCCTCAGTCATTTCCGCTTCGCCATAGAACGCCGGTGCCCGCTTGCGCGCCAGATCGGAGGAGGTGGCCACCAGCCATTCGGCAAACTCGGCGTCCAGCGCAACGTTGCGGCTGCGCAAAGTTTCTGTGACGACCGCGCCCACATCGTGGACCTTGGGGTAGTCGCGGCCAGCCCACAATAGCACCGCCTTCTCGGCCAACTCGACAACCTCTTGGGCGCGCCGAACGGCCAGATTCCAATGCGCGGCGCCCAACGCCGCTTGCGCTTCGGCCAACACCAGCGTCGCTTCCGTCAATAACCGCCGGCCTTGGCTTCCATTGGTCACCACGACAATTCCTCGCCAGGCCGCATCCCCGGCTTGAGCTCCCAGCACCAGCTCCCGTCCGGCAGCGCCAACCGGTGGCTGCCATGCCGCGCCATGCTCTGCCGCACCCGTTCTAGGTGGTCAGCCACAACGCCATTTCGGTCAAACAGGATCTCGCCGTCAGTTGCCACATCCAGCAGCAACAGGGGGTGGTCGCTAAAGCGCGTCAGACTATGCACGACGATGGCCGGCGTGGGCTCTAGGCCGAGCCGCTCAATCACCTGCTGGGCAGTGCTGCGGCGCACCTCACCCAAGGCCGCCGACAGTGCGGCGTCGACGGCATCGTCGTTGCTGGGCACCACCAACAGCAAGTCTATGTCGCTGCCTGGGCGCTGCTGCCCGCGCGCGCACGACCCAAACAGGACCAGACCCAGTTCTCGCTCGCCGAGTGCCTGATGCAAACAGCGTTGCACGGTGGCGAGATAGCCTTTGAGCGCCGGAGCAATCATCGGTTGATGCGGCCGAGACACCATGGCCTGCTACCGAGATACACAAGTTTGCGCGTGGTCCTCAGCGGCTGAAGGCGTGGGCTGCGCTCGCCCAGCCCGGCCCGCGCTGGGCTCCAACACCGCTGTATTGTTGAGAATCGATCCATGCCGTCTCAGCCCCGCGCAGGCGGGGCTTTGTAGATGTAGCCCGCGGCTTTCAGCCGCAGGGAGAAAGGGCAGACTGCGGCACAATTGACTGGCCGTCTAGGTCCCCGCCGGCGTCTCTTTGAGCGCGGCTTTGCGCGTACCGTGCTGGTAATACAGCAGCACCTGCGCCGGCATGACCGTAAACACATTGCCCTTGGGGCTGCGCATCGCCATCGGCTTGCCGGGCTCGGCCTGAATCAGGGTGCCGTGCAGCACTTTCTGATCGTCGCCTTTGACTAGGATTTGATCGAAGCCGTCCAAACCGCGCGGCTCAGCGCCACTTTGCCACTCGATCTTGGCGATCTCCTTGGTCTGCACAAACCGCACTTCACCAAATTTTTGCAGGATGTAGCCGTCCTGATTTTTGGCAACGACGTCGGCGACCAACATCTTGCCGTCTGGGAAAACCACCTTGTCGCCCTTTTCGGCACAGGCCGGGCACACCGACGGCATGGGCGTAAACGGCCGAAACGCCGCCAGCGCCAACCACAGGACACCCAAGGCGACCACAACACCCAGCGATTTCAAAGCAGGCAACGCGCGCATGGCAATTCACCGCGGGCCAATGGGCCCACCCGACCATCGTAGGCAATTGCCAAAAAACTGCAAGGCCTACATGATTTTGGTCAGGGTCTCTTTGGCCGCAAACACCGCGGCCACTTGTCTAGTCTTTTCGGCATGGGCCAGCGCGAGTTGCACCGCGTGGCGCGCTTCGTCGGTGTTGCCCAGCGCCCGCATCGCCAGCGCCTGCAGCCGCAGCGTCTCAGCCAACACTTCCAGCCGTCCGACCCGGCGCTGTGCCCGCCCCGACTGGCGCAGGACCTCGAGCGCCTCCTTGGGTCGCCCCGAGTCAAGCAGCACGTTGCCCAAGTTAGGAACTGTCCAAGTATAACTTGGACAGTTCGTGCTTGCTTGGTGGGTCGCAAGCTCGCGGCTTCACAGCCGACTCGCCGCTCCTTGCAGCACCAAAGTGATCGAGTTGTTCCTTGACCGTTCCTTAGAGAGCGAAGTCGCCAGCCCCAAGGTGTCGTCCAGCGACTCAAACCGCAGCCGGACTTTGCGGTAGGCCGCCTCGGCATCGCCCAGCTTGTTGGCGCGCCACGCCAGATTGCCCACCGACAGCTCGACGTTGGCCGCCGCCACCTCATCGCCGCCGCGCACAAACGCCGCCTGGCCTTTGGTGTAGTGCTCCTGCGCGGCCGCATGCTCGTCTTTGCGCGCGCAGGCATGGCCCAGCCAGGTGTGCAGGCGGCCGATGCCCAGGTTCAGGTCGGTGTCCATCTGCTCGGGCAAGTGGCTGCACTCGTCCAGGGCGTGGCGGGCGATCGTCTCGGCATCGGTCCTCGCCCGCTGGGGGGACGCGCCAGTCTAGGAGGCTGTCGGAGAACCTCCTTTTGAGCCATTTCTGCCGCGTAACTTATTGATAACATTGAATCAAAAAACCAGAAATTGGAGTATTCCGACACCCACCTAGCATGGCCGATGGTTTTGGCGAGATGGGTGACGGCTGGCGTCGTCGCGCTCAAGTCCAAAGGATCGGCACACCATACGCACGGAGTGCTTCGTCATGCGTGACAAGCGTGAAACCAAGGCTCGCCTGAGCCACGAGCAGGCGGTCGAACGGATCGCGGTGGTGCCAGGGCAGCTTGCGCACAGCGAGCGCGGCTTCGGGTGAAATCGGCAGCATGCCGATACCCACTTGTCGGCACGCCATCGGCAGCCACAACTCTGCTTGGTCTGGCAACTCGAGCTTACCGACCGATTGTTTGATGGCAATCTCCCACAAACTTGCCGCACTGACGCTGACCCGATTGTGGGGAGCCGCGATCTCCGCGGCAACTTCAGGTCGCAGCCGAGATGGCTCAAGCAGCGCCCACAGCAGCGCGTGTGTATCGAGCAGCAGGTCCATGTCAGACCCCAAAAGCTTCGGCCATGTCCGGCGGCAACTGGTCAAAATCGTCTGCGATCCACAGTTTTTGCCCGGCAAAGAGGCCCAGTGGACGCGGCTCGCCAATGGCTGCCAGCGGCGTGAGCCGCGCGACCGGCGTACCAGCGCGCGCGATGATGATTTCCTCGCCTGCGGCGGCGGCGTCGATCAGGCGCGAGAGGTGGGTTTTGGCTTCGTGGACGTTGACTTGGCGCATTTCAGGCCCCGCAATGCCCGGTGGACCGGACTTAGTCCAGTGTAGTTTGAGGGTCGCCGCGTTGCAAGGACCGGCCGGCGCGGTGGGGCGGCAACTGGGGTCTTGGGTCCATCCGCACCGCCATTTGACCCACCCCAGCCCCGGCACTACGCTAGTGCAGCCCACGGTCACGGGCGGCCCGCCGCCGCCACGCCGCCGGCCGGATCGCACCGCCATGACGCTTGACGTCGGTTCCACCATTGAAGGCCGCTACGAACTGACGGGGCTGCTCGGCAAGGGCGGCTACGGCTCGGTGTACCGTGCGCGGCAGCTCAACATGGACCGCGATGTGGCGATCAAGGTCATCTTGCCGCACCTGATCAGCGACGAGCGGATCGTCAAGCGCTTTTTGCGCGAAGCCCGGGCGGTGTCGCGGCTGAAAAATCCGCACATCGTCCAAGTCTACGACTCGGGCTGCACCGGTGACGGCACCTTGTACATCGTGATGGAATTGCTGCAAGGCCGCTCTCTCAAAGATATTTTTGCAGAGCAAGCACCGATGGAGCCCAGGCGGCTGGCCAAGCTTTTGGCGCAGGTCTGCGAAGCGCTGGCGGAAGCACACTCGTTTACGCCGCCTGGCACTACGGAACCGGCGCCGATTGTCCACCGCGATCTCAAGCCCGAGAACGTGATGGTGGCGACCTCGCGCGCTGGCAGCGAGCACTGCTACCTGCTCGATTTTGGCATCGTGCGGATGGCCGACGAAGAGATCGATCTGGACGCCTCGCTGACCGGCGGCATGGCCGTCGGCACGCCGTATTACATGTCGCCGGAGCAGGGCTATGGCGAGCGGGTTACGCCGGCCGCCGACCTGTGGGCGCTGGGCGTGATGCTGTACCAGGGGCTGTGCGGCAAGCGACCGTTTGGTGGCAAGTCGGTGCTGGCGATTGTCCAAGCCGTGACCCAAGATCCGACGCCGCCGTTGCAGGTGCCCGATGGCCACCTCGAGCCGCCGTTGGCGCTGGTGCAGTTGGTCGAGCAGTTGCTGCAAAAAGACCCGGCGCAGCGCCCGCAGTCGGCGGCCGATGTCCAGCAGGTGCTGCTGATGGTGGCGGCGACCGGCACGCCGCACCCGCCGTTTCGGCCGATGCCGAAGTTGCATCCGCCGCCGCCCGCGGTGCCACCGCCGGTGTCGGAGTCTGCCCAATTGCCCGCATTGGCGGCGCAGCCTACGGCTGCTGCGTTGCCTGCCCCGATGGCCCACCCGTCGCGGGCGCTGCGCTGGATGGCCGTGGTCGCCGTCCTGGTGCTGACGGTGGCGGCCATTGGCTGGGTCGTGGTCGGGCAAGTGTCCCCGCCTGCCAAGGCGGCGGCCGTAGTGGTTGCACCGGCTGTCGCCGAACCACCGGTCGTCGTGGTACCGCCACCAGTCTTGCCCGCGGTGGCAGTGGCAGCGCCAGCAACTGTTACACCGGCAGCGCCAGCACCTGCCGACCCGGCAGCGGCAGCACCTGCCGACCCGGCAGCGGCAGCACCTGCCGACCCGGCAATTGCCGCTCCACCCAGCAAGCCACGGCCGCGCGTGCGCGACGAAGCCAAGCCAGCGGTCAAACCAGCTGTCAAAGTGGGACCCAAGGTCAACCTTGATTAAGCTGGGCGGCACACTGTGCTGGATGGTCGCGCTGGCGACGCTGGCGATGTCCGCACCGGCGTTCGCCGACACGGCTGCGGACGTCCAGTCGGCGTTGCAAGCGGGCGATTTGGACCGCGCCATTGAGCTGGGCCAGCGCAGCCTGCAGCGCGATCCCGATCCAGTGGTGGCTGCGGCAGTCGCCGAAGCGTGGCTGCGCAAGGTCAAGGCGGCCAACGACAAAGGCGCTGACCTGCCCGAATTGCTGGTGATGGTCGACAAAGGCCTCGCGGTCTTGCGCACGCCCAAGCTGCTCAAGAGCCGCGGGCGCATCCTGTCGGCCTTGAACCGCGATGTCGAAGGCTACGAAGCGTATGAAGAGGCACTGGAGCGCGGTGCGACAGGCAAAGAAGCGGGCGACGTCGCGATCGGCATGGGCGAGCTACACGCCAAGATTGGGCTGCACCTGTGCCGGTTGGTGGTGACCTCGCTGCCGGTCGGCGCCAGTGTGCAAGTCGGTGCGAGTCCGACGAATGCGCCCACGCCCGTCAAGCAGTGGGTACCGCGCGGTCCGATTGTGCTGCGGTTAGAAGGTGCGTCGCCGCCGCCGGTGACGGTGACCAAGCTGTGCGCGGGTGCGCCAGTGGTCGTACATGTCGATATTGCTGGTAAAAGCGTGATCAGCACACCGCCGCCGGGCAAGCCGCGTCGGCCGGGCATGGCCGAGTTGCTGCCGGGCGACGTGGACAAGACACCGCGCTGGCACCAGCCGGTGCAGCTGGGGTTGGCGGGTGTGGGCGTTGCGACGTTTGGGTTGGGCCTGTACTGGAATTACAATTATAACCAACAGGCTCGGGCGCGAACTGCCGATCCAGATCAGCGCACAGCTGCGGTGTCGGCGTATGCGCTGGGCAGCACGCTGATTGTGGCTGGGATTGTGTGGTGGTGGATGGATCGGTGACCGCAGCGCCGGTCAGTTGACGTCCGCCCGCTCGCCCCGCCACGCCAGCAACGCCAGCGCCACCAGCTTGGCCCTCTCGACCACGCTGTGCTTGTCGATGCGCTCGTCGTGCGTATGCGGGTGCTCGCCCACTGGGCCCAGCCCGTCGATGGTCGGGATCCCCAAAGCGGCCGTGAAGTTGGCATCCGATCCGCCACCGGTATCTTCAGCGCCCAGCTTGATGCCGTGCTCGTCGGCGACGGCTTGGAAGTGCGCGATCAGCTTGTCGCACGCCGCATTGCGCTGCCACGGCGGCCGGCCGACGCCGCCGATGACTTCGACCCGCGCGCCGGGTACCGGCGCCGTGCTACACAGCTCGCGCACCGCGGCCTCGACGCGTTCACCTTCCGCAGCAGTCAGCACGCGCACGTCGATCTCGGCTTTGGCTTCGTCGGGCACCACGTTGCGCTTGGTGCCGCCCTTGACCACGCCGACATTGACGGTGGTGCCCTTGCCGCTATCGGTCAACGCCGAGATGACGGTGATCAAGTGGGCCAGGCCGACAATGGCGTTGACACCGGAAGCGTGATCCATGCCGGCGTGGGCACTCTTGCCGTGCACAGTCACGAAAAAGCGGCCGACGCCGGCCCGCGAGCGGACAACGGCGCCGGTCTTGCGGCCGATCTCAAAGTCGAGGCAAAAGTCGCGGCCGGCGGCGGACTGCTCGATGAGCGCGCGCGAGGTCGGCGACTGAATCTCTTCGTCGGCGTTGTGCACGCAGACCCAGTCGAAGTCGCCCAGCTTGCCGACGTGGTGCAGCGCATCGAGCGCCGCTTGGGCGACCACTAGCCCGCCCTTCATGTCGCCCACGCCAGGGCCGCACAAGAACGGCCCCTGCTCGGTGAACGACTGAAACGAGCTGGTCGAGTCGTACACCGTGTCAAAGTGCCCCAGCAGCAAAACCTTGGGCGCGGTCGCCAGCTTGCTCGGTCGCCGCGCCACCAAGTGGACCATCTCGCCGGCACAGGCCACGCGCTCGCAGGCAAAGCCCAGAGACTTGTAGATGATCTCGAGATGTTCCAGCACGCGGTTGCGGCCCGCCGGGTTGTCCAAGCCGCTGTTGATATCGACCAGCGCCCGCAGCCGCGACAAGTAGGTCGCCTCGCGGCGCTCGAGGAAGAATACGATTTCGTTCATCTTGAGAAGTTCCTAAGAGGGTGTAGCCAAAAAAAGCGGTGCTGGGCGAGGACCTACGAGGACCACAACCCGCGCATTTTCGCCGTCAGAATGAATTCTGCGGCTACAGGTAACGGTGTCGGCCTGGGCCGACACCCGGCCAGACAATTGCGCAGGTGGGACTGTAGCCGCGCACTTCACTGCGACGGCGTCCCCGACAATGGTCACCGCTGCGGTTTTCCAGTTGACTCCATTGGCTACACCCTCTAAGAGGTTGTTTATCTTCAAACTCCTGCTGCGCGTAACCACGCATCCTGCCATGCTTCGTTGTCAACCGCCCTCCTCCCTGCGGCGCACTGCGAGTGCGCCTCACTCGTCGGTCGGTCTCCGCCTTGCCTGACGGGCGCCTGGCTCCGCTCGCGACGGAAATGAATGTAAACACCCTTTAAGCCAGCGCGACTTCGGCGACATTGCACTGCCCGCTGTGGCCATTGCAGTCCAAGTACAAAGTGCCGTCGCTGATGGTGGCTGTCCAGTCCATGCTGCGGCCAGCGTGCGGCTCGAGCCAGGCCACAAAGTCCTGCGGCACAGTGTAGAGGTGCACCAGCTCCAGGTGCCGCGGTCGCTCGGACAAGAGCTCTTTCTTGAAGCGCAGGGTGTCGTCGTCGCCGGCACATAAGCCAATGAACTTGCCATTCTTGCTGCGGCCCAGTGCCTTGCACAGCCGCTTCATCGGTGGCACCCCGCACTCGAGCCACATGGTCTGCTGCTCGGTCAGGTCAAACGCCCACAGGTCGGGCTGGGTCTGATCGAGCCAACCTTGGCCATCGCGCATGCCTTCGTCATAAAACAGCACCCACGCCAAAAAGCGCAGCAGCACGTGCTCGTCGGGCTCGTCGGGAAACTGCGCGGTGGCAATCGTGCGCTGGGCGTAGACCTGCCGGTCCAGGTCGGACAGCACCAGGCGCACTTGGCAGCGAAACGAGCCGGATGGCATCTGGGCAGGCACAGCGCGGACATCCGCGCGCCGGCAGTGTAGCCCAGCGCGCCGCGGTTGACCAACCTGTGAGCAAAGATGAAGCCGCAAACCGGTCGCTCGGGTTCGCCGTCCCAGAGACATCGGCCGCCTGATTGTAACCGGCCGCAAGGGAGCCAGATGAAAAACGTGCACGGTCAAAAATCGCTGCGCGCGGGCGTGGTGGTCCAAGGCAGAGTGGTCGCCGAGCAAGTGTTCGACCGACCGCGCGACGTCAGTGTAGGTAGCGCGACCGCCGCGGCGATGTGGATCGATCCGCAGCGCACGCCGGGCCTGCCTGCGCTGGTCTGCGTGCTGTGTTTTCGCCAGGGCCGGTGGCTGGCGGTGCCGCCCGCCACAGACCACGAACTCAAGCTGCGCGGTCCGGCCGGACAAGTGACCGCGGCACCCCCGGCCGAGATTGTGGCCGGCCTGGCGGCGGTGCCGCTGGACAATTGTGCCGGTGGCTCGCTCACAGTTGGCCAGCTCGTCGTGATGTTTCAGTGGGTGCGGCCCGACGCGGTGCCGGTGGTGACCGTGCGCAAGCCGATGCTGCGGATGGGTCTGGTCTGCGACGACCGCTTGCTGGCTGAGCAAGTCCATCAAACGGGTACGACACTGTCCGTTGGCGGCCAACGCAGTGACACGCTGGTCTTGCCTGATGTGGACTATTGCGGCGCGCCGGTGCGGTTCAGCAAGGGCAAGAGCAGCGACAGAGTCCGGGTCAGCGTGCCCATCGGATGCGGGCTGCGGCTGGCTAAGGAACTGTCAAGAAACTACCCGATCAATTTTGGCTCATCAGGAGCGGCGAGTCGGCTGTCAGGCCGGGAGCTTGCGACCCACCCAGCCAGCGCAAACTGTCCAACTTGATGTTGGACAGTTCCTAACGATGGCGTGGCACTGGACGAGGCGACCGCCGTGCGGCAAGGCCAAGCCACCAGCTGCGGCGGAGGTGATGGCCCAGAACAGTCATGGCCGCAGCCTAACGGCGAACGGACCCGGTGTAAAGCGGGCAAAACCAAGCATTTTCAGTCGATTACATCGACAGGCACAGGTCGCTACACTGCCGCCAAGGCAAGAGCGACGGTGGCAAGACCGGCACAGCAGGGGTCTGGAAGCAACCACGCCCGCGCAAACGAGTGGTGTTCGTCGCCAGCAAATGATGCGAGTATCTAGCTGCGGCACTGGGCCGACTTTCAGGGGCGGATGAAGTACTTTCGTTGGGTAGCCATGGCCTTGTTGGTGTGGGTGGCGCCGCGGCCAGCTTGGGCTTGAGGATGCAGCCTGCCCACGGGTCCCGTGGTCAATGCATCCCGCGCCGATACCGTTGACACCCGCCCCACCTACACCACCGGCGCCGCATGGGGGTGGATGAGTGCCAGCTTGGGCATGGCCCAAAGCGGCAACGCCACGCTGGAGCGCAGCCAAGTCGCGGCGTGGTTCGGCCGCAGCCTGGGCCAGTGGACAGTGCGCGCCGTCGGCGGCGGTGTCTTTGGCGGCCAGTGGCGGGCGGACAACGTCTTGGTCGCCGTCACGCCCGGATGGATCGCCGGTGTCAGCGCGTCTCGCATGTGGAGCGACGGTGACAGCGTTCGTCCCTACCTGCGCTCGACTTTTGCGCTCGCGGCCGCACGCCACGGTTTGGCCGACGGCGGCACCATCACCGCGGCCGACTTGCGCATCAGCGGCGAGGCCGGATGGCGCTTGGGTGCGGGCGTGCAAGTCTACGCGGCGGCAGCGGCTTTTGGCGGTCCGGTGGTCTGGTCGCGGCCCGGTCATGCGACCGATTGGGGCGGTGACCGCTGGCACGTGCAGGCGGGCGGCGGCGCGGCGTGGTCGCCGCAGGTGCAGTGGGCGGCGCGACCCAGTGTGTTTGTCCAGGCGATGGTGGTGGGTGAACTCGGCGTGTCGGCGGGGTTGGGGCTCAGTCTGTAGCAGCGCGACTCACCGCACCACCTCTTGGGGCGCCAACAGCAAATACGCCTCGCGCGCCTGCACCTGAGGATCCGCCTCCAAGCGCAGCAGCAGCCCATGGCTGCCGCCCCAAATCAGCGTCGAAGTCCCCGCACTGGAGTCGTTGACCGTGATGGCTTGCGCCACCGTCTCGCCTTCAGGCCCGCATCCGCTGACCAACCACTGCCCGTCGGGGCCATCATCGGGTTCAAACAGCACCACCGTCACCGGGCTTGGCGGCCCTTCGGCCTTCCAGCGCATGCACAGGCCGCTGGGCAATTCGGGGTGTGCGTCGACCAAAACATCGACAAAATGACCGGTAGTGGACATCGCGACCCCAAAGGCGATACGCCGCCTCGCCCGATAGCGTAGCACTGTCTGCTCCTTGACGGTGCACGGCAGCCAGCCCTACGCTTGCCTGCGCCTGATGCAGCTTTGGCGTACCGCGATTGGAGTACCAACCCCATGTACCGCATCAAGATCTGGCTGGGATGGACCATCGCCGTCTTCGGCGGGATCATGACCGCCATCTGGCTGGAGAGGCTGGCCCAAGGCCAACGCAAAGACGTTGTGATGATGGGATTTGTCGTCCTTGGCTTCTGCGCCGCCGGCATTGCGCTGATTCGCGTTGGCCGCCGCGAGGCCAAAGCTGCAGCGCTGCACGATGAGCGCGGCGTGCCCCAGACGGCGGAGCGCGTGGTCCTGCACTTGGCGACGCAGCACAAGGGCACGGTGACGGCGGCGCTGGTGGCGGCGCACTCCGCGCTGTCGTTCGACGAAGCCCAAGCCGAACTCGACAAGCTGGCGCCCAAGGGCGCGTGCGACGTCGACACCACCGATTCGGGCGCGGTCATCTACCGGTTCGCGGGCTTGCTGCCCGAAGAATAGCCCTATCTACCGGACGATCGCCACGGTGGCGGAGATCTTCATCCTTGGGTTGCGTTGTCCGGCAATTTGCCGTACGTTTGCGTCATGCAGACCTCACCCATGGCCACCAAGTCTGAACGTCTCGAAGCCCGTGTTCCTCGGCATATCAAGGATGTGTTGCAGCGCGCCGCCTACGCCCGTGGTCAGACGTTGACCGATTTCGTCGTGGCTGCCGCCACCGCCGCCGCGCGGCAGGTTATCGCTGAGGAGCAGGTTTTGCGCCTGACCGACCGTGACCATCGGGCGCTGATGGCGGCGCTTGAGCAACCGCCCTTGCCTGGGCCAGAATTGATCAAAGCCGCCGCCGCACGCGCCAAGCTGCTGTCGCCGTGACGGCGATGTGGACGGTTGCACGGCTCGCCGCCCACCATGACCGGAGCAACTTCGCTTGCGGCACACCGGCACTGGACAACTATTTCGCGACCTTGGCCGAACAGGACCAGCGACGGCAAGTTGCGAGCGTATTCGTCGCAGCGCAAGGTTCGGCTGTCTCCGGTTTCTACACGCTGGCGATGGCTGGCATCGACCGCACCGGTCTACCCCTCGCCGCTCAGGACGGGTTGCCCAAGTATCAGACAACCCCGGCGATTCGCCTGGGTCGGCTTGCCGTTGCGACATCCGCGCAGGGACAAGGGCTGGGGCGTGCGCTGCTCGCCGACGCGATCCACCGTGCGCTCCTGCAGGAAATCGCGTGGGCGGTGTTTCTGGTGGACGCGAAAGATGACGGAGCGCGGACGTTCAACCTCAAGCACCACTTTTTGCCTTTGGCGGACGACTCGCTGCATTTGTATTTGCCGCGGGCGACGGCAGCGGCGGTGTTTGGGGTGTAGCGGCCGGTGCGATCTTGACTCGCCGCTCCGGTCGAATTTGCAGTCGATCGGCTTGAATTGTCACAGTTCCTCGCGCAACGCCCGCACCGACCACCGCATCAACCACCCGAACAGGGTCGCCGGCCACATTGGCATTGCGCGCGGCGCACAACGGCACGCCCAATTCAGCCTACCGCCCGATCGCCTTCCAGTACCCATCGAGCCGCTCTTTCCACGCCTGCGGCGCCCGCTGCTGCATCGCTCGCAACAGCTCCTGGCGGTACCGCTCGCTATCCGCCCCCGCACCGTTGCTGCGCAGCTCGACCGGCGCATCGCCCGCATCCATGCCGACATCGTCGCTTTGCTGCTGGCTGCCCGGCTGACCCTGACCGTCTTGACGCAGCAGTTCATTGGCCCGATCCAGCGCGTCCAGCGCTTCCGCCGTCTGGTTGAGCGCGCGGCGGGCATCGCTGCGGCGCATGCTGTCCTCGGCCTCGCGCATCGTCTGCAGCGCGTGGTCCAAGCGCTCTCCGACTTGGCGCTGCAGCGCCGGATGTGCGTCGCCCGCTTCGGCGAGCCGACGGCGCATGCGCTCCATGGCCAGCCGCACCCGGCCTTGGCCGTCGGCCAGCGCGTCCATCCGGCTTTGCGTCGTCGGCCGCAGCAGCTCTTGCGGCTCCGGCAGGGCTTCGCGCAGCTTCTGGGCCGCCCGCGAAAGCCGATCGTCGGCAGCCTGCAGGCGGCGGCCATCGGCAGCGGCCTTGGCCATCTCGGCGAGGTCGTCTTCCTGGGTCAGCGCCCGGCGCATCGCGCCCACGCCGTCCTGCGCTTCCTGAATCCGCTGCAGCACGCTGTCCAGCCGACCGTGCTCCAGGGCGTCGTCGGCAGCGTCCAGCGCCTGCCGGGCCTCGCCCAGCCCCGACTTTTTGCGCGCCGCCGACGAGCCCAGCCGGGCCGGCCGCAGCAGCTCGCGGGCCTCACGCAGCAGGTCGGCCACTTGCGGCAGCGCGGTGTCGCGCATCTTGCGCACATGCTCTTCCCCGGCGTGGGCCTGCTCTTCGGCGGGCGCCCGCACGTCGTCGCGCAGCCGACCTTGGGCGTCCTGGGCCCGGCCGATGCCGCGCCGCAGGTCTTGCACCAGCGCGTCGAGCGCCTCGTCCTCACTGGTCCGCGCCGCCTTGCCGCGCTGGCCGACGCTGGCCGCCAGCTGATCGGTCAACTGGCGCAGCCGCTGCATCGCTTCGCGGGCCTTGCCATCCTTGAGCAACCGCCGAATCTCGCCCAGTGCCGCGCGCTGATCACCCAGATCGCGTTGCAGACCAATGGCTTGTAACGCCCGGGCGTTGAGATGCTCAAACGGCACCAGCCGCGCTTGGTCCTGGGCTGTGGCCGCCAGCCGCTCCAGTTGTTGCTCAACGACGTCGAGCAGGCGCTCGGCCTCGGCTTGCAGCGGCTTGGCATCCTTGTCAGCCAGCTTTTCGAGCGCCGCCATCAGCTGCTGGCTGGATTGCACGAGCGCCTTGGCGTCTTTGGCCAGCATCGCGTCGAGCTCGTCGCCCGCCAGGTCGGCCAACGCTGCCACGGCTTGTTCCTGGGCGGCAACGACCAGTGCGTGATGGCGTTGCACGGCATACAGCTCGCGCGAAGCGCCCAGCTCGTCACCGTCTTGTGCCACCGGCGTGGGCGAAGTGCGCTGCAGCGCGCGCTGCTCGTCGCCCAGCGCCTCGGCCAATTGGCGCTCGATGGCATCCAAGTCTGCCAGCGACCGGGCTTTGGCTTGGGCATCGTCGCCCAGCGACCGCCGCAGCCCGCGCAGCGCTGCCATCGCCTTCTCCTCGCCTTCGACCATCTCCATCCGGGCCTTGAGCGCCGCCGCCAGCTCAATCCGCTGCACCGCTGGGTCGCGCTCCAGCCGGTCGGCCAGCCGCAGCGCCCACTGATCAGCGAGCTGACGCAGCAACTCGAGCACCTTGCCGTGGTGGCGATCGGCCGAGAACATCCGCACCCGCAGCTTGTCTGACATGCCCTTGCGTGCGCCGTCAAACGGGTTGGCATCGGCCGCCTCCAGCTGCAGCTGGGCCACTTCACCCGGACGCAGCTGCAAGGAATCGACCGCCAGCGACTCGCGCACATCTTTGTGCAGCTCGCCCACCACCAGCGCCACCGGTCGCCGCTCCAGACCGCCCGTTGGCCGCGCAACCGCCAGCTCAATCTGGCTTAACCCAATGTCGTCATCGACTTGACCCAGCAGGACCAACGTCTGACCAGCCCGCACCTCAACCTCGCCGCTTGGCTGACTCAGCACCACCTTGGGCGGCTGGTCGGCCGTGGGCTTGAGCTCGCGAAAAGTGGCCTCGCGCAGCGGGTTACCCAGCTTGTCGCGGCCGATAAAGCGGTAGCGCAAGCCCTGCAGCAGCGTGGCCTGCCACACCCACCCACGGTCATCGAGGCTGGCCACCGGTTGGCGCTCGCTGCGCGACCGGCCCTGCACCACTTGCTGGATCTCGACGGCATCGACCTGCACGTCCGGCAGCGGCGCGGCTTGGACGGTCACTTTGCTGCCGCGCAGCGCCTGCGTCTCAGCCCCCTCCTCTTCGCGCAGCGGCACGGCAGTCGCCGCATAGTCGGGCGGCTGGATGCGCAGGTGCACGTCGCCGACCAGTGTGCCGACATCGCGCGGCTGCACCGCCTCTGGCTGATTGCTGCTGAACCACGCTTGCCACGTCGGCTCCGCGTGCGCCCGGACCAGCAGCGCCGCGCAGGCCACCGCCAGCAGCCAAGCCAGGTAGCGCTTGCAGCGCCGCTGCAGCGCCACGATGTCGGCATCTAGCCCACTGACCTGCTGATCGGCCTGGGCCAGCGTCGCCGCGACCATCCACGCCGAACCGACGCTGCCGGTGCCGTGGCTGCGCACTTGGGCGGCCAGCTCGACACCCGATCGCAGCAGCTCGCCATCGACTGTGGCATGGCGCATCGCCCGCACCGCCGCCCAACGCGCCAAGCGTCGCTGCAGCAGGTGGCGGTGCAGCAGCATCGCGGTCGTCGTCGCGACCGCCGGCATCGCCGCCACCCACAGCACCAGCGCCAGCGCGCCGCGGGCTTGGCCCACCAGCGTCGCCAGCGCCAGACCACATCCGAGCACCGCGCTGCCCGCCACTAGCCCCAGCAGCACAGCTTCGAGCGCCGTAATGCCGCGCCAGCGCGACCGCACCAGCTGCAGCCGTGCCCACAACGCCGCAGCGGTGCGCTCGGCCAAGCTGTCAGCCGGTGAACTCAGCGGTTGCGAAGGGATGCTCGCTGACATGCGCGATCGAGCCTACTTGAGCGAAACGCCGCGCAACAGGGTTATCATTTTCTCTTTGAGCGCCGCCAGTTTGACTTCGCCTTCCACCAGCTTCTTGGCGACCAACGCCGCCTTGGTCGAAGCGGCTTCGAGCTGCCCCACCAGTTGCCGCCGCAGGTCAGCTGCGACCGCCGAGGCCGGCAGCGCGTCGAGGTTACCCTGAATGCGCCGCTGCTCGTCGTCCAGCACCTCGCGCTGCTTGCGCAGCCCATCTATCTCGCGGTCAATCGTCGCCATCTCTTGGTGCACCGCCAGCAGTTGGGTGATCGGGCCCTTGATCGCCTCTTCGGCCGTGACGTTCTTGAGGTACAGCTGCATGACGGCCACCGCGCGGTCGGTCAGCGTCATGTCTTCGAACCACACCGGCGACTCTTCGACCAGCACGGTCTCGGCCTTGCCCTTGGCCGGCGCGGCAACGGGCACATACAGGTCCGCACCGGCTTTGACCAGGTCCTTGGGCGGCTCGCGCAGCGTCATGCCGCTGGTGGCCGAGATCTTGATGTAGCACAGCATCGGCTTGTCGCGGGTGTTGTCGACGCTAAAGGTGCGCTTGATCAGGCGCTTGCCTTCGATACGGATGCGGCCGTCGACGATTTTGGCCAGATGCAGCTCGGCCTCCTCATCCTTGGTGGTCAGCGAAGTCGACACGCCTGACTCGCGGGCGTAGGGCACAAACGCAGTCTCGGACTTGCCGACCCGGCCGATAAACCCTTCGCCGGCGAACGTGCCGTCGATGTACAGCGTAATCGGGCCGCCTTCGACACTGGCGGCGTTGTCGTTTTTTAACAAAATCGCCCGGTAAGGTAGCTGGCCACTGTCGCGAAACAAGATGATGTCGCGACCGTCGAGCTTCTTGTTGAGCAAGTTGATGAGCGCCGCCGAGCGATCGGGCACGGTGACCGGGTGCTGGGCTTCGTAGGCGAACAGTGCGCCGACTTCGCGACCAGAAACCAAGGCTTGCGCTGACCGCATCGCGGCATCGCGGCGCTTCTGGTCATCGCCCGGCGCATCCGCCGGCTTGGGCGGTGCGGGCGGCGGGCGCCATCCACCACCGCCGCCCCCTTTGGCCGCACTGCGGGAGCGCATCGGCGCCGCCGCTGCCGCAGGTGCGCTGTCTGCCCCACCAAACGACTTGGCGACGACGTCGCCGCCTTCCTCGTCCGCCGCGCCAAAAAATTTGGATCCCGTCGCATCTTTGAACGCGCCGGCCAGCGCCTTCTTGTTGACCTGTTCACGCGCTTCCTCCTTCTTGTCTTCCGGTGCCGCGGATTCCGCAGGTGCCGCTGCCGACGCCACCTCGCTGCCGACGTCCGCTTCGGGAGGTGCATCGGCCGTTGCTGCCAGCCGCGGCGACAAATCCGGCCGATCGACCATGTGCGGCGTGTGCAGGTTGTAGCGAAAACTGAGCGGCGAGCCGACCACCAGCGTCAGCTTGACCTCATTCCAGTCCTCGCCGCTGGTATTGTCGACGATGGCCCATCCTTGCAACTGCACGCCTTTGTCTTTTTCGACCCACGCCCGATACGCCGGTCGCCACACCGGCACTTCGTGGATATAGCTCACGATCAGATCGTGGGTCTTGTCGCCCGCCAAGCGAATCTGCAGCGACACCGGCTTCCAGGCGCCATCGGCCTTGCTGATGTCGAGCGACTGCTTCAGCCCCACCGACAGCGTGCGGTCGCCGATGGTCAGCTTGGTGATGCTCTCCACGGGCATGGTCGAGAGCTGATCGTCGCCGACCATCAGCGTCAAGATCGCCACCTTGCTCGGCTTGCCGTCGCCTTCCCGGCCGGCTCCCGGCGGCATCTCGACGCCCACCACCCGCCCTTGCAATGTGCCGCTGCGGCCCTCCACCGTCACGTCTGCACCGCGCAGCACCGCCAACAGGCCAACCATGCCCGTGGCATTGCGCACTTGCGCCGGCAGCTCGGCAGCCAACCGGTCGCCCGACTTGTCGACCGGCAGCGACACTGCTGAAGCCGCGCCGCCCGACAAGTCAAGCACGGCCAGCGACTTGAGCACGTCGTTGATTTGATCGGGGCGCACCCGCAGCTCGACCACCTGCTTGTCGACCATGCCGCGCTTCTCGAAGTAGCCCACGCCATTTTGGTACAGCACCACTTTGGCGATCGGCAGCTCGGCGGCTGCAGGCACAGTGGACTTGGGCCCGTGACACGCGGTAGCCAGCAGCCCCACGACCAGCAACACGGACAGCCAACCGGACAGCAACAGTGGTAGCGTTTTCATCGACATCTCCTGCGTGTGGCGCATGCTAGCACACCACAGCGAACGGCCCGGTGCAAGCACGTGAGCCTAGACGCGCCGCAGTCACAGCAGGTCTTCAACTGACCTGCAGCCGCCACGATCGGTGCACTTGGCGGTTGCGGTAGTCGACCGGCACCGATTGAGCGGTCGTCTCGGTGCATTGTGCCGGCAGGCTCAGCAGGTCGGGCTCAAACCGCTGGTGATTGGTCGAAAACAGCACCATGCCGCCCGGCCGCAGCACCTGCAGGCACTGCACGAGCAGCGCCCGATGGTCGCGCTGCACCGCGAAGTCGCCTTCGGGCCGGTCCGAAAACGACGGCGGATCGCACAGCACCAGATCAAAGCGCTTGTCGTGGCGTAGCGCCCAATCGAGGTAGGTCCGCGCATCGACTTCGGCCGTAGCATGTTCGGCAGCAGTCAAGCCATTGAGCACCAGATTGTCGGCATACCACGCCAGATAGGTCGCCGAAGTATCCACGGTCAGCGTCGACTTGGCTTTGCCAGCCGCAGCAGCCACTGAAAATCCGCCGGTATAGGCAAACAGATTGCAGACATCGCGCCCAGCACTGTGGTGGCGCAGCCACGACCGCGTCGGCCGGTGGTCGCCAAACAGCCCGGTGTCGAGATAATCGGTCAGGTTGACCCAAAACTGCAGCGGGCCCTCGCACACTTGCAGGCGCTCGCCAAAATTGTTGTGCTTGCGGTACCGCTCGCCCACCTCTGGCCGGGTATGGCGGTGGCGGGTGTGAATCCATTGGGCGCTGATGCCCAGCGCCCGCGCCGCGGCGTGGCCCAACTGCTCCGCGTACCCATCCAGAGCGTCGGTCTGGTCGCGGTCGTAGATGCCCACCACCAAGTGCCCGGCGTAAAAATCGGCGACGGCGCGCACTTCGGGAATGTCGCGATCGTAGACCCGAAACACGTCGATGCGCTGATTGGCAAACGCTTTGGCCAGGCGGTCAAAGTTCTTGCGCACACGGTTGCCGAACATGTCGGCGTGCTGGGTTGTGCTCAGAAATGGCGACGTAGCGGACGACCTGCGACAAGAAGCGTCGGCCGCCAGCAGGATCGGGCAACGGCCCGCGAACCCTACAGCGTTTTGAGGTATTCGATCAAGTCGGCTTTTTCGACACTGGACAGCTTGGCGGCGTGGCCCATGCTGTTGCCGAGCCGGTCGAGCAGCGTGGTCAGCGTCGCAGCGCTGCCGTCGTGCAGGTACGGCGCGGTGTTCCACAACCCGCGCAGCGTCGGCGTATCAAACTTGCTGGCGGCGCCCGGCTTGAAGTCGCCGTTCATCATCGCCGCTTGTTGGTCGATCGGGGTGCCTGTGCCGACATCGTGGCTGACGCCGTCGACGCCCGTGCCACCCAAGTGGCAAGCCGCGCAGCCCGCTACGCCTTCAAAGAGCTCTTTGCCGTGCGCCTGCTTGGCAGTGAGTGCGCCGTTGGCAGCCACATACGGATTGGGCGCGGCCGGAGCCAAGCCCACCAGCAAGAACTGCTCCAGCGATGCCAGCTCAGCCACGGTCAGACCTTGGCCGTGCATGCGCTCGACGGTCTTGACCATGTTGTTTTTCAGGTCATCTTCGGTGCCCTTCCAGTTAAACGGCGCGGTGCCATCCAGCCGGCCGGCCAGCTGCGGGGTCTGGCGCACGCCTTCGGGGGTCACCCACGCCAGCTTGTCTTCGCCGCCGTCAAAGTGGCAGGTCGCGCACGCAAAGGTACCGCCCTTGGACAAGCGGGCGTTGCCAGCAAAAGTGAAAGTCCGCCGGCCCAGCCGCGCCGCTTCTGGCAAGGTATCGATACCAAACGCCACCCGCACAACGGGTTGAAAAGTCGGCAAGCTGGCAATCGCCGCGTCGCTGTTGAGCCATGGCCCCAGATCAAACGCGCTGACTTTGACTTCGTGGCTGTCCAACACAAACGCAAACCGACCATCGTCGCTGAACGCCACTGCGGTTGGCGCTTGCCCCGAGACCAGTTCGCCCGCTTCGACGGCCTGATCGGCCGCCAGCTTGCCGCCGCTGTGCAAAAGCAACACGTTGTCGGTGCCAGTGGCTGGCACGGCCACCAATCGCCGCGACGGGTGCGCGACGACATCAGCCGGTTGGTCAAACCTGGTCGCAAAGGCTTGCGGGCCAACTGGCGGCTCTTGGCTGTTGGCCGCACTGTCACCACTGGCGGCGAGCCGCAGCGGCTTGCCGGTCAGCTCGCGCGACACTTTGGCGGTGTTCGAGGTCGCCAGGACCGAGGCTTCGATCGGCCGTCGCGGCTCGACACAGTCGGTGTTGCCGCCGCTGCTGCCGTAGCCGTCACCGCCGCCACCCTTGCCACCCTTGTTCGGCGTCATCAGGTCCTTGGGCGAACCGGGCGCTGCCACTACGCGCGCCACCAGCACTTCGTCGGTCGCAGGCTCGTAAGCCGCGCCCAAGATCCGTCGCGACTTGCGCAGCGGGTCCTTGCAGGTCGAGACCAGAGACGCCCCGGTCGCCGCCGGGCTGCTGCCCATAGTCGCTGGCGCCTTGTTGTCGCTGAGCAAGAACCGCTCGATGTTGCCGTCGTCGTAGGTGACGGCGAGGTAGCTCGGTGCCACCGCCAGCGCGGTCGGCGAAGCGGCCAGAGTCTGGCGATAGAGCTCTTTACGGGTCACTGCGTCGAAGGTGACCAACTGCCGCAGGCCGCCCAGCGCCACGTACAGGTGATGGCCCTTGGTCGACAGCGCCAACGCCCGCGGCTCTAGGCCCACTTCCAGCGTGTCGGACTGAACCGACAGCGGCTGTTCAGGATTGCCCGTCGCGGCAAACCGCAGCACCGTCGTGCCCATCCGAGGGACAACCCACACGGCACCATCAGGGCCGACCACCAGTTTTTCAGGGCGGTTGGCAACCGACAGCGTCTGCACAACCTCGAGCGGCTGCTGGCGCATGACCACCACGGCATCGCGCTCGCGATCGGCGATGAACAGCTTGCCACCGCTGCCGACCATGGCATGGCCGGCGGTCCAGCTGCGCGCGGTCTCGCCTGCAGGTCGCGCGTCTGGGGCCTTGAGGTTGCCCGAACTGGCCGAAGGCAGGGTCGAGACGTCAATGCCATCAGGCACTCCGCCAACCTGCGCAACTTGAAGGACGTCGTCAAATCGTGTCACACATCCGGTGGCCGCCACCGCAAGCACCATCGACGCGGCGATCTGACCAATGGCGACTTTGCCCACACAACGATGCATTGGAACCCCCTGCTTGCCCAGCCTAAGCTTACGCATGGCGCTGCCCGCGCGCAAGGGACAACGCGGCGGTGGGCCAAAGATTCACGGGTGGTCGCAGCGGCTACGGGCCGCCCACCGGCACCGTCGGCATGATGAAAATCGCCTGACGTGTCTGCGGTTTGGACTGACTGTCGGTGACTTCAGCGGCAAAAAAGAAGCCCTTGAGCACGATCTGCGACAGCGGCACTTTGAGTTCAAGCACCAGCGAGGCGTCGGTCACCGCGCCGCTCAGGCTGCCATCGGCGGCCAGCGTCAGGCCCTTGGGGATACCGGCATTGGGCAAAAAGCCCTTGACCATGCCGGGCAGCGGCGTCTCGGCCCACTTGTAGGGCTTCTTGCCGCCCTTGGCTTGCAGCTTGGAGTTGTAGGGCACCGGCACTTGATCGACCACGATAATTAGCGGCAATACGATGACTTTGGTGATAAACAGGTTGATTTCTTGGGTGCCAACGATCTCCAGCGGTGCCAACTTGACTGGCAGCACCAGCGACTTGGTCGCGACCAGTGGCGCGTCCGCGTTGTCGAATACTTTGACATCGAAGGTGTACTCGCCATCGCCTTGTGGCGTGCCGGTGAGCACGCCGTCGCTGCCCAGCGCGATGCCAGTCGGCAGCTTGCCGGCCGTGATGCCCCAGAAGTAAGGCGCCGTGCCGCCCTGCGCCGTCAGCGGCAAGCTGTAGGCCACGCCATCGGTGGCCGCCTTGAGCGGTGAGGTCGAGGTCACCACCAGACCGCCGTCCTTGATCTCCAACGCCAGCACTTGATTGGCCTTGTTGGCGCTTTTGTCCTGCACTTGCACCTGCAGCGAGTAGCTGCCCGCCGCCTTGGCCGCGCCGTCGATGGCCCCATCGGGCAGCAGCGTCAGCCCCGCCGGCAGCGCGCCCTGGCTCAGCGACCACGCGTACGGTTGCTCGCCGCCTTTGGCTTCCAGTTGGGCCTTGTACGGCTTGTTGGCCAAGCCGGTCGGCAAGGCGGTGGTGACAACGCTGAGCGGCGCGATCTGGCAGGTGCCGGCGACGCAGGCCACGCCGGCCTGACACTGGCTGTCGCCGGAGCACTGCACGCACTGGCCTTCGCTGCACTGGAGCTTGTCCGGGCACGGCGACTGCACAAAGCCGGAGCCCTGATCGTTGCACACCCAGCGCACGCCGCTCTTGCAGCCGGCAAAGCCTTTGGGACAACCGGTGGTGACAGCGGCATCGACGGCCAGGCCATCAAAGCTGGAGGCATCGGCCGCGGCCTTGGCCGCCTTGTCGCCCGACACTGCTTCGTCACTGCAACTGACACACAGCCATGCCGCGAGCCAGCAGCAGGCGAATGTCGCCCCAAGACGCTGAGGGGACATGGCCATGATCCTGCCTTATCCTTTAGATTATGGGCACTTGGCGCCAGCGTCGACCCAATCGACGATCTTCTTGATCTCATCGGCCGACAGCGACCCGGACTTGGGCATTTTCTTGCTGGTGATCTCGCCCTTGATCGACGCCGCCATGCTGGCCGACGCTTTGCAGTCGGTTGAGTCAAAGATCAGCTTGGAGGTCGCACCGTGGCAGAACGCGCACTTGGTTTGCATCACGGCTGCGGCTGTGGTCCAAGTTCCGCCAGCAGCTGCGGTGTCGGCCGCAGGTGGTGTGTCGGCGGTTGCGGTGTCGACAGTCGCTGCCGTGTCAGCGCCTGCGGCCGTGTCGGCACCAGCCGTTGTGTCGGTGGTCGTCGCGGCGTCGTTGCCGCCTGCGGTATCGGTGGCGGCGGCAGTCTCAGCGCCGGTCGCGGCATCGGCACCCGCTGCAGTGTCGGCAGTTGTTCCGGTGCCACCGCCGCCGCTTGACGACGCGCAGCCGCTGGCCGCAAGGACGGTGACGATCAGTGATGTTCCAAACAATTTCGAAACTAGCATAACGTTTTCCCCCGAATTTGTCCACCCCAGCGTGGTCCGTTGTGGCGCGCATGGTAGCGATTCTGGCGCAATTGCCAAGCGTGCCATGCGATCCGGTCAAAAAAAACTACAAGCCCTGCTTTTCGGCCCACGGACCTATTTCATTGGGCGAAAGGTCGACGCGCAGGCGCAGCCGCGGACCAGATCGCCACGGAGACCAGTCTTTCTCGGGCGGACCCGCGCGGGTCATGGTGCAGATCGAGCCCATGCGAAATGTCCCGCCAGTGAGCATGTTGCGGGTGCCGTCGACGGCACAGCCAAGCTTGCCATCGGGCACCAACGCGCCGGGTGGCAGGGCGCCGGGCAGCACCTCCAGCCGTGTCTCGCAAGCGCGCATGTCGGCGTCGCTGACGTTCCAGTACATGCCCACCACCGACAACCGGCCGTTGGGTCGCTGGGTCAACAGCGGCAACTGCAGCAGCCGGCACAACTCGCGCACCCGCGGCCACTCTGGAATCTCGCCGTGATCGCGGGTCGCCATCGAGACTTGGCCGGGCACTTCGACCAAACCCTCGATCTTGCCGACCGATGGCCTGACCCGCTCGGGAGCTGGCGGCAGGCCCCACAGGTGTCCGCCCAGATCGATGAAGCGCTCGCCGGCCGACCACCACCGCAGCACATAGCCGTACGGCCCCAGATAGCCGCGCTTGAGCGTGATGATCCGGACATTGGGGACCACCAGCGCCATCGCGCGCACTTTCATGGCCATCAGCGGCAAGATTGACCAGTGGCACGGGCTTGCGACGATGTACCCCAAATAATAGGGATGTTGGCCCTCAGGCGCGGTCGGCGCCGGGTCCAGCGTCAGGCCGGGCGGCAACCACGACTGCACCACCGCTGTGTCGACGTTGTGAAACGCGAGCGTGGCATCGAAGGCGCCGATCAAGTGAGCAAAACCGGGGTCGCGCCGAGCCATGTTCGCCAAGTTCCGAGCTGGGCTCGCCGTTGCGCTGCACTTGGTCCTGATTCGGCTATTCGCCAAACAATTCAGGCAGTTGCAGTGTTATACTGCTGAGGCACGCGCCTCTTGTTGTCCAAGCGGCAAGGCCCTGCGGGGCCTGGATTTTGCGCGGTCAAGGCGGATACAGCAAGTGGCGCTGGCGAATCGCTGCAAAAGCAACAAGTTCTGCTTGCCAGCTGGCCTCGATCTGCAGCCACGGCGTGTGGGCCCGCAACATCTTGAGCACCCGGCTGTTGCCCCAGATCATCGCAAACCGGTTGTCGCTGGAGACTTTGAGCTGGCTGCCAAACTCGTTGTGCAGCACCGCCAACAGCGCCAGCGCCAGCCGCAGCGGCCGAAACCCGTGGGTCTGCAACAAGTGAATCTGGATACCGTGGGTAATCTTGCCCTTGTACTGCCCGTGCCACGGCAGCCACGAACTCGCGCGGATGCGTACATGCTCCAGACCCTGGACGCCAGAGATGGCAGTGGTGACCGCGGTCGCGAGTTTTTCGCCGTCCATCCATGGTGCGCCAATCAACTCAAACGGCATGGCGTTGCCACCGCCTTCGTTGCAGTTTGGCCCCGAGCCACACACCATGCCAGTCGCAACATACATATACGCATTCAGAGGTTTGGGGATACCGGGAGAAGTCGGCACCCACACCAGCCCGGTGTCGTCCCAAATCATCGCCCGGCGCCACCCTTGCATCTGCACCACTTCGAGATCGCAACCAATCTTGAGCTCGGCGTTGTAAAACCGGGCCACTTCGCCAAAAGTCATGCCGTGCGTGACGGGAAAGGGGCCCCAACCCAGCAAGCTCTTGTGGGCAGGCTCGCGCACCGGGCCTTCAAACAGCAGACCACCCAGCGGGTTGGGCCGGTCGAGCACCAGCAGCTTGACCTTGTTGGCAGCGCAAGCCTGCATGACCTTGCCCAGTGTCGACACGTAGGTGTAGGTCCGCGAGCCGATGTCTTGCAGATCAAACAGCACGACGTCGACCCGCTGCAGCGTCTCGTCGCTCGGCGCCGTGCGCTCGCCAAACAGCCCCTCGATCGGCAGCCCGGTGTGCGGCTCGATGCCCGGTGCGTTGCTCGTGCCATTGAGCGTGGCGGCCGCCAGCCCGTGCTCAGGCGCCCACAACTGCGTAAGCTTGATGCGCTTGTCGGCGCGCAGGCGATCGAGCGTACTGACCAACTGGCGATCGACTGCCGCCGGATTGGTCAACAAGCCCAAGCGCTTGCCTGCAACGAGGGCAATCTTGTCGGTGAGCAGGACTTCGATGCCGGGCACCACCGTCTCGGCACTCCACGCCACACTGCTCGCAGCAAACAGGGCCAGGGCAACGACGATTGGGGCAAAAAAGCGGGTCATGGGTAGGCAATCTCCACGATGCAATAGGTCCGGACGCCGCCCGGGGTCACGATGCGCGCCTCGTCGTCGATTTGCTTGCCGATGAGTGCACTGCCCACCGGCGAACGGATGCTGATGTGACCGCTGGCGAGGTCAATTTCGTCCTGACCGACGATGGTCCAGCGCTTGGTCGCGCCCGCGTGATCTTGGACCGTTACGGTTGCGCCAAAGTAGACGGTGTCGCGGCGGCGCTGGACAGCAGGATCGACGACCACCATCGACTGCAGGCGCTTTTCGAGAAAATGCAGGCGGCGATCGATCTCGCGCAGCCTGCGCTTGCCGTAAATGTACTCGGCGTTTTCACTGCGATCGCCCTGAGCTGCGGCATCCGCAACTTCGCGCGTGACCCGTGGTCGCTCGCCGCGCAGCAACGCCGTGTGCTCGGCTTCAAATCGCGCCTTGCCCGCAGGCGTGACGTAGTTGGGACCGGCAGCGCGGTCGGGCGGGTCGTCGTCGACATCATCAGGCTCAAGCTCAGTCATCGCCAGTCGCTGCGCCCGCTGCGGGACCCGGTGATTGTGCCCGATCAGCGCGGCGTGTCGAGTTTGCCCGCGGCGATCGCTCGGTCGCGCGATCCAGTGGCACGCGCTTGCGATGCAGCGCTTTCGGCCTTACCCTTGCCGACGCGATGGCCAATCTGAACGAACCGCGACTGTCCTTTGAAAACCCCGAGGAGGTTGTCAGCAAGAGCGTGTCGGCCACGCCCGCCGAGGGCGCTGCGTCGGCAGCGGCGCCGCGGCGATGGGTCGCACCGTCGCTGGCGTCGCCGGATCTGGACCCGGAGCCTGCGCCCGGCTCGGCGGCCAAGGCGACGATGACAACGCAGGCCGTCGTCGAAGCCGCGTGGGTCGCCGACGTGACCAGTCGGGCGCCTGTCCCGGCGCGCACTTGGGCGCTGGTTGGCCTGATTGCGCTATTGACGGCCGTGGCCGTGCCTGTGGCATCCCAGTGGCGTCACCAACGGGTAGCGCCCGACACCGAGAGCCTGCAGGCCGCCGCAGCGGCGATTGGCCGCGACTTGCGGGCGCAGGACGCGGTGGCGTTCTGGCCAGCGTGGTCGGCCCACCAGCCCGCGGTCTTTGCAGCGCAATGGCAGCGGCACAAACTGGATTTCTCGGCGGCGTTGGTGCTCGGCGAGCCCCTGCAACAGTGGGACTGCGATGGCAAGGAGCGGCTGTGGGTGGTGTCTACCCACGACAAGCTTGGGCATGTCCAGCTACCAGGAGCCCGCGAGCTAAGCCGAGCAGCGCTCGGTCACGGCACCGGTCTGGTGCTGTTCGAACTACCTAAAACGCGGACTGTTTTCGATTTTCGCAAGAACCTGCGGATGGCCGATCACGCGATTTTTCGAGCCGGAGCACCGCCGGATACATGGCAGCATTGCCCATGGAAGGACGATCCCAGCCCCAACTACGAGGGAGGCCTGCACGACTGCGCCAGTCAGGACTGGAAGAGCAGCTGGGCCACGCTGCACGAGGTCGGCAACACGCGCCGCGAGGGCATTTTCGTGCACCCGCCGTTTGAGGACGGCGTGCTGCGCCTGACCTACGACAATTTGCCGCCCGGCGCGGTGGTGGCCGGCCGATTTGGCAACCGGCTGTGGGCGGTGCGGCACGGCAACGAAGGCGGGCCGGTCCACCTCAAGGTGCTGGCGCGCGAGCGGGTCATCTACGAAAAGACCATCGCTCCTGACGACTTCGGTTGGCATGCCTTTGAAGCACGCCTGACCAGCCCCGATGTGGGTGGCCCGATCAGCTTTGAGATCTCGGGCGCCAAAGACGCGTGGCGCGAAGCCGTGCTCGACGCCCGCCTGCTCTCGGTGCCGTAGGTGACCGTCGATCTGCAGCGCCAGACCGCGTTGCTTGGCTGGTATGCGCGCCACGCGCGGCGGCTGCCGTGGCGGGCACCGACTGGACAACTCGCTGATCCGTATGGCGTCGTCGTGTCTGAGCTCATGCTACAGCAGACCCGCGTCGACACGGTCATCGACTACTTTGCGCGGTGGGTGCAGCGTTGGCCGCACTGGCAAGCGCTTGCGGCAGCGCCGCTGGACGACGTGCTGGCCCAGTGGACCGGGCTGGGCTACTACAACCGTGCCCGCAACCTGCACCGCACGGCGCAAACGGTGGTGGCCGAGTACGGCGGGGTGCTGCCCCGCGACGTGGCGGCACTCGCCGCGCTGCCCGGCTTGGGACCGTACACCGTGGGGGCAGTGCGCTCGATCGCGTTTGGCCAGCCGGCGGCGCTGGTCGATGGCAACGTCGCACGGGTGCTGGCGCGCTGGTATGGCCTGCGCCACGACCCGATGGCTGGGACCGGTAAGGCCCAAGTATGGCAGTGGGCCGCCGATCACCTGCAACCCGCTACCGCAGCGTGCCAGCATCCGCAGGACTGGAATCAGGCTCTGATGGAGCTGGGCGCCACCGTTTGCACACCCAAGCAGCCGCAGTGCCAGCAGTGTCCGGTGGCGACCGGTTGCGTGGCGCACGCCCTGGACTTGACGTTGGCGATCCCGCCGCCCCGCCAGCGCACCACAGTCGTGCCGATCGCGGCGTGCTATTACGCCGTGCAACGGCTGCCGCAACCGCAGGATAGGGATGGCATCTTGGTGCTGCTCGGCAAGCGCGGTGAGCACGGGCGCTGGGCCGGGCTGTGGGAGCCGCCGGGCGCCGAAGGGCCAGATGCCGCCGCGCAGATGCTCACGTTTGCCGAGCAGTGCGGCCTGCAGGCGCAGCGGCCGTTGCCGACGCTGGTGCATGTGCTGACCCACCGCCGCTATGCGGTGCAGGCGACTGCCGGGACCCTGGGCGATCGGCCGTTGCCTGACCCGGCGCATTGGGGCTACACCGCCTGGCGGTGGACGACCGTGGCCGAGGCGCTAGCCAACACCAGCGGTCTGTCGCGCCTAGGCCAGAAAATTGTTGGTCTTCTGGCCGCACCGCCGCCGTTGTTGTAGCCGCCTGACCCCGACCTTACACACCTTCGCATTGCGCCCAGTCGGCTGGGCTTGCCAGTGGCCAAAATGCTGGCATTGTGTGACCCCCGGCCGGCGCGCCGGCATGAGACGGCCATGGGCATCACGTTCGTCGAAAAAGGGGACCGCAGCCGTGTGCGTGCCCACGCCAAGTCCGGGCTGGTGCTGGCGGGCGGGGCGATTTCGGGCGGGGCGTTCAAGATCGGTGGCCTGATAGCCCTGAACACCTACCTCGGCAACCGCAGTGTGCTGGATTTCGACATCTACGTTGGGATCTCGGCCGGCGCGTTTCTGGCCGCACCGCTGGCGTCGGGCATCGGCCCAGAAGAGTTGCTCAAGTCGCTCGAAGGGGCATCCAAGAAAATCGGCCAGTTTTCGCCGCTGGACTTTTACCGACCCAATTGGCGCGAGTACCTGACGCGACCGGCGCGGATCGGGCTGGACGCCGCACTGTTGTCGCCGGCGGTCTTGCAGACGATCTGGCACGAACTGCGCCACAACCGGCCCGAGCTCATCGACCGCTGTCGCGCGTTTGCCCGCGATCCTGGGCTGCGCACGGCCGAGAACTTGGTGGCGCCGCTGGTCGAAGACGCCGCGCTGCGCACCGGTTTTGGCAGCGGCCGCAGCTACTTGCCGTCGGGCTTGTTCGACAATTCGGGCATTGAGCGCTTTACCCGCGACGCGCTGCACAAGAACCACATTCCCAACGACTTTCGACTCTTGCACTTGGAGCGCGGCAATTCGCTGTACATCGGCGCCACCAATCTGAACACCGGCGAGGGCGTCACGTTTGGCCACGACGACGACACTTCGGTCACCATCAGCGAAGCGGTGCAGGCCTCCACTGCGATTCCTGGCTTTTACAAGCCGGCCAAGATCCGCGGTCAGGAGTACCTCGACGGCGGCGTCCGGCGCACCGCCAACATCAGCCAAGCGACCGATCGCGGCGCGCAATTGGTGTTTGTGTACAATCCGTTTCGTCCGTTTGTCAACTACCACGCCGACCAACTGCTCAACAACAAGGCGTCGCTGTCTGACATGGGCATCGGCACCGTGATCAACCAGGCGTTTCGAACCATGTTGCACACGCGGCTGATGCTTGGCATTGAAAAGCTCAATCTTGACAAAGATTTTAGCGGCGACGTCATTCTGCTTGAGCCCAGCGAGACCGACATCAAGTTCTTCAACACCAACCCGCTCAATTTCTGGCAGCGCGCAGAGAGTGCGCTGCACGGCTACGTGTCGGCGACCGAAGCCATTGTGCGCCACCATGACCGGCTCAAGTCGATTCTGGAAAGCTATGGGGTGCGCACCGATCTGGCGCGCCTGCAGCAGCGTATCGAAGACATCCGCCGCCACAATTACGACAGCCGGTCGATCATGAAAGAGCTGCAGCGCGAAGTGCATCCCAGCGTGAGCGACAAGCAGATCACACCGCCCAGCCTCAAAGTCGTGCGCGCCTAAAATCTGCGCGCGCACCTGTGGCAACACATCGGTCTGGGTCACCCGACCTGAGCCAGGAGGCAATCATGGTCAAGAAACTGTTTGGGACCGATGGCGTGCGCGGCGAGGCCAACTCGGGCGTGATGACTGTCGAAAACGCCGTGCAAATTGGCCGTGCCATTGGCCTGCTGTGCCGCAACCGTGCCACGCATGCCCGTGTGCGGGTGCTGATTGGCAAGGACACGCGCCGCTCGGGCTACCTGTTTGAGAACGCCATGGTGGCCGGGCTGTGCTCGGTGGGCGCCGACCCGTACTTGGTGGGCCCGCTGCCGACGCCGGGCATCGCGTTTATGACCGTGGGCATGCGTGCCGATGCCGGCGTGGTGATCTCGGCCTCGCACAACCCGTACCAGGACAACGGCATCAAGGTCTTTGGCGCCGATGGCTTTAAACTCGCCGACGAAGACGAGGCCCAGATCGAGGCTTGGGTGGCAGATCCGGCGCCGCTGTATGCCGCATTGGCCAGCGGAGGTGGCATCGGCCGCGCCTACCGTGTCGACGATGCCTGGGGGCGCTACACCGTCAAGCTCAAGACGACATTTCCCAATGATTTAACGCTAGACGGCATCAAGATTGGCGTCGATCCGGCCAACGGTGCCGCCTACAAAGTGGCGCCGATGGTCTTGGAAGAATTGGGCGCGCAGGTCGTGCTGCTCAACGCAAGGCCGGACGGCACCAACATCAACGACAACGCAGGGGCCTTGCATCCCGAGGCGTTGGCCAAAGCGGTCGTCGCCAACGGATGCCACATCGGCTTGGCTCTCGACGGCGACGCCGATCGGCTGGTGCTGTGCGACGAAACGGGCCGCATTGTCGACGGCGACCACATCATGGCGATGTGCGCGCCGCGCATGAAGATTCGCGGCGATCTGCGCGGGCACACCGTGGTCGCGACGGTCATGAGCAATTTTGGCTTGGAGCTGGCGCTGCGCGAGCACGGCATTGCGCTGCTGCGTACCGATGTGGGCGATCGCCAAGTAGTGGAAGCGATGCGCAAGGGCGGTTTTGCGCTGGGCGGCGAGCAGTCTGGGCACTTGGTGTTTCTCGACCACGCGACCACCGGCGACGGGGTGCTGGCGGCGCTGCAGGTGCTGGCGATCGCCGTGCGCGAGCAGCGACCGGTGTCCGAACTGGCCCGCGCGATGACCACCGTGCCGCAAGTGCTCATCAATTTGGCGGTGCGCGACAAGCCGCCGATTGCGAGTATGCCGGCGGTGTCGGGCGCGATTGGTGATGTCGAGCGGGCGCTGCAGGGGTTTGGCCGGGTGCTGGTGCGCTACAGCGGCACCGAGCGCAAGTGCCGGGTGATGGTCGAGGGCCCAAACGAGGCCGATGTGCAGCGCCACGCCCGGCACATCGCCGATCAGGTGGTCAGCGCGATCGGGGCTTGAGCTACATGGGGTGTCTAGACCCCGGCTGTGTCGCGCAATTTGACCGAGCCGCAGGGCATGGGTAGCGTGGACCCCAGCCCTTTCCCCAGTGTCCTAGGCAGCACCCGATGGACGGCTCTTACCCCACCGCTTGCGCTCCCAGCGCTGCGTTTTCATTTGTTTCTCTCAGTGGTCGGACCAGTGCCGCGCCCCTGCGCTTGCCGCTGACCGGTCGCGCGGTGGCGTTGACCGATTGGTTGGACACGCAGTCCAGTGCACTACAGGTGCACCAGTATGAGGGGCTGCGCGACGATCCGACGCGCGACCCGCCGGCGCCGCTGCTGTTTGGCAAGCGACGGCGGTGGGGCGATACCGGAATCTGGCGGGTGAGCTTTGTGCCTACTTGCCCGACTTGCCCTCTTTGATCCGCAAGTCCGGGTTCTCCTGCTGCATAAACCGCCAAAACGTCATGATAAACCGGCGCTCCAGCTTGCCGCGCCGCGTCTGTGGCTCGTGCCCCGGCGCCAGCAGCTTGTCGAGCCGGTCGTTCAGGCTCGCCAGCGCTTTTTGCGACTTGTGCAGCTTCTCGAGCACGCTCTCGTCAAACGGGTTCTTGGACTCCTCGGCCGCGGCGCGCTGCAGTTGCCGGTCCAGCGCTTTGGCCATCAGCGCTGCCTGATCCTGATCCAGCCCCGTCTCGGCCGCTTGCTTGAGCTCCTCGCGGGCGCCCGACACCAAGTCGGCAAACGCCGCGTCGAGGTGCTTGACCGCCGTCTCGGCAATGTCCTGTGTATACTGCACAACCATCGTTTCAATGGCCGTACGCAGCACCGGCGGCAGCTCGCGCACCACGGTATCGCCAACGTAGCGCGCCACCCGCGGCGCCTCAGTTTGGATCACGTTCTTGGCCGAGCGCTTCCAGTCGGGCAAGCTGACTTCGACAAAACCTGCCATCGCATCTGCTAAGTTGTCGGGTTGGGTCATGTGGCGCACGGCTGAGTACAGCCACGTCATGTAGCAAAACACCAGCAAGACCAAGACGATGCTCAAAATCGCGGTCCGCTTGCGCTGGCGGTGCAGGGTCAGGAAATCGGTTTGCAGGTAGTCACGCGCAGTTTGCGCGGCGGCAGGCGTGTTCATGGCTGCACCTCCTTGGCCGGCTTGGCTTGCTTGTCCGCTGGTGGTTGCTTGTCCGCTGGTGGTTGCTTGTCCGCTGGTGATTGCTTGTCGGGCTGGGCCTTCTTGGCGTCACCGCCATCGTCCAGCACGGTTTCTCCTTCGGGGCCATTGATGGCTTCTTCAAAAATTTCAAGCCACATCGACAGCATTTGCTCGGGCGAGATGCGCATGTGTTTCTCGGCCTGCACGCCGACCACGTCGCCGGGGGTCGCACCGGCGGGCAGCGCCTTGCCGTCGCCATCGGCCTTGGCAATCGCGGCCACATCGACCGCCGCCAGCTTCTGCAGCGTGGTCTTGAGGCGGTCGAGCTCGACCAGGTGCTTCTGAAAAGTCGTGGTCAGCTGTTTGCGCGCCCACTCGTGGGTGCCGGCGGCCAAGGCATCAAGCAACGCTTCGGTTTTCTTGGGATCCTTGACAAGCTCGGGCAGCTCTTGCTGCAGCCGGGCAACCTGGGCCCGCTTGAGGTCACGCATGCGTACGTCCAGGACCCCCTGCATCTTATTGGGCAGCTCGTCGCGCAAGCGCTGGACTTCCTTGTCGACCTTGTGGCCAAACTGGTCCAGGACCTTGCTGGCTTCGGTCTCCAGAGCCTTGCTCACCACCGGTCCCGCTTCCTGACCGACCTCCTGCACCGCTTTTTGGACCTTGGGCGTCAGCCCAGAGACCCGCTTCTCGATGGCATTGCCGAGCTTGTCGCCGTCAATCGCCTTGATGGTAGCGCGGATCCCCAAGACGTAGCAGCCAATGATCAGCAGCACGCCCAGCGGCATCCAGGTCCGCAAGCGCCGCACGTGGACTTGGGCCGCAGCATGGGCGGCATTGAGCTCGGCGTCGCTCCAGTCAGCGGCATTGGGTGGTCGGGAAAACCAGGACATGGGCACCTCCAGGGGGCCGCGTCAAGGGACGCGACCGCATTGGCCCGTGCTGCACAGCTGCGATGACGGCGAGGGCACCACGGGTGGAGCAAGGGCTGATTTACCGGCGCGATCGGGGGCGAGCGTCAGTGATGCGGGCGAGTATAGCGTAGCCATCGGGGAGCACAAGCTTTGGCGCCACAAAGGTCAATGTCGGTACAGTAGTTCGGTATGCGGGACCAAGCACGATTGTTGGGAACTGTGAAGCCGCTACTTCAGCCAGCCCTGCACCTCTGCGGCCACCAGCAGCGCGTTGTGACCAGCGTGAACGAGCGCGGCCGGCCACACCGAGCGGCTGCGCAGCGTGAGCCACCCCAGCAGCACGCCGAGCGCCGCCTGAGGCAGCAACCGCAGCGGCGACTGGTGCAGCAGTGCAAACAGCAGCGCGGACAGGGCGATCGCCCACTTGGGCCCCAAGCTCTTGTGCAGGCCAGAAAGCAAGGTGCCCCGGCAAAGGGTCTCTTCGCAGATCGCCGGCACGACCGCCAGACACAGCAACTGCAACGGCAAGCCACCGGCGCTCGCAAGCTGGGCGACCAAGCGCGCAACCGGCTCGCCGGCGGCCTGCAGCGCCCCGACATCGACCCAGCCCTCCTGCAGCGTACCCAGCCCAAACGACAGGCCCAACGCCACCGGCAACAGCGCCAGCGCCACCAACAGGTCGCGGCCAGACGGTGCACGCCACCCCAACACCACCGCCTGCGGATACGCGCCCAGCCAGCTGTGCAACCACGCAGGCAGCAGCACAAACAGCAGCAAGGGCGCCATCGTCAGCACCACCGCCGGGGCATCGGCCAACCATCCGCCGCCCAGCACCATGCCCGCCACCGCCAGCGCGTACACGCCCAGCACTTCGGGCCCGCCAGGCAGGCTCTGGCCGCGGCGAAACCGCGCAAAGCGACCCCATCCGGCGCGCACCAGCCCGGGATAGCGGCCGCGCTCGGTGTCGAACAGCTGCGCAGTCCATCCGACAAGCACCGCCGCCACCGCCAGGTTGACCACAGTCGTAATCGCGATGTGCATCCACGGCATCTCCGGGGTCTGCAAGGCCTGGCGCAGCGCCAGCAACGTGCCACCGATCGGCAAGAGATCGAGCGCCAAGCTGGGTTGCAGGCCCGGCACCACCGCGACCATGGCCACAAACACCACCACCAGAATCAACGGCGTCAGGTACGTCTGCGCTTCTTTGGTCGACTGCGCAAAGCCAGACAGCGCCAGCGCCGCGGCCGAGATCGCGACGACCACCGGCAACAGCAAAACCAGGCACAGCAGCAGCGCGGGCGCACCGACCGACACCAGGCCCGCCAGCGGCGAGTCAGTGCCGACCGCGGCCAATTGCCCCGCCAACAGCCCCAGTGTGCCGCTCAGCGACAACAGATTGGCGATGACGGCCACCAAAGCCGCGCACAGCACCACCAGCAGCTTGCCCAGCACCAGGTCGCGGCGCCGGATCGGCAGCGACAGCAGCGTCTCCAGCGTGCCTGCCTCGCGCTCGCCGGCCAACAGGCCAATCGCCGGATACATCGCGGCCGTCACCGCCAGCACCAGCACCAAAAACGGGATCATCGGCGCAGCTTGGGTGCGCACCGCTTCGGCCGCCGTCGCCAGGCTGTGGTGGCGCACCACCACCGGCTCGGGCAGCCGCGGGTCGAGGTGGCTGGCGCTGAGCCAATGGGCCAGCGTGGTCTGGCGCAGCCCGATCAACACGGCGTCGACCTGCGGTGCAATCTCGGGCGCGCGTGCGTTGCCGTCATCTTGCAGCACCACCAGCGTGGTTTGGGGCGGCAGCGGATGCAGCGGCAGCGGCGCAGGTTGCAGCGCGACTGGATCGAGCGCCACCACCGCCAAAGCCAGATCGTGACTGCGCAGGAATTCGCTCAGATTGTGCCGAGTCGGCGCGGTCAACGGGCCATCGACTGACGCGAGCACCGCCTGCGGGTGCCAACTGCTGCCGGTCAAGTCGACGACCTGATACTGGGCCACGGGCGTCGGGTCGGTCGGCAAAGCGGCGGCCTGTTTGCGCGCAGACCGCTTCGGCTTGGGCAGGGTCGCGCCCGCCTGCAAGGCCGTCAGCACCTGCGGCGTGGCCAGCACGCCGATCTTGGGCGGCGGCCGCGGCTGGGCCAGGCTCAGCTGGGCGACTTGAACAGAAAACAGGATCAGCAGCGGGTACAGCAACACCGGCAGCACCAAGTTGACGAAAAGCGCCCGGCGGTCGCGCAGGAGCTCGCGCATGTCCTTGGCAAAAATGGCGCGTACCGCGGGATTCATGACGCCACCGCGGGTCGCAGGATCGCGTGGACAGCTGGGGCAAAATCGCCGCCATCGGCCAGATCGGCGATGGTGCCGGCGTAGGCCACCTGGCCGCGGCCGATCAGCAGCAACTGATCCGCCACCGCCTGCGCCTCAGCCGGCACGTGGGTGCAGTACAGGATCAGCCGACCCTGATCGCGGCAGCGCTGGACGGCCGTGACCACTTCGGCAGCGGCCAGCACGTCCAGCCCCGTGGTCGGTTCGTCCAAGATCAGCAGCGGCGGGTCAGCCAGCAGCGTCCGCGCCAAATTGACGCGCTGGGCCTGACCGGTCGACAGCGTGGCAATACGCTGGTCCAAGATGTCGGCCAGACCAAACTGAGGCACCAGCGCTTCGAGGCGCTGCGCGACTGCGGCCGGATGCAAGCCGTGCAGTTGGCCGATCAGCGCCAGAAACTCGCGCGGCGTCGCCAGCGCGGGCAGCTTGGTGCTGGTCGACAGGTAGCCCAGTTGCGCGCGAAAGCGATCGCCGTCGCGCACGGAGTCCAGACCGGCGACCGCGATGGTCCCGCTGTCGGGCTCGAGCAGGCCCGCAATCAGCCGCAACAGCGTGGTCTTGCCGGCGCCGTTGGCACCCATGACCGCCACGACCCCCGGTGGCACCTGCAATTCGATGCCGTCGACCGCTTTGACTTCGCCGCGACCCGGGTCAAAAAACGACTTGTGCAGGCCGGCGATGTGCAGCACGGTCAGCGAATCAGCCGGGAGATGAGCTTGAATGCGTCGCCGTGGGCCTGGCCGAGCAGGTCGAACAGGCACGCTTCAGTCGAGGTCACGACTGCGCCACAGCGCCGCCACAGGCCCTGGGCGATGCGGTGGTTGTCAGCAGTGCGGCTGGCGCAGGCGTCGCTGACGACGTGCACGACAAACCCCATCTCGGCCAGCCCGCGCACGGACTGGTAGACACAGATGTGCGCTTCGATGCCACACACCAGCACCGAGCGGACGCCTTGGCTTTGCCAGAGGGCCAACAAGCCACGCGTGGGGCCATTGCCGGTGGCCGCAAACGCGATTTTGTCGTGAACAGTCGCCTGGCCAAAGTGCGCGGCAAGCTCGGGCACGGTCGGCCCCAAGCCCTTGGGATACTGCTCGGTCACCAGCGTGCGCAGCCCCAGGGCGTGGCCGCCCTGCAGCAACCTCGCCGCGTTGGCCACGCACGGTGCGCCGCCGTCTTGCATGGCCGGCACCAGCTTTTGTTGCATGTCGACCACCAGCAGGGCAGTTGACGCAGGACTCAGGCTCAAATCGGTGGGCATAACGGTTCGCGGCCGACGCAAGCGGCCACGCGACGGTAACGCCCTTGCGTCGCGGTCGCAAGGCCTTGCGCCCCGCCAGCATCCGCGCCACGATCGGGCACCAGAGGTTGCCGATGCCCGAGCTCGCGCCAGTTTCACCGTCCGACCCGCAGCCGGTGGTGCCGCCTGTGCCGCCTCAGTCGGGGGCCCGCGGCTCAGTGATGACACCGATGGGCCTGCGGGCGGTCTCGCTGTCGCCCGATGACGGCTTGTTCGACCGCGATCTGCAGCACCCGTCGGCGATGGTGCCGCGGCTGGGTTGGGTGGCGCGCTGGTTTGCCTGGCTGTTCTTCAAGCCGGTGCAATTTTCGCCGCGATTGGCCAATGACATCAATGGGCTCGCCAAAGACGGCGGCGGGCTGGTGTTTGTCCACAGCACCATCAGCCTGCTGGACTACTTCTACTTCAACTGGGTCAACTTGCAGCACGGTCTGCCGCTGGCCAAGTTCGCCAACGGCGTGTCGATGCGCTGGCTGCAGCCGGTGCGCTGGGTGTTCGCGGCGTGGCTGCGCCGGCTATTCGGCAAGCGATCGGTGCGGTCGGAGAACGAGGTGCTGCACGGCCTGCTGCGGCGGCGCCAGCCGGTGGTGCTGTTCTTGCGCCGGGCGTTTTCGCTGCTCGACATCATCAACCCGCGGCCGCAGATGGCCTACTTGCGCGAGCTGCTGCAGGTGCAGCGCCAGGTGCAGTTTCCAGTGCTGATCGTGCCGCAGGTGCTGATCTGGCAGCGCGATCCCGACCGCGATCGCCACTCGATCATCAGCGAGTTCTTTGGCGACCCCGGGGCGCCGGGTCGGCTGCGCAAGCTGCTGTCGTTTGTACTCAACCACCGGCGGGCCCATGTGCGCATGGCCGAGCCCATCGACCTGTTCGAGTTTTTGGAGCGCAACAGCGACGTCGGCCACGACGACAGCGTGTTGGCCGAGCGGCTGCGGGCCGAAGTGGTGCGCGCGCTGCAGCAAGAGGACCGGATTATCCGTGGGGCTCCGGTCAAGTCGGCTGAGCAGCTGCGCCGCGAGATTTTGGCCGACCCCGAAGTGACCGCGGACCTGCGCCGGATTGCCAGCGAGACCCACCGCGATCTCAAGCAGGTCAAGACGGAGGCCGACCTGAACTTGGCCGAGATTGCCGCCAAGTACTCCATGAAGATGCTGGCGTTCATCTCGTTTGGCCTGACGCTGCTGTGGGCCAAGATCTACGACGGCATCGAGGTCGACGAAGAGGGGCTAGAGCGCCTGCGCCTCACCGGTCGCAAGGCGCCGCTGGTGCTGGTGCCCAGCCACAAGTCGCACATCGATTACTTGATCGTGAGCTACCTGTTTTACCGCAACGGCCTGATTCCCCCTCACATTGCCGCCGGTGCCAACCTGAGCTTCTTTCCGCTGGGCAGCATTTTTCGGCGCGCGGGCGCCTTTTTCCTGCGCCGCACGTTTTCGGGTCAGCCGATCTACGCCGCGGCTTTTCGCCACTATGTCCGAAAGTTGCTCAGCGATGGCCATTGGCTGGAGTTTTTTCCCGAAGGCACGCGGTCGCGCACCGGCAAGCTGTTGCCACCCAAGTTTGGCCTGATCAAGCTGGTGCTCGAGGTGGTGGCGGACGGCAAGCGCGACGACGTCTGGTTCGCGCCCACCAACTTTGGCTACGAGCGCCTGATCGAAGAGAAGGCCTACCGAAAAGAGCTCGAAGGCGGCGAAAAAGTGGCAGAATCTCCGGTTGAAGTCCTCAAGGCTACCGAAGTGCTGATCCACAAGTATGGCCGTATTCGCATCCAGTTCGGCGAGCCGATGTCGGTGCGCAAGCTGCTCGAAGAATTTGGCGCGATGGGCCCGCCCGGTCAGCGCGATGCCAAGGCCTTTGACCGGGCGCTAAAAGTCTGTGGCTGGCGCATCTTGGGTGGCATCAACCAGGCCGCGGTGCTCACGCCGACGGCGCTGGTCGCGGCCGTGCTGCTGACCAAGACCCACAAGGGCATAGCCCTGCAAGACTTGCGGCTGCGGGTGGGCTACCTGCTCGACCTCGCCGACCAGCGCGGCGCGGTGCTGTCGATGCCGTTGAGCGCGGCGCTGCAGGCCAACCGCCAAAAGCTGCTGCTGGCCAAGCAGCGCGATCAGACCCAGCACGACGAACAGGGCGGTCAGCCAGACCCGTTTGGTGGCCAGAGCGAGCGGGCGCGCGCGATGGGCGAAGCGGTCAGCGAAGTCGCCGATCAGGCGCTGACGCTGTTTGCCGCCTCCAAGTGGATCCTGCACCGCAAGTTTGACAGCGAAGACATCTTGATTGTCCGGGCCGAGGGCCGGATGCACCTAGATTACTACAAGAATAACATGTTACACCTGTTTGTGCCCGAAGCGCTGCTGGCGGCGGCGATTTTGGCCATGCTCGAGCGCGGGCCGCTGATGGGCCAGCAGGCGCTGTTTGCCCAGACCAAATTCTTGTCGCGCTTGCTCAAGTTCGAGTTCGTGTACGAGCCCGGCATCACATTTGAGCAAAAGTACCAGCAGACCCTGCAAGATTTCGTCAACGCCGGCTGGCTTGAGCGCAGAGGCCAAGACGATCTGGCGGTCGCGACCACGGTGCGCGGTCCGCTGCGGCTGTATGCCAAGCTGTTGCAAAGTTTTGTCGAGTCCTATGCGCTGGTTGCTCGCAGTATCAAGCACTTGCGTCATGGGGCGCTCAGCGAGGCGGCATTCTTGGACCATGTCCAAGGCCAAGCGCAAATGGCCTTCGATCTGGGCACGGTCGAGTGCTATGAGGCGATCAGCAAGGTCAATCTCGGCAACGCGCTGCGGATTTTCATTGAAGCAGGTTTCGTCATCGAAAAAGCTGAGCTGGTCGGCAAAAAGAAGGTCAAGACCCTGTCCGCACGCAGTGACGCCGAGGGCGACGCGCAGTTCGCGGTATTTTTTGGGCAATTGCATGAACTGCAGTCGCCGTGGACGCTGGAGCGCTTGTAGACCCAAATTCCCCACAGAAATCTCCCGCGGCCCCCGATTTGAGATGTAGATCAAAGAACAAGGAGCTGAAAGAGCGAGGCGTACTCAGGTACGCCGCAGCGAGAGAAGCGACGCAGTGACGCAGAGATGCGCTCAAAGCGAGGGATCGCGGTAGACGTTGTTGACCCCAATCGGTAGCGCGTGTTACGAAGCGCCGCGCCTGCGGTCGAAGAGACTCGCCGCTGGCTGCGGCAGTCTCAAGAAGTCTTTGTGATTTCATGGTTCCGCCGGCAGATTTCCCGACTCTGGCTCGCCAGAGCGGGCGACTCCGCCAGCCGATTGGCTGCGGGTTCGACTGCACAGACTCAGCACAACCACTTGGAATTTGGGCTGTTTGCCGCCTCCTGCCGCTTCGCCCGCCCTGCCATGACCGACACCCCGACGATCAGCGACAACGCCGGCGCGACCTTGACCAAGGCCCTGCGCGCCCACTTGGTAGTGACCGTGCTGTTGCTGGTCGGCGCGCTGGCGTTTGGTGACCGACCCATGTGGGTGGGCGTGCTGGCCGGCTGCGCGATCGGCGCGGCCAACTTGCGCGGTCTGGTGTGGATCACCCAGCGCCTGACCAGCGACCACGGGCCCAGCCGGATGGCGGCCCACGCCTTGCTGCTGACCAAAATGATGCTGACGTGCGGCGCGATCGGCTTGACGCTGTTTGTGTTGCGGCCATCGGCGCTGGCGCTAACTTTGGGGTGGACGTCCTCGCTGGTGTGCCTAGTGGTGGCCAGCCAAATCCGGCGTCCGGCCCCGCCCGCATCGATTGGGGGTGTCCATGTTCTGTAGCGCAAAGCGGTGGTGGATTTTGCCGTCGGTCCTGACTGTGCTTATCCTTGCATCGCTGGGGATGGGCAACCGTGCAGTGGCAAGCGAGGAGCACGTTGCGGCGCCTGCGGCCAGCGACAGCGACCACGCTGGCGGTGTGGCAGGCCACGCGGGGCACGCCGAGCCGTTTACGTGGCTGTCGGTTCTTATCGGCAAGTCGGCCGACCACGATGCCCATGCTGAGATCCGCGGCAAGATCGAGAAGATGGCCGAAGGCACGCCGCTGGCCAAGACTTTTGTCGAAAAGAAGTCGTTTGCCACCGACGGCCACATCACCCACGTGTTCTTTGCGCTCATCGCGGTACTGATCCTGCTGGGTAGCGCAGTGGCGGTGCGGCGCAAGCTCAACGCCGAACCCGATGCTGGTGTGCTGCCCGAGCGCAAGATCTCGCCGCTGCTGTTCTTCGAAGTGGTGGTCGGCGCGGTGTGGAACCTGATGAAAGGCATGATGGGCGACGCCGAAGCCCGCCGCCATTTTCCGCTGATTTGCACGCTGGCGCTGTATATTTTCACCATGAACGCGATGGCGCTGTTGCCGCTGGGCGATCCGGCCACCGACAACCTGAACACCAACATCGTGATGGGCCTGACCGTGTTCGTGGTGACCCACGCTTCGGGGATTCGCACCCAGGGCGTGGTCAATTACCTCAAGCACTTCGCGGGTCCGGTGCTGGGCTTGGCGCCGCTGATGATCGTGCTCGAAGTGGTGGCGCACTGTGTGCGGCCGTTCTCGTTGTCGCTGCGTCTGCTCGGCAACATGTACGGCGACCATCAGGTCATGGAAAACTTTTTGAACTTTCACTTGCCGTTGGTGCCCCTGCCGGTCATGGCCCTGGGCCTGATCGTGGTGATAGTTCAAACCGTTGTGTTTACTTTGCTTTCTACGGTGTTCATCGCATTGGCGGTGGCGCACCACGAGGACCATGGCGCGGGCCACAAAGAGCACGCGCCCGCCCATTAGCCGTAACCCAGCCCGCGGGCAGCGGGTACTCAGCGCGACGGGCAACGCCGTCGGTGCACAGGCGGAGCACCCGCCTCTTTGATCAGGAGATGACATCATGAAGCGCAATTTGACTGTGGCAGCCCTTTTCGCGGTCTCGATGCTGGTCTTTGCCAGCACAGCCTTTGCCGGCGACGGCGCGGCAGACAACACCAACACCGTCGCCGGTTACTTGGCCATGGCCGCAGGCTTGGGCCTGGGCTTGGCTGCCGCTGGTGGTGCCATCGGACAGGGCCGGGCAGCGGCCGCCGCTCTGGAAGGCATTGGCCGCAACCCGGCAGCATCCAAAGAATTGTTTACCCCGATGCTGCTGTCGCTTGCGCTCATCGAGTCGCTGGTCATCTACTCGCTGGTGATCGCGTTTATCCTGTCAGGCAAGATCGACGCACTGGCCAAGTGAGCCGGTAGCCCCGTCGGTCGGGGCTTGACGGATAGCCCAGATTTTGGGTTTCTTGCAAGCTAGAGCGGCGTCGCAGTCGCTGCGGGCCGGTTGACGGACAGCGATGACCATCTCGCCAAGTAGCGCACAAGTTGTTGTTGTCGCGGACGATCCGATCGAAGCGGGCATGCTCTCGCTCGACTTGGTTCAGGCTGGCGTGGCCGCTCAAGCGGTGCGCGATCCGGACTCAGCGGTCGCCCAATTGGTCGAAATCCGGTCGCAACGATCAGGCAGCTTGGTCGTGGTCGCAGCTTTTCGCGAGCTGAGCCAGTCGATTCAATTGTGGCAAGCCTTATCCGGGTTGCAGCCGCCTGCCGCTTTTGTGGCGGTGGTGCTGCGCGGCCAGCGCGACGAAGCCAGCCAACGCATGGCCGAGCTGGGCTGGTCGGGCGTCGCCGTTCGTCCGGTCAACGCCAATGAATTGGTCGGCGTCGTCACGGCAGCCGCTGCGCCGACAGCGGGTGATTTGTCCGGCCACGAGACCCGGACCGGCTCGCTGGAAGACGAAACGCTGGTCGATCTGCTCGGCAGCCTGATCGATCGGATTCCGCGACCGGGATCGGGCAAGACCGCGATCGTGACCATGAGCTCGGGCGGTCGCAATGGCGTAGTCGCGCTGGTGCACGGCGATCTGGTGCACGCAGACATCGACGGCGAGACCGGAAGACGTGCTCTGGAGCGCATGGCAGCATGGCGGCGCGGCAGCTTCCGCCTTGATGCTGTGCCGTGGCAGGGCGTGCACACCCTGCAGGGCTCGACGCTGGCGATGCTGGCGGTCGCGCAAGAATACGCGCGGCGCATCGAAGAGGCGCGCCAAAGCCTGCCGTACATCGATTGCGTGTGTACGGTGCGCTGGGAGCGGGTCCGACCGTTGCCGGTGGTCGCCGAAGCGATGTTTCGGCGCATTGCGTCGGGTCAGGTGCTGGCTGAAGCCATCCGCGGCGACGGCGACGACGAACTGGAGGCCTTTGCAGCGCTGGAGATGCGGATTCGCCGCGGCGCCGTGGTTCCTCAAGTCGAGACTTCGCCACAGCCCGCCGGACAAAGTGGCGGCGGACTGTCGGACCGGCGGGCGTCGGGCAGCCAGATCCCTTCGATGAACACAATTGGTCCGGCGCGCACGGCTTCTGCCTCTTCGGGGTGGTCGGCGGTGCCGATGACGCTGGTCGATGCGCCACAACCGCCGGAGCGCAAGCGCAGTCACCCAATCACGCACTTGTACCGGGTCGGTGCTGACGGCAAAGCGGTTGCCTCGATGGATCCGCGCGAGCTGGCGCAGGCCCTGGCCGGCACGCCGCCGGCCGAGATCTCGGTCAATGCCCCGACCGCTGCTGTGGCTGCAGTCAGCCCTGGCCCGGCGCGTCGCGCGCCGTCGTCGTTGCTGTCGGCGGGCAAGGTCGATGGCCGGCGCATCACCGATCTGGGGGCAGGCGGCGCAGGCGGGGCGCGGCGACCTTTTGGCAACACAGGCTGGTTCGGATTGGGCGGCGGCGATGGCCCGGCTGCAGACAGCGATGCCCAACCCGGTCTGCGGCCCTCCAGCAGCATCCGGCTGGGCGAAGCCAACCCGGCCCGACTGGTGTCAGGCGCCTCGGCGCGGATCAACAACGTGATCGGTCGGCCGCCGACCCCGGTCGACCGGGTTGCGGCCCGGCCCTACGCCTGGATTCCCGCAGCGCCCATGCAGGAGGAAGAGGAGCCAGAGCCCCCGGCCAAGCCGCTGGCACTGCTCAAACCCCGCAATTGGCCTTGGATTTTCGCGGCATTGGGCTTGGTCGCGGTGGTGGTGTGGCTGGTGGTACCGCGGGCGCCGGCCAGCGGCTACGCCGATGGCGCGACCAAGCAGTACCTGCAAGCAGTTGCGCTGCTCGACAACGGTCACAACGACTTGGCCCGCGCCGAATTGGTCAAGCTCGCCAAGCTGCCAGAGCCGCGGGCCGAGATTTTCCTGCACTTGGCTGTCATCGACATCGAAGCGCACCGGTTCGATACGGCCCGCAAGGCGCTCAACGCCTACCTGGCCCATCCCAAGGCACTGCATGTGGACCGCGCCAAGAAGCTGGTCACCCACGTCTTTGGACCGGGCGATCGCCAAGCTCTGCTCGGCAAGCCCTAGCCATTGGATGCCCGACACCCGGCTGTGAGCACGTCGTTCGGTCCGGTTTTGGGGATCGAGACATCCTGCGACGACACTGCGGCCGCAGTTGTCTGTGACGGAGTGGTGCTGGGCGCAGCGATCGCCAGCCAAATTCCGATTCACCGCCGCTTCGGCGGCGTCGTGCCCGAAGTCGCTGCACGAAATCATCTCCTGACCGTGCTGCCGACAATTGAAGACGCCCTGCAGCAAGCCGACATCGGACCTGATCAGCTGGCGGGCCTGGCCGTGACCAACCGCCCGGGCCTGATCGGCGCCCTGCTGGTCGGCGTACAGACCGCCAAAGCACTGGCGTACACTTGGCGCAAGCCCATCGTGGGCGTCGATCACATCGCGGCCCACCTGTGGGCCGGCCAGCTGCGGCCAACCGATCAGGCTGGCCCTGATTGGCCCAAGCCCAAGCTGCCTTTCGCTGCACTGGCAGTGTCGGGCGGCCACACCAGCCTGTACGTGGTGCGCGGGCCGGACGATCTCGTGTTGCTGGGCCGCACGCTGGACGACGCCGCCGGCGAGGCGTTCGACAAATTCGGCAAGCAGCTGGGTCTGCCCTACCCAGCCGGGCCAGAAGTCGATCAGTTGGCCGTGCTGGGTGATCCGACGCGCTTCAAGCTACCGCGCGGCATGCTGGGCCGCGCCGATGGCGCCTATTCGTTTTCGGGCCTGAAGACGGCGATCCGGCTGCAGATCGAAGCCCTTGGCCAAACGGGCCCGACTGCGGTCAGCGATGCGTTGCCCGACTTGTGTGCGTCCTTTCAGGCGGCGGTGGTCGAGCAGTTGGTGCGGGTGACGCTGGACAGCCTGCGCCGCCACAAGCAGCGGCAATTGGTGCTCGCCGGTGGCGTCGCTGCCAACCTGGGCCTGCGGACAGCGCTGGCCATCCACTGCGCCAAGCACCGCGTGCAGTTTTGGCCGGTGCCGCTGGCCTACTGCGGCGACAATGCTGCGATGGTCGCGGGTTTGGGCGCCGCGCTGCTGGCGCAAGGTCAGCGCGACGACCTGTTTACGTTGGACGCCATCGCCACCGGCGCCGTGCGCCGTGCCGCACTGCTGCCGGCCCCAGGATCGCCATGAGCAAGCCCGCAGTTGCGCCCAACAAGGCGCTTGGCCAGCACTTCTTGCACGACCAGCGGGTGCTCGCGGCGATTGCGCTGGCGGCGGCGCCAGAGCCCGGCTCAGGTGCTATCGAAATTGGGCCGGGTACCGGCAACTTGACGGAGCACTTGCTGCAGCACCTGCCCGATCGGGCAGCGGGCAAGGCGGCGCTGGTGCTCATCGAGCTCGACCGTCGCACACCTGCGGTGCTGCACGAGCGGTTTGGCCCGGTGTTTGACTTGGTGATGGCCGATGCCGCGCACGTCGACTGGCCGACCCTGCTGTGGTCCGGCCGGCTGGGCCCAGCGCCAGTGGTGGTCGGCAACCTGCCGTATTACGCCGCACTGCCTATTTTGTTTGCGCTTTTGGACTTGGAGCGGCCGCCACCGCGGATCGTGATCATGGTCCAAAAAGAAGTCGCCGACCGGCTGATTGCGCCGCCCAGCCATCCCAGCCGCGGCCAGATCTCGCCCAAGGTCCAACTGCGGGCCGAGGTCAAGGTGGCGATGCAAGTCGGCCGCGGGGCGTTTCAGCCGCCGCCCAATGTGCAGTCCAGTGTGGTGGTGCTGCGACCATACGCGACACCGCAGTTCGATCTGCCGGCGTGGCCGCAGGTGTCGACCTTGATTACCCAGGGCTTTGCGGTGCGCCGCAAGACCCTGCACAACGCGCTGGTGCTGGCCGGTCGGCCGTCGGCACTGATCAAGCAGGCGCTGGACAGCGTCGGCTTGGCACCGATGATCCGGGCCGAGGCACTCAACAATGGGCAATGGGCGGCGCTGGCGCGGGCGCTGGCCACGTAGGCTTTACTCGGCAGCGACCGCCGCGCCGTCGCGCCACATCCGGGCGATGTCTTCGTGCGAGGCATTGTCGGCAGGCGCGTTGGTGCACACGTACTTGGCGCACTCCAACGGCCGGGCAGCGTAGATGCTGCATCCCTCGTTCTTGAAAAACACGCAGACGCCGCGCAGCACGCGGTACAGCGCATCGACCGGCCGACCGGTCGGCAGCGCCGGCTTACCGAAACGGTCGAGCTTGACCGGGGCAAACACGTGCACCGGTGCGCCGTCGACCGCGATGGCATCGACGACCAGGAACTTTTTGACGAAGGCGTCGGGTGGCATCTGGAGCAGTTCCGCAGCTTTTTCGACTTCGCCAGGTGCAAACCAGCCTGGGCTGGAGCGGCAACAGATGCCACGGCGGATGCATCCGAGCTCAGGGTTGGGGTGCGGCGGATCTTCTTCGGCAGCCCAGTACGGGTTGTCGCCGACATCGGCGGCTGGCGCGTCGTCGTCGGCGATGCGGCGGGTCGCTGGCGCTTCGTGGCCGAAAATGCGCAACTTCTCAATGGGAGGCTGGGACACGGTAGGCTCCTGCGCATCGCTTGCGGGCGCCCAACGGGGCCAGACACAGTCTGGATGGCTAAGGAGGCGGCGTCAATGCTGTGGGCGAGAGGGCGTCGGTCCGCCCTGGAGCAGCGAGCGGCAAGCAGCGAAGCCGCAGACGCGGCAGGTGATCATCGCGAATTTGGCAGAGAAGATGCGTCCCCGGACCGGCAGCAATGGGGCGGGCAGGGGGGCCACCGGCCCGGGGATCGCATGGAACTGAACCGACATACACGCAGCGAAACGAAGCTGACCATCGGTCCAGGGTTCTAGCGGGCTGCTTTTCGGCGGGAGCGGCAGCCCGTTGTGCGGGCTCTAGGCCCCGCCGGGCGGTCTGTCCAGCGGTCAAACAACTTATTTATCGTATGATAAGTCGACCTGCATCGACCGCCGTCCATTGAGTTATCAAGTGATATAGTTTAAGTACATAGTGACCCTTCTTACCGCTGCTTCCTTGGCACAAAATTCGCGTGACACAGCGCTGACAAACGACTTCGTTATCTCGTGAGACATGGCGTAACGGATAGGCTGTCGCCCCGGACACGGGCTAGAAGAACTGAAACACGCCCAGACTCAAGCCTGGACAAAACCTGTTGTTCTGATTGCCACTACACGCCACGCCGGCCATAGGTACGGCCATGTCGATGCGCAGTCCGGTGCGGACAAACCGCGGCACCAGCAGGCGCACGCCGCCGCCTGCCGAGGCGACAAGCGCCGGGCCCTGCAGCCGATCGCGGGCTACCGCCACGTCGGCAAATACCGCGGGAACTATCGCTAACCACATGGCATCAAAGGCGATCATCCTCGCCTCCAAGTTGACTAGGGCAAACCGATCGGCGCGCAAGAAGCTATCGCGCACCCCGCGCACTTCGTACAGGCCACCCAGAAAGAACTGCAACGCCGGGACAACCTCAGTTTGCCAGCCGAATTGCGCCCGCGCGGCCACATTGAGGTGCTCGCCCACCGCTTGAAACCACAGGGCCTGACCCCAGATCTGCACGTGCGTCTGCGGGCCACCGTTGACCCACGTCACGCCGATCGCCGGGCGCAGCTCGACCGAAGCGCCGACTTGGCGAACCCGCTGCACATCGACCCGGCCAAACCGGACGCCCAGATCGAGGACAAGCGAGCGACTGCTCGGCGGCAAGGGCTGGTGGAGACCTTCGGCGTCGAACATGTCGTCCCACTGCCAGTCCAGCCGACCGCCGACCCGCAAGCGATCGCTGGTGAGCAAGCGGTTGTACTCGCTGCGCAGGCGCATCCGCCGATCGGCAAACCCGACCCGGGTGCGGACCAAACGCTCCCACAGCAGCATGGCATCGGCGCGGTCACCCAGGAAGCGATGGGCGCGCAGAAAGGCCAACCCGCCTGAAAATGCGTCGAATTGCTCAAACGCTGCCGCAGCTTCGACAAATTGGCCGGCGACGTTGAGATCAGAGCCGCCCACGCTCCAAAACGACGAACTCTGGCCGACACTGCCACGCTTGGCCTGCACAGCGAACGAGAAAAGTGGATTGATCGTCCAGCGTTCTTCCAAATTGAGCAGGGCGCACACCTGACCATCCTGGAGCTGCAGGTGGGCCTGGACCCGCGAAAACAGGCCCATGTTCCACAGCCGGGCCAGGCCCAGCGCCCACTGGTCGGCCGACACCACTTGGCCGGGCTGCCACGGCAGCTCGCGCCGCACAATCGCCGGATCGGTGCGCCATAGCCCCGTGATCTCCAGCTGGTCAATCTGGCACGGCGGATGTGGCGCAGTGGTGGGCGACTCGGCGACGGGCAGCGACAGGGCAACGTCAGGGGGCGGCGTGGCCCACGCCAGCGCGGGTAGCCCCAAGGCGACAATCACCAGCGCACACCACGCGCAACGGACCATCACGGTGCCTGCGCGGCGACATCGACAATTGCGCGCCACAGCACCGCAAACCCACGCTGCAGGCTCGCCACCGGCACGCGCTCGTGGGCGCCGTGGAATGTCTCGGCCACTTCGCGCGGCACTTCGATCGGCAGCAGGCCATAGGCGTGCACGCCTTTTTCGCGGGCCCACAGCGAGTCGGTAAAGCCCGCCGACAGCAAGGGACCGGCAACCGCATCGCTGCGACCGGCCACGGCATGGCGACCCAAGGCCCGAAACAGCGAGTCGTCGACAGGGCTCTGAGATGCGGGCGCCGCGTGCAGCACCGTCCAGGTGATCGAGAGATCGCCCACAATCTTTTGCAAGTGCTGCAAAAAGGCCTCGGGCGTGACACCGGGCAGCAGGCGACAGTCCAGCTGAGCAGCGACTTCGCTCGGCACGACATTGGGCTGTTCTGCGCCAAAAAATCCTGTAATTTCGATGGTGTTGGTGATCATCGCCCGCGAACCGGGCTCGGCCAGCAGCTTGCCCATCGCCAGCATGTCGACCAGCGCCGGCCGGCGCATCACATAGCCCGAGACACCGCCGGATTGCGCCCCGACTTCGGCCAGCGTGGCATACAGCGCCGGGTGCACTGTGGGATCGGCGGCGGCCGTGCGCAGCTTTTGCAGCGCGTTGAGCAGCTTCTCCGGCGCCCGCCCCGCAAAAGGCGTTGAGCCATGACCCGACTTGCCGTGCGCCGTCAGCTTGACCCACAGCAGGCCTTTTTCGGCGATCGAGATCGCAAACACCGTTTGCTCGGGCGCCAGCGCGCCCCGTACGCCCATGCCACCTTCGTTGACCAGCTGCGAACACCCCAGCTTGTCCCAGTGGTGCTGGACCAGGTGGCGCATGCCGCGGTTGTCGACCTCTTCATCGGCCACCGCCACCAGCACCACGTCGCGGCGCAGCGGCACCTTGGTGCGCTTGAGGTGGACCAGCGTCGCCAGCTCCAGGATGCCCATACTCTTCATGTCCAGCGCGCCGCGGCCCCAGATCATGCCCTCGTGGATCACGCCGCCCAGCGGCGGCCGATCGGGCGGCCAATCCTTGGCTTCGGCGGTCACGACATCGATATGCGACAGCAGGCACAGCGGCGGCTCGCGGCCACTGCCCGGCAGCCGCGCCACCAGCGAGCCGCGGCCGGGTGCGAACTCCAAGATTTCGCTGGCGATCCCTTCTTTAGTCAGGATCTGAGCCAAATACTGGGCCCCCGCCGTCTCATTGCCCGGCGGATTGGTGGTGTCCGTCCGCAGGTAGCCCTGCAGCCAGGTGACCAGCTCGGCCCCCGCTGCGGCAAAATCAGGGGCGTCGCGGTAGGGCTGCAACGCGGGTGGCGAAACGCCCCAGTCTTGGCGCGGCAGTGCGGCGCAGCCACAAGCCAGCGCACCCAAGGCGAGTAGTTTTAGAATTTGCCAGACTTGCACGCTTTTTCCATCTCTTTGTCCCAGTCGACGAAGCCGCCCATCTGGATGTTTTGCAAGAAGCTGGACTCGGTGGACAGCCCGGAGAAGTCGGCTTGTCGCCACACCGCGAACAAGTGCACGACTTTGCCTGGCGAGCGCTCGTAATACGCCTCGATTTGGTAGTCCTGTGGCCAAGTGGTGCTGCTGTCGCTGCCGACCGCAGGCTCTTTGAGGAAGGTCCGCGACACCAAGGCGGCACCGAACGGGCTCTTGACCTTGCCTGCGTCGGCGACAAACCGCACGCCGCCCTTGAGTTTTTCGGTGGCGTAGTTGCTGGTCAGCTCGGTATCCCAGTCCAGACGTACCAGCTTGTGGGCCAAGTAGTCGTCGCGGCTTTGGACAAAGGTTCGCTTGTAAGCCTTGTAAGCGTCTGGATGGACCGCGCCCGGATCGCCCGAGGTGTGGATTTTTTCGACCTGCGCCAGCGTGCACGCCGACTCGGTGACCGCGAGCAGGCCGACCGCGAGCTTGGCCTCGCCTTTGAGCCCAACCAACGTCACGTCGCTCTGGTCTAGGCGTGTAATCAGCGCCTTGAGCGGCTTGTCGGCCGTGACCTCGGTGACAGTGCCATTGAGTTGCACGATCGCGTTGGCCAACGCGTCGTTGTCGGCCGACTCGTAGTTGCGCCACAGCCACTTGGAGAAGTCGGTGATCTTCTCCGGTGCTGGAGCTTCGGCACACCCGGCGGCAGCAAGCAGCAACCAGCAAACAGCAAACAGCAGCAGCCGACGCATCAGAAACCTCGCCGCGACTGGTGACCCTGCTGGGCCCGCGCCATCTTCTTGACATCGGGATGGGCCTGCAGCACCTCGGTGGCGAGCTTGCGCAGCTCCAAGTGGATGCCAGGACCCGGTGCGACGAAGCGTCCCAGCAGGTTCATGTCCTGGGCCATCAGTGCCTTGAGATCCTTGACACAGCGCTCTTTCTTGCCTGAAGCAAAGTTGGCGAAAATGCGGGCAAACAACAGCATTGGCTTGACCTGCTCCAGCTCCGGATGCGCCGGATCCAGCCCTTCGAGCACAATCAGCGCCTGCTCGGCCTTGCCCGTGCGCGCCCACGCTTCGCCGACCACCGCCGCCATCATGGCGCGGGCCGGCAGCGGCCCCGAAGTGGGCACGTTCATCTGGTCGGCGATGTCGCGGGCGTCCTTGGTCCGGTTCTTGACGAGCAAGAGTTGGCAGCGAAACGAGCGCACCTGATCGGCGGCGTCCTGCGGCACCTTGCTGAGGTCGATGCCCTGCAGGGTCTCCAGCGCCAGATCGGGGTTGTCCTGGGCTTGCAGTTGCGCGGTGGCGATGCGGCCCAGCACATCTTTGCTCTGCGGGTCGTTGGCCAGCAGCTGGGCAAGGGCCGCCTTGCGCGCCTCAGGCGACGCTTGGCCGTCTTGCAGCAAGCCCAGCACTTTCTTCTGCTTTTGGACCTGGCGAAACGCGTACAGCAGTAGCCCAATCAGCGCGGCCGTCAGGATCGCCACCGCGATGATCACGATTTTGCTGCCAGTCATGGCGGCGCTGACCCAGACTGCGGCGGTGATGCCCAGAATTGTCAGCAGCGTCTTGCGGTTGAACAGCGGCAGCTGGGTGTCGATCGGGTTGGGCGCGGCGGAATCGGGCATGGGCGACCTGGGGCGGCGCAGTGGCCGCGGCCGACAAGGATCGCTCAGGGGCGGGACGGGTGCAAGGGTGGTGGGCGCTGTGGCGGGCGCGCTTGACAGTTGGGCACAGAATCGGCATCGTCAAATCAGATTCTCTGATAGGTAAAAAACCATGCGCACTGTCACCGCCACCGACCTCTCGCGCAACTTCAGCGCAATGCTGGACGCCGTGCAGTTTCGCGGCGAGCAGTTGCAGGTCGTCCGCAACAACCATGTCGTAGCGCATATCGTGCCCGGCCCCGCGTCGATGACTGCCGAACAGGCATTTGGCGACCTGTACGGTGCTCTGCCGCAGGATGCCGCTGCCGACTGGCTCACTGACAGCCGCAGTGGCGAGATGGAACTGATCAACGAACTGCGCGACCCATGGGCTACTTAGTCGATACTTGCATCTGGATCGACGTCGAACGCGGGACGCTGCTGCCCCACGCCGTCGCGGCTGTGCTCGGCAATGAGACGGTTTTCCTGTCGCCGGTCACCCTGGCCGAGCTCAAGTTTGGTGCCGAACGGGCCAAGAATTCGGCGATGCGCCAGCAGCGACTCGCGGCGCTTGCCCGCCTGCAGGCCAAGCCGGTCTTGCACATCGACGCGATAACCGGCCAGATTTTTGGCGAAATCGCCGCCCAACTGGTCGGCACTGGGCATCACCACAACCACAGGGTGCAGGACCTGTGGCTGGCGAGTCAGGCTGTACAGCACAAGTTGACGCTGGTGACGCACAATCGCAAGGACTTCGCGGACATTGTTGCGCTGTCGCTGCTGATTTGGCCGGATGCAGGTCGCTTAGCGGGTTGAGTAGCTTTGTCCCGCTTGGGCAAAATTGCCAACCGTGGCACACTTGTCGCTCAGTTTGTGGAGCAACCGGGTCATGCCACTGGACCCCAACTTCTTCAACATGGCGTATTCCAAGGGCGACTGGCAGCGCATGGTCGGCAATGCTGCGCAGCGGTTGCAAGGGACGATGCCGGGTGATTTGTCGGATACCGCCGCCGCAGTGTTCATGTCGGGGCAGCAGGGTGCTCAAGCGAGCCGGGACGGCGCCGCGTCGATGGTGCGGGCGCAGAATTCCGCGGCGGATCGGATGGTCGCGGCTGAGCGCGGTGGCGCGGACGAGATTTCTGACGAGGTCGCGGATCTGCGTGGCGTCGAGATGGCCAATCTGGGCGTCAACATCGTGCAAACGGCGACGCTGGCCTACGGCATGTACAAGATCCACGCCAAGATGGGCGAGATGCACAGCGACGTGGTCGGGCACCTGACGCGGCTGGAGCAACTGGCAATCGACACGCGGTTGCAAGCCGAACAGCAGACTGCGGCGACCCAGGCGATACTCAAGGTCTTGACAGAGAGCCGGCGCAACGAGGCGAATCAGCTCGTCAGCCAAGGCGAGCGCAATGAACGCGCCGGGTTTATCGACGAAGCGCTGGATCGCTTTAGCAAGGCGCTGGAGTTTGACAACACCGATCCGGTGGCGTGGCACCACATCGCGCTGTTGCAGGTCCGCAAGGGCGATGAGGCCAAGGCGGAGGACGCTTTTCAGCGCGCGGTCACGTTTGCGCAGAGCTATGCGAGTGAAATCAAGGATAGCGCGGTGCGGTCCCATGCGCCGTTTAT
>CANMNA010000004.1 GCA_947499075.1 Myxococcales bacterium
GGTGTTTTCGTCCTCTTCAACGGGCTCGAACGCCGGCGGGCCAGACAGCCGCGCGTGATCGTCTTCGTCGTAGTCAAACCGCATCTCGAAGTTGCCGCACATCAGGTAGTGGCCGTCTTCGAGTTGCACCGGTTCATTGGGCTTGAGTCGCTCGTTCTCGTACGAAGTGCCGTTGACGGACTCGTTGTCTTGCAGGTAGTACGCGGTGCCGTCAAAGAAGATACGGGCGTGATACCTGGAAACACTCTGATTACTAGTACGAATATTGCACGTCTTGTGCCTGCCGATCATGATATCGGGCTCGGTCTCACCGATCGTGTAGGCGGTCTCGACGTTGTCGTCGCTGATGAAAGTGAGAATGGCCACGGCAGACTCCCAACTTGCAACACGCAGGGCCAGCCGAGCGGGTCGCATGCGCACCAGAAGCTACCACGCAGCAGGACTTGGGCACAATCCCGCTCAAGCTTGTGCGATCCGCCGTCCAAGGGCTCTCAGCGGAGTCTGACGCCTCCGAAAAAACGCTGTAATGACAGGCAAAAATGCCTGATCGATGCGCGCAGCAACCAAGGTCAACCCCTACACCGGCCCGGGCAGACTGCGGGCGCGCTTGAGGACCCAGTACACCAGCCCAGCGATGGCCGTGCCAGTGAACCACGCGTAGATGTAGAGATCGTCGAAAATGTCAGGGCCACCGCCGCGCAGGTGAATCCCCTTGAAAAAGCCAGGCAAGTTAGGGGCCAAGCCGACCACCAACGCCACGATCGCCGCCTTGCTGATCCCGGCATACCGACCGTTGGGTCGGTACAGATCGGCCACATCGAGTTCCGTCTTGCGGATCAGGAAGTAGTCGGCGATGAGAATGCCAGCGACCGGGCCAAGGAGTGCCGACACGCCGCCGAGCCAGCCATTGAGGTACGTCGCTGGATCCTGCATCAGTTTCCAAGGCATGCACAAAATGCCGAGGATGCCGGTGATGAGACCGCCGGTCTGAAAACTGATTCGCCGCGGGGCCAAATTGGCAAAGTCGTTGGCAGGGCTGACGACGTTGGCAGCAATGTTGACCGATAACGTCGCGACGACGATGCCAAACACCGCCACAACGGCGACGACCGCCCGCATCGCGGCGTCGGCGATGAGCGGTGCTGCCAAGCCTTTGGGCGGCAAAGCAGACGTCATCTGCCCCAACAGGTACTCCGGCTGCCACAGATCCTTGATGTCCGCACCGGTCAGCACGGCCTTGGATGCCGACGTGATCACAACGGCCATCGCCGAAAACGCGATCATGGTGGTCGGCAGGCCCAAAGCCTGACCGAGCATCTGCTCCTTCTGGCCACGGCCATAGCGCGTAAAGTCCGGGATGTTGAGCGAAAGCGTTGCCCAGAAGCCAACCATCGCGGTCAGTGACGGCACGAAAACCGGCCAAAACTCACTCAAATCCTTGAACTTGGAAGGTTGGTCGAGCAGCGGCCCGGTTCCGCCAGCGCGGTCTACGACCCACCACAGCAACGCCCCCGCAAGGACGAGCACAATCGGCGCGGCCCAGTTTTCGAACACCCGCACTGCGTTCATGCCGCGGTAGATGATGAAAATGTTCATGCTCCAAAAAATCAGAAACGTGATGGCACTCGGCAGTCCGAGCCCAGCGATGGCAAAGTCGCCACCGAGCGTCAAGAAGCTGGGCCAGAACGTGCCAACGAACGTCTTGATGGCCTCGCCGCCGATATAGGTGTTGATGCCAAACCAGCCGCAGGCGACCAGGGCGCGCAGGACGGCCGGAATATTGGCACCCTGCGTGCCAAAGGCCGAGCGGGCCAACACTGGAAATGGAATGCCATATTTCGTGCCAGGGTGGGCATTGAGCAAGATCGGCACCAGCACGATCAAGTTGCCCAGGCCGATCGTCAGCAAGGCTTGCCACCAGTTCATGCCGGCAGCAATCAGGCCGCCCGCCAGCGTGTACGTCGGGATACAGTGGGCCATAGAGACCCACAGCGCCGCGTAGTTGTAGGTCGTCCAGACGCGACGCGAAGGCGGCACGGGCGCCAAGTCGGCGTTGAACAACGGCGAATCGGCGACATCGGGGGGCAGGTGCGCAAGCGCTTCGGCCAACAGCTGCGGGTCGTGCATGGGTCCTCCTAGCAGCCGTTGACGGTACCCTGTCACAGCCAGCGTCGCAACCACGCCCGGCGGTTGCTTCCGATCGTGCAAAAGGCAAAGCTAGGCTGCGGAGGTCTGGTGGCATCGTCGTTGTTCGATCATGTGTTGCGCTGGCAAGCCGCGGGCGAAAACCTGGTCGGTCAACTGCAGCACTGGGTCGCGCCGGAGCAGCGCAAGTCGCTGCTTGACCGGGCGACTGCGGAGTTGACGGAGGCCGGCCAGGAGATGGCTTCACTCTTGATTTCTGGCAGTTGGCGCACGCCACCCGAGGAGATCGAGCGGCGTTTCCAGATTCTGATGCAGTCCAAGAACTTGTCAGAGTACGGCGTCGATGCGTTTGGATTCTCGCCGCACACCATCAAAGGCGTGATTCCGTATCTGGAATTTTTGCACAAGGTCTGGTTTCGCGCTGAAGTGCACGATGCCCAGCGGGTGCCCGATGGGCGCTGCCTAGTAATTGCCAACCACTCGGGACAACTGCCTTTTGACGGCGCGGTCATCGGCACCTCGCTGTTGATCAACCGCGATCCGCCGCGGATGGTCCGCTCCATGGTCGAGAAGTTTGCAACGGCCGCGCCCTTTTTCGGCACGTTTTGCAACCGCTGTGGCCAAGTGACTGGGCTGCCCGACAATTGCCGGCGGCTGCTGGAGGCTGAGGAAGCCGTGCTGGTGTTCCCCGAAGGCGCGCGCGGTATCTCTAAGCCGTTTCGCGAGCGCTACCGCATGACCGGATTCGGTCAGGGCTTTATGCGCCTGGCGCTCGAAGCCAAGGCGCCGATCGTGCCGGTGGCGGTGGTCGGCGCTGAAGAGCAGACGATTAATCTGTTCGACTTCAAAGCGTTAGCCAGCCTTCTCGGCATGCCAGCGTTGCCAATTACGCCGCTGATGCCGCTGCTGGGTCCGTTGGCCATGTTGCCGGCGCCGGTCAAGTACCGGGTGTACTTTGGCGAGCCGATGCATTTTGACGGCGACGCCAACGATGACGACACGGTGGTCGCTGCCAAGGTGGCCGAAGTCAAGCAGGCGGTGCAGTGCCTGATCGACCGTGGCCTCGCTGAACGCAAAGGATTTTTCGTTTAGGTCATGGCAAAGCGCAAGCACATCTCCGTGATTACAGGAATTAGCGGTCGGCTGGGCCAACTGCTGGCGCGCCAGTTGCATCGGCTGCCAGGCGAGCGCGTCATCGGCGTTGATCGGCGTCCGTTTGCGCGCAAGCCGAGCGATGTCGAGCACTACCGCATCGACATTCGCCGAAAGGCCTGCGAAGACTTGTTCCGCACCCACCGTGTCGATGTCATCTATCACTTGGGCGTGATGCACGATCCGCGCAAAGACACGGGCGAGCACCACACTTGGAACATCTTGGGAACCAAGCAGATCCTCGAGTTTGCCCACCGCTACAACGTGCCCAAAGTCGTGGTGTTGTCGACGGGCGACGTCTACGGGCCGCAAAGTGACAATCCGGCGTACATCGGCGAGGACGCACCGCTGCTGGGCGCCCAGCGCTTTGCCGGCATGCGCGATCTGACCGCGGTGGACATGTTTGCGCAGTCTTACTTTTGGAAATACCCAGAGTTAGAGACCGTGGTGTTGCGGCCGGTGCACATTTTGGGTGCCGTCAAGAATGCAGTTTCCAACTACCTGCGCCTGCCGCGGATGCCGCTGCTGTTGGGATTTGATCCAATGGTGCAGGTGCTGCACGAAGAAGATGCGGTGGCTGCGCTCATGGCGGCTGCGCGCCCGGGTATTCGCGGTGTTTTCAACGTCGTAGGACCAGAGGCGCTGCCGCTGCGCAAGCTGGCTGAGCTCGCGGGCAAGCCGACCATCGAGGTGCCGCATCTGGTGATGCCAGGCGTGGCCAAGCGCTTATTTCAGCTAAGAATCACGGACTTTCCTGCCGCAGAGCTCGACTACATTCGCTACGCCGCGACGTTGGATGGTCAGCGTCTGCGCGAGTTGACGCGGTGGCAACACGTCTACAGTGCCGAGTCGGCGGTCCAAGCGGCGCTGCGGCATGGTATTTTCAATGGCACAGCGGTAGCGAGGCCGGCGGGGCCGATGGCCTGAGGCCGCAAAACCCTACGCCAGGACGAATTGCCCAGTGCGCTCCGTCTCGCCGCGCTCCCACTTCTGCAAAATCTGCATGACCTTGGCTTCCAAGGCTGCCGGATCAAGGCGGCGCTCCTGCTTGGCATCGGCCTCGGCCTTGACTGGCGGCGCACCGACCGGCGCCCCTTGCAGCGAGGGAGACGATGCACCGTCGTCCATGGCAAATACACGCGCTTCGGCTTGCCGGGCAACCCGTTCGTGGGCCTCTTCACCGGCAGAATCTTCGTCGCCGCGCTTGCGCTCGTTGATGATCGGGCCGCCGCCAAAGCTGGTCGGGACGCCACCGCCATAGGACGGGGCAATGCCGGGACCGGCGTCTGGCGGGGCAATGTGGGCCAATTCGTGGGCGAGCACCGCCATGCCGCTGCGGGTATGTGGGTCAAATTCGCCGCGACCGAAGAAGACGTCGCCATCGCCGACCGCAAACGCGCGCGCCGTCAGGGCGTCTGCGGCTTGCTGGGCGCGCGGACCACGGTGGATGCGCACGTCGGCCAAAGTGTCGCTGCGAAAGCCCATGCGCGACAGTCGCTCGATCAGGCCACGGTCCAGCCGCGTGGGCGCCTGGTCAGCCAACCACTTGGCGCCGATGTTGGCGTAGCGCTGCGCCAGCGATTGCCCCATGGCCGCCGACTGCATGCCGGCCAAGTGGGTCGCCATCTTGCCCGGGTCTGCGCCCTGCTGCGCTGCCGCCGCTGCGGCATCTGCTTGCATTTGAAGCAGGTCTTCGTCGCTGTGGCCGGCCATACTGTCCCCACCATTCGCCGCAGCAATTCGCGCGCTGCACCGCTGTTACACTAACACTGGGCCACGCGTGGGCAAAGTCAGACCAGGACAAGTCACCCGATTGTGGGGTGCGCCGACCACAGCGGCATCTGGGCGCCGACTTGCTTGAGTTCGCGGCACAATGCTGCTACTTTGTCGCCGCGATCGTCTGGCGCTTGCTGTGTGCGCTGGCAGGTTGGCATCCGCGGTGTGGGCGAATTGTCCCCGTAGCTCAGAAGGATAGAGCGTTCGCCTCCTAAGCGAAAGGCCACAGGTTCGATTCCTGTCGGGGACGCCCCTTGCCGAATCGGCCCGAAGTCACTACCGCAGCACACCCCGTTTGGGCGCACATCGCGCTGTAACCTGATTGCCCGCTACCCACTGCACGCCGCCACCGGTGGTGCGGAACTGAAGAGACTGACACGATGCAAGATTATGTTGTCGCGACCCTGGCCGAGAAGCCGCCCGTCATGCAAGCCGATGTGCTGCCCACTGTGGCGTCTGCGCGCGTGCGCGGTCCGAGCCTGAGTGACGTCGCGTTTTCAGACTTGCCGATTCCAGCGCCGGTGTTGCGCGGTCTGGACGACCTCGGCTTCAACCTGTGCACGCCGATTCAGGCCAAGACCCTGCCGCTGTCTCTGCAAGGCAATGATATCGCAGGCCAAGCCCAGACAGGCACCGGCAAGACCGCGGCCTTCTTGGTGACTGCTTTCAAGGAGATGCTCGAAACAGATCGCCTGCACCCGACTGCGCCGCGCGCGGTGGTGGTCGCGCCGACGCGCGAGTTGGCCCTGCAGATCGCGGCCGATGCGGAAGTTATCGGCAAGTACTGTCACTTCCGGACCATCGCTGTGTTTGGCGGCATGGACTGGGAAAAACAGGCCAAAGTGCTAGAGGGCACAGTCGACCTGGTGGTGGGCACCCCGGGGCGCATGATGGATTTCATGCGCAAGCACCTGCTCGACCTGCGGCACGTGCAGATCGCCGTCATCGATGAAGCGGATCGCATGTTCGACATGGGCTTTGTCGACGACGTGCGCTTCATTCTCGGGCACTGCGCGCCGTCTCGGCAGACCATGATGTTCTCGGCGACGCTGAGCTACGACGTGATGCAGTTGGCCAAGCGCCACATGCGCGAGGTCATCGAACTGCGCGTCGATCCCGATCGCGTGGCGGCTGACACCGTAGAGCAAGAGCTCTTCCATGTGCGCGAGCGTGACAAGCTCTCGTTCTTGCTCTGGTTGCTCGAGCAGAAGAAGCCCAAGCGGGCGCTGATTTTCATCAACACCAAGCGCGCAGGCGAGTGGCTGGACTTCAAGCTCTACCACAACGGCTGGGAGACCCAGCTGATGTCCGGCGATGTGCCGCAGAAGAAACGCCTTAAGATTGTGGAGGACTTCAAGGCGGGCAAGGTCGAAGTGCTGGTGGCGACCGATGTTGCGGCACGCGGTTTGCACGTCGATGACATTGACTTGGTCATCAACTTCGATTTGCCTGTCGATCCAGAGGATTACGTGCACCGTATCGGCCGCACCGGGCGCGCTGGTCAGAGCGGATGCGCGGTGTCGGTCGCAGACGATGCCTTGGTCGAGCACCTGCCTGGCATCGAGCGGTACCTGGGTGGCAAGATAGCATCGACCGTTGCGACGGCCGATATGATGCTCGACGACATCGGTCCGTCGTTTGGCGCCACCATGAAAGCGCAGAACGCCAAGTCGGGCAAGCGTGGCAAGCCGCCGCGGCGCAGTGGCGGTGGCGGCGGTCGGCGCTAGGTTCAGCGGCCGAGATCCCCCGCTTTGAGCGCATCTCTGCGTCGCTTCTCTCGCTGCGGCGTACCAGAGTACGCCTCGCTCTTTCAGATCCTTGTTCCTTGATCTGCATCTCAAATCGGGGGCCGCGATTGATTTCTGTGGGGAATTTGGGGCGGCAATGCGGTTGACAAAGGCAAGCGGCAGCCGCACACTGCGGTCCGCTGGTGGCCCTGCGCGGGCGCGCCACTGCAAGCCAATGCGGCGGCAAATACTCGGGAATTGTCAAGTTCATGCAGGTTATCCTGTTCTTGCGAAAGTGGCGGAATTGGTAGACGCACTAGATTCAGGTTCTAGCGGCCGCAAGGCCGTGGGGGTTCAAGTCCCTTCTTTCGCACTTCAGTTGGCTCTTGAGGTCAACAGGCTACCGCAGATCGAGTCAAAGCAGGGCGTGACCGCACCACGGGCACGCCCTTTGCCGTTTTGGGCCGGTTTGCCGTTTTGGGCCGGTTTGCCGTTTTGGGCCGGTTTGGTCGCTGTGACACTTTGCTGTGTCAACTGCCAGAAAGAGCCACTGACCCGCTTGATCGACACGAGCTTTGGCCACCTGGAAGCCGCTGCCGCGATGCTGGAGTCCTGCTCCGGTGACGAGCGCAAGCTGGTCGAAGCGGCGATGGCGTACCGTGCTGACCATGCTGGCGAATTTATTGCGCTGCGCCAGAGCGGAGAGAAATTGCTCCAGCAGTTGACTGAGGAGCAGCGGCGCAAAGTCGCGACCGATACACAGAATCGGGCTGCCCCGATTCTGGCACGGATTGCCGTGGCGGCGCGGCGCTATCCAGACATGTTGCGTGCGCTGGCGATGGTCCGCCCGTTGACGGTGGCCGGCACACCGCGTCTCAAGCCTGACCAAAAACCTTGGTGGACGCCCAAGGAAGTGCCTCTGCCGCCGACGTTGGACATGTTTGCCCCAGGCGCTGCTACGCCGACTGGGCATTAGCGACTGCGCGCGTGACGACCACGGCCCAACCACCGCGACCGCTTGTTTGGCTCGGTGCCAGCGCGACCGGCGTGCTGACGTTTTTGGCCTTTCCGGGCTGGAACGTGCACTGGTTGATCTGGATTTGTCTGGTGCCGTTGCTGCTCGTCGCGCGCAACGCCACACCGTGGCAAGGGTTTCGCATCGGTCTGCTTGCTGGCTTCGTCACCAACGCCGGCGGCTTCCACTGGATGACCTCGATGCTGGAGGAGTTCGGCCACTTGCCGATGGCGGCGTCGTGGTCGATCTTGTCTCTGCAAGCAGTGACCCAGGGCTTGACGATGGCGGTAGGGACGGCGGCATGGCGCTGGCTGGCCCGACGCGGGGCCCGCGACAGTTTGGCTGCGTTCGTCGGTCAGTGGCTTGGCGAAGCGACTGTTCCCATGATTTTTCCTTGGTTTTTTGGCAATGCGGTGTCGCCGGAACTGCCGATGATCCAGATCGCTGAACTCGGCGGTGTGTCGCTGGTATCCGCTGTGGTGCTGCTGGTCAATGTTGCGATCTACCACGGGTTCAAGGGTGCGGTGGAACGCAAAGCCCCGCAGTGGTTGGCGCTGGTGGGCGTGGGCACGCTGGTGGCAGCTGTCTGGCTGTATGGCTCGTGGCGCATCCAAGCAGTGGACGCAGAGATGGCGGCGGCGCCCAAACTCAAGATTGGGCTGGTCGAAGGCAACGTCGGTATTTGGGAGAAGGAAGCCAAGTACCTCGATCCACAGTCGCGCATGCTGACCAAGCGGCACAACCTGCTCAAGCATCAGCGCATGTCGGCAGAGCTGGAGCGTCACGGCGCCGAGCTGGTGCTGTGGCCGGAGAGCGCGTACATGCCGTACGGGCCGATGCCGGTAGCCCATGCCCTGCACCACTTCCTGTTCGTAGGTGCGGGCGGCGGGATCGGCGAAGTCCATTCGGACGGCGCCGCGCACATGCAGGCGCCAGACCGACTGGGGCTGCCGCGCGATCTGGGCATGCTGGCTGGCTTGTCTGCTGGCCGCGGTGACACTTGGCGCGCGATCGATTCTGGGCGGCGGGTGCTGACAGTTTCTCCGCAAGGCAGCCGGTCCGACGCCGTGCCCGAAGGCGAATGGGCCGTTGCGACATTGGCGTCGCCGCCAGATTACTATGGTGAGTTGGCCAAGGGCTGGGTCATTGGCCGCAGTGGCAAGGCGTGGCGTCTGGCTTGGCCAGCGCAGCCGTTGCCGGGCAAGGTCGGCGCGGAACCTGCCAAGTTGGAGCCATTGTCAGGGCTGCCTCCTGTGGGGCTCGATTTGACGAGCGCAGCCATCGACGAAAGTGGCCAAGTCTTTGCCGTAGGCCGAAGAGGCGCCATCGTCGGCTGGGACGAGGCGGGGCTGCGCGCAGCTATTTCTCCAACCACCCAAGATCTTTGGGCGATCTCGGTTGATTTGCAAGCGCGCACGTTCGTGGTCGCAGGTAGTGCCGGCACGGTGCTGACGCACGCGGGCCCTGGCTGGCAGGCCCACACCGTAGGCGGCAGCGACTGGTACAGTGCATGGACCTGTCCAAGCGGCGCCAAGTGGGTCGGCGGCCAAGGTGGGCAATTGGCCGTCGACGTCGGCGACGGTCGGTTCCGCATGCAACCCAGCTTGGGGAGCGACATCGTCGCTGGCGCCTGTGATGAGAATAGCGACGTGGTCGCTGCCGGCAAGGGCGGCCAATTGTGGCTAGGTCGGGCCGGTGGCGCCTGGTCGGCCGTTGCGGGTGCGCCGCGCAGTGATGTCGCCGCGATCACGGCGCTGGTACCCCATCCATCGCTGGCGCTGCCGCGGACCGCCAAGCGCATCGCCCCGGCACGTACGCCGCTGCCCTTGCCCGCCACTGCGCCAGACGACGTGCTGGCCGATCAGGAGTCGCCAGAAGCCGATCGCTCGACGCCGCGGCGTGGCTTTGGCGTCCCGCTGCTGTTTGGTGCGTTATCGCACGGTGCGCCGCTGTCGGCTGGCGAGAGCGGCCGCTGTGAGGACTGCTACAACTCTGCAGTACTCTTGGACAAAGACGGCGCCATTCACGCACTGCACGACAAGGCGTTCCTGCTGGCGTTTGGCGAGTACATGCCGTTTGGCGAGACCTTTCCGTGGCTGTACGACCTGTCGCCCGAGACCAGCCGGTTTCGGCAAGGCACGCGGACCGCGCCGATTGCCTATGCGTTTGATGCCCAGCGCCAGGCGCGCTTCGGCATGCTGATCTGCTACGAAGACTTGCTGCCGCGCCATGCCAAGAAGGTCGCCGCGCACAATCCAAACGTGCTGATCAACTTGACCAACGATGCCTGGTTCGGTCAAACCGCTGAGCCTGAGCACCACCTCAACCTGGCGCTTTTGCGCAGCGTCGAGTACCGGCGCTGGCTGGTGCGCTCGACCAATACAGGGATCAGCGTGTTCATCGACGCCGTTGGGCGGCGGGTGGCGGAGACGCAACTCACCGGTGAGGAGACGTTGCTGCGCGCGGTGCCGCTGCTCGAGTCGCGCACGCCGTATGCGGTGCTGGGCGATTGGCCATTGGTTGGCCTAGCCGCGTTGCTGCTGTGGCTGGTGTGGGGACCCAAGCGTACTGCGCCGGCAGCCAGAGCGTCCAAGAAGCGCAAGTCGTCTCAGCCGGCTGCTTGATCGGGCAATGTCCGCCGCTTGGCGAGCTCTTGGGCGCGCAGGATCTGCTGGCGGCGCCGCTTGCCGTACCAGTTGCGCACCGACTGAAAAACCCGGATCGCGAACAGCAGCGTCGCAGCAATTGCCAGCACCTTGCCAATGCCGAACAGATCAGGTGGCGCGGGTGGCATCCAGACTTCCTTGGCTGGCGCACCAGCGCACAACGTTTCTGGCCAAAGGCAAACCAAGCGGCGTGCCGACCGACTCAGGATGAAACTGCACGCCTTCGGCAAGCAGCCCGGGCGCATGTAGCCCCATGACGACAGCAGGGTCATCGGCAAGCCAGGCGTGGACCTCAGCGTGGCCGTCGAGCGCTGCCGTGTTGACCACCAGGCTGTGGTAGCGCATCGCGGTAAATGGTGACGGCAAGCCGCGCATGCATCCCGTCCCAGCATGGGCGATTGGCGCCACCTTGCCATGGACCGGCGCACTCGCGCGCACAATGTGGCCACCGAGCACTTGCGCGATTGCTTGGTGACCCAAACAAACCCCAAATATCGGGACCTTGCCGAGCACCGCCCGAATCAACGGCATGCACACGCCCGCCTGATCTGGCGCGTTGGGTCCAGGAGAAATCACCACACCCGAATATTGGGCGTCAAGCAACTCCGGCACGGTCTTGTGGTCGTTGCGAACCACGTCGAGCGTCAGCGCCAGCCCTTCTGCCCAACCAGCTTGTACGAGCAAGTCGTGCAAGTTCCAAGTGAACGAATCGTAATTATCCAGCAACAACAGGTGCATACTCAACTACGGCACTGGGTAAATGCGCACAGTCTGCATCACCGTGAAAGTCTGGGCATCTGCTTGGGCCTTTTGTTCGGGCAGAAACTGGTTGCTCGCCGACGAACCGTTGGCGTTGACCAGCGCAACTAGAATCTGCAAATAGGCGCCTGTTGCTGGAATCCCCTGCGGATACAGGGTCTTCAGAGAGATGCTGGCCTCAATTGCATTGGCTGAACTGAGCACCGGTCCATTGAGCCACGCCAGATCAGTGGGCTTGGCCAAGCTACGCCAACCAGCACTGAGTGATTTAGCCAAGTCGCTGCCGTCAAATGCCGCCATGCCGACAGATGCAAAGGCGAAATCTAGCCCTACCATCATGTTGCCAGCCTTGAGCACGCCGCTGATGGCGTCGTCGACAGCGCCGGTGTTGTCTTTCAAATCCAGCGGACTGTTGACGCCGGAGACGTTGCCGTAGTCCACATCAAGGTACGCCACGACGGCATTGACAGGTTCGCAAGTACCTTGAATCGCTAGATAAAGCTTGTCTTTGTCGTAGGCGACGAACAAGCTCTGCAGCTCATTCTTGCCAGGTCCCCACGCCGTGACCACGCTGTTGGTGGCAAGCTTGGTCGCCGCAGGCCACTTGGTGGCGAGCGCCCCATCGATGGCAATCGTGGCGATCGGCACCACGTCCAGCGCTTTGGGCAGCGTCAAGTCAACGCCCGCCGCGGTCTTGAGGGCAACGTCGACACTGCCCATGGGCAGCGCGGGCACCGTCACTTCGAGGCCACCCGCGACGACTTTGACCGCCGTTGCGGCAATTTTCGCACCTGTAGCAGGCGCAAACACCACGCTGGCGTCGCCTTGCAGGTTGACACCGAACAGCTTGAGTGTGCCACCGCTATAGGGCAGGAACACAGGGCTAATTGCGGTCAACGTCGACGGCAAGTCCTTGGGGTCGAGCACGGCAATGGGCGCTGTCAGGCTGTAAACCGTTGTAGCTTTCCAGTTGGCCCGCACCGCCGCCGCATAGTTGCCTTTGGGCTGCCCGGGCAGCTGGGCAATAAAGCGCTCGCCTCCGGCTGCGTCCTCCTCCAAGAAAGTCGCCTGTTTCCATGTGAATTTGTCGACGGCCTTCTCCGGATCGCTGCCCGCCGGACCGATGCCGCCAAAGACCATCAGATCAGGAGTGATGCCCGGCGCTGCCGTCACGCCCACGATCGTCACCAGCGCCGCCAAGGTAAACTCGGTGTCGACCGGCAGCTTGCTCTGGGGCGGCAGGCCCTGCAGCGCCACAGTGGGCTTTGGCGGCGGTTGGTAGCTAAAACCGTCCGCCAAGACGCCCTTGCCACCGTCGACATTCTCCACTTCTACGCTAACCAAACCCAGCGCATGGGCTGGTGTCTTGCAGGTCAGAAACTTGCCATCGCCGGCGACGTCGATCTCGCTTGCCGCCGCTTTGTCAAAGCGGACGATCGCCCCAGGTCCGAAATCGCTGCCCACGATGGTCACGCTGTCGCCGCCGTCGCTGCTGCCCTTGGACGGGGCGACGCTGGTCACGATGGGCTTGCTCTGCGGCACCACGCACTTGCCGGCTTCACACAATTGCCCTTTGATACACGGCGGGTTGCACGGCGTCGCTGGCGTGACACACTTGCCGTCAGTGCAATTCTGGCCGACCTTGCACACGGGCGTGCATCCACCGCCGCTGGCCGAGCCTGGGATTATCACGGCGGTATTCATGAATTTACCCTTGCTGTCTTTGGCCAAGACCACGGGCACGCTGACCCAGACGCCGCCGCTGCCGGTGTTGGTCCATGCCTGTATGCCATCTTTGAAGGCTTCGGTAGCGCCCTTGTACTCCAAGCCAGCATCGGGCAATTGGTCTCCTAGGGTCGCCACAAAAATGAACTGTGATTCGTCTGCGGGGTTCAAGCCGCCGTCGTGCTTGCCCAAATTGAGCTTGTGCTGGTAGGTCACGACGCCATCGCCAGCCTTGTCGTCGCCTTTGGCGCCGTCGTCCAAGAGCTGAATCGGCGTCCACATGTTCATCGAACCCTTGATAAACAGCGCGTAATCCTTGAGGTTCCACTTGGCAAACTTGGTGTTGAGCTTGGCCATGTCGAGCGCCACCTTCAGGTCGAGCGCCCCGTGCTTGGCCAACTTGATACCCGGAAACGCAACGACGCCGGTTTGGCCCTGCTTGACGGCGATCTGCCCGTTGGCGCCGATCCACATCCAATTGCCGAGCTCGTTGAGCGCGCCGTATTCGAACGTCGCGTCTGCGGCTGCGACGAATTGGACTTGGGTCGAGAAGATGTGGTCGCCCTTCGTCGCGCCCTCGTGCTCGTGGCCCTTGGCGCTGATGGGACCATCGTCGTACAGCGCCGGGTAGGGGCCATCGGTAGGCAGCCAACTGGTTGCGTACACAACGGTATTGGTCTTGCTGTCCCACGCGAATGAGCCAGTCCAGACGATCTCACCGTCGGCAAAGGTCTTGTTGGCGCTGTCGTCGACCTCAAAAGCCAAGGTCACGGTGGCGCCGCCTACAACCTTGCTGACTGTGCTATCGCCGCTGCTGTCTTTGGCTGTCGAGGTGCCGTCGCCCGCCTGCTTGGCATCAAATACCAAGGCGTCCTGACCGGTTGCGGGCGCAGCACCCACAGCACCCTGTCCAGGCGAGGCACACCCTAGAGCCAAGGCAACAACTGCCAGCAAGCAGGCCGACCGCCGTACATAGCGTGCGATTTTCATGGATGTCTCTCGGCCGCGCGGCGAAATGTGGGCCGCGACAGGCGTTGGGCCTATTTCACGGTCACTTCGTCAAGCAAGATCACAGTGTCGTAGATCGAGTCGCCCTTATCGGTGGCGAAGAACGTCAGGTCGACTTTCTTCTCAGTGCCAGCCAAGGGCGTGATGTCCTGACACTGCTTCTGCCACGGTGTCATGAACACGCCGCCTTGATCGAAAATGGCGTCAGACGGCGACAGGCCTTTCCAGTCCTTGCCACACTTGCAGGTTGGTGAACCGGGCTCGCAAGGCGATTTACCTTCGCAGTCATAAGGGCACAGCGAGTCGATGTAAACGTTGGTCATGGTGACCTGATTGGCGTCGGTCTTCAGCGTCGCCGTAAACGTGTCCATGAACTGCGAGCCGCACCACTCTTTGAACTCCTCGCTGTAGAATTTCCAGTAAAAGCACAGCTCAGTTTGGGCTTTGTCGACACAGAACGGCTGGGTGAGCGAACCGTTTTGGGCCGTAAAGCCCAAGCCGGTGGAGATGATGCCCATGTACTTGCCGGCCACCGGAATCGTCACGCCCAAGCGAGAGACGACACGGCCGTCGCCGATCGGTTTCCATCCAGTCAAACTGCCACCATCCCACGATGGGTTGATGAGCGCTTGGCTCTTCAGGTTGGACTCGTCGATGCCAACGTGGCGCAAGCGTCCGCCGTACTTCGGGTCGCCGCTGCTGTTCGGCAAGGCTTGGATGGTGCTCTGGCCATTGACCAAGCCCTTGGTACCACCTTGGTCGGGCGCGCCGCTCAGGTAGGCCGCGCCTTGCTGGTAGGCATAATCCGAGTTGACGTAGTCTGAGAAGCCAACTACCGATGCCGCGCCGTTGCCCCAAAGCGTGACCGCCATCGAGCCGTTGTACATCGAGCGGCACGCGCCCAGATAGATGATCGATTGGGGAAATGGGCTGACCAAGTGGTGCTTGAGGAACGACGGTACGAACCCATAGGTGGCATCACCGATGACTGCACGGCCAAGCATCAGGTCGGCCTGGGTGCTGTCAACGCAGACGCCACCCGCAAGCGAGGTTTTCACGCACGTCTCGCCGGTCGGGCAGCCGGTGCCCTGCTGGTTGCAGCTGCCGTTAGACGACGAAAGTGCGTTGCAATTGACGGGTTCACCTGAAAAAATCACTTCCTGTGCGCCCTGGTGTTCCCAGTTCAAGTCCTTGTAGGCTGCCGCGTCCATGTTGCCGAACAGCACTTCGCCGTGGCCGCTGATGGCGACCATGCCGTAGTTCGCCATTTCGCGGTACCAGCGCAAGTAGGCTTGCGAACCGGTTGCAGCATCGACGACGTACGGTGGGCACTGCTTGCCCTTGAGGTCAGCGCCAAACTTGTCGGCTTCGTCGCCGCCGTACTTGGAGAATTCTGACTGAAACGGGGCCAATGCCAGTGCCCGGCGCGCGCCGACGCTGTAGCTCGGTAGGGCGGCGCCCGGACCAGGGCCGGCGTCACTGCCGGCCCGCAGGCCGTCGGGAGCAAGATTGAGCGCGCCCAACTGGCCGGTTTTGTAGCGCACCCAGACGCCGAAGCCGTTGCCGGATGCAGGACCGGCATCAGCAACCGTTGAGTCGCCCTTGAGCGCGGCAATGGCGTCGGCTTGTGCTTGCTTCCAGTCTGTGCCTTTTTCGACAGCGGCTTGGTACTCAGACTTGGTCTTAGACTGCAAGTTAACGATTTGATTGCACAATGCCTTGTCGAACCGCGCAACCACGTCGACAACAGCGACGGCCGACCACGCTTCGTATTGCTTGATGCCGACGTCGACGTTGGCCTTGACCCGAAAGTACTTGGTCTTGGGGTCCTGTGGCGTCAGGTTCAAGCACTGAGAAAACACGGCGTCTTTCTGCACGTCGTCGCAGTTGCCACCCTGACCGCTGTCGACCAGGTTTTGGACGATGCCGCCAGCGACCGGTTTGCCGTTGCTGTCGACCTCAACCAACTGAATGGTCGTCGGGTTGATGACGCTCTTGCCGTCGCTGCCGGGCACAGCGCCGGCGGCCGAGAAGTGCACGACTAGCTTAGCATTCTCTTTGACGAACAACACGTTGGGGGTGATTTCGGGAGCACCCTCAAAGGAGAAAACCGGGTTGTAGGTGATGTGCACAGTATCGGTGACGATCTTGTCACCCTTCTTGGCGGTCACGGTGAGGTGGTTGTCGCCCTCGTCCAAAGTGATCACCGACGACTGCCAATTCTTCTTGGCGGTGATGGTGCCAGTTTTGCCGTTGGCGCTAGCCCACGAGATCTGGTCCGGATTGCCGAACGCGACGCCGGAGAGCTGGGTGTTGGCGCCGGCACTCTGAATCCACTCTCGGCCGGAAGGGCCGAGAATCTTGACCAACAATTCTTTGAAGTCGTCGCCAGCGGTCGCGGTGCCGTCGGGTTTGGCAAGCGTATCGCCACCGCTGGTGTCCTTGCCAGTGTCGGGTCCAGTGTCGATGAGGACGCCGTCTGGGCCGATTTGGACATCTTCGCCAGGGGTGTCGGTGCCGGTGTCACCAACGGTGCCGTCAGGCGTAGCCGTTTCGCTGCCGGTGCCGCCCTTGTCATCGCCAACGCCGGTGTCGCCGTCGGTGCCGCCAACGGTCTCTGTCGTCAGGCTATCTGCGCTCACCACCTCGCCGCCGCCGCCGGTCGATGCGCTATCGTTGGTGCCTTTCACGCCATTGCCGGTGTCGTTGCTGCACGCGGCCGCATACAGGCATGCGAGCGCGGCCCACGCCACGGTCCTGGCAGAGCGACCAATTGGCGAGCAATTTGAAAGATTCATTGCGTTCTCCGAAGTGCGTGGCGAAGATCTGGGGCCAGAGCCCGGCGCGCGCAGATCGCTTTAGGGTACCCGTGAACACCGGTGTCCGCAAGCGCCTTTCCGCGGTCCCCCGCTTTGAGCGCATCTCTGCGTCACTGCGTCGCTTCTCTCGCTGCGGCGCACCTCAGTACGCCTCGCTCTTAGCTCCTTGCTCCTTGATCCGCATCTCAAATCGGGGACCGCGGGAGATTTCTGTGGGGAGTTTGGGCTTTTTGGTTCGCTGTTGCGTCCGCGCGCCAGCCAGCTACCACTCGTCCGCGGTCCACTCGCCTGGAACGGCGTGCAATCGGAAATCGGCGAGTTTGACCTGGAGCGGCAGGCGCTCCGCAAGCGCATCCGGCTGGTGAAACAACTCGCCGTCCATGGTGTAGGGCCCAGAAGTCCGCAGCAACTCGGCGCTGTCCACATCGACAATGCCGCGCTGCGGGCGGTCGGCCATCATCGCCGGAATCAGCCGCACCAGCTCAGCCGGCGCCATGGCCTCGATGACCCGCACCGAAAAGCCCGGTTGGTAGAGTTGGCGCCGAATCGCCCTAGCTGCGCCGATGGCCAGCGTCAGGTCGACCGTACATGCCGCGGCGCCCGTGTGATCTGCAAAACTGCGGCCGTCGATCACCAATGGGGTGGTGTACGGGCCCAACTTCCATCCTTCGCGCTGCCACAACTCGCTGCCCAACAGCACGCCGCGGGTCAGCTCAGACATGAAGCGCAGCAGGCCGGCATAGCCCGCGCCGAAGCGCTCGTACAGCTCGATCGCGTGGTAGGCAACTTCAGAGCCAAACACGAAACCGAAGCGCGGCGGTGTCGGCTGGCCGAGGTACTGCCAAGACACCTCTAGCAACGGCAGTCGCCGCGCGGGCACCCGCGACACTGGCGCGTGGTCAAAGTAGCGCAGGAATTTTGCCAGCGTCTCGTGGGGCGGGCCATGAATCGCACACGTCCGGCCGACGATGTTGAGTGTGCCTCCATTGAGCAACAGCAAGCGCGGAGTGGGGGCATCGGCGGCGTGCTCTCCAAACAGCTCCCGCCGCAACCCAATGAGCGCATTGACGACGTGGTGCACCGTGCCGTCGCCGCCGACAATGCCCAGCACGTTGGCCGCTCGGGTACACAGCAGCGTGGTCAGCGCCCGGCGCAGCGACCCCAGATCATGGGTCTCTTCCCAGACGTGGGGCGCCGGCACGAGCTGAGCCAAGCGCGATCGGACACGGGCATTCTTGGTCCGGCCAGCCTTGGGATTGAGCAGCAACCCGATACGCACCGGCCGCGACGGCTGGTTGGCGGCCAACCACTGGCCACTGGCCACGGCCAACTCGTCCTCGTTCGCGGTGCGGTGCACAGGTGCCATGGCCGGCGACTGTGTGCGCCGGGCGTCTCGACCTGTCAACAGGCCCAGCGGCCCGCGATCCCCCGCTTTGAGCGCATCTCTGCGTCACTGCGTCGCTTCTCTCGCTGCGGCGTACCTGAGTACGCCTCGCTCTTTCAGTTCCTTGTTCCTTGTCGAGCGCAGCGAGCGACCCAGCACCGCGCATCTCAAATCGGGGGCCCCGGGAGATTTCTGTGGGGAATTTGGGCGGTTACCTGCGCGGCACCGCCAGCGGGCAACCGGGGTCCACAGGCAACAGGCTACCAGTCTGCGGATTGGCAGACCCTGAGCCAATCCTTGTCGGGCCGCGGTGGCCATGCTACGCTGCGAGACGATTGGCCCCGCGGCACCTCTTGCCGATCTGGGGCACATGCTAGGAGTGCCTTGGCGCCGATGCTCAAGCTCGCAATTCAAGACTTTGAAGGTCGGACCCACTACGTCCCGCTCAAAGACGGCGAGTACAGCATCGGCCGCGACGATGCCAATCAAATTTGCCTGTCTGATCGCAATGTCTCACGGCAGCACGCCCGGATTCTGGCGAAAAACAGCCAGATCTGGATTGAGAACGTCGCGGCGACCTACGGCACCCGGTTCAACAACTTGTTGCTGCGTGAGCGCACCGAGCTACAACCCGGCGATGTCATTGAGGTCGGCGACTACAAGCTTGAACTCGTCAATGAAGAAAAACGTGACACAGCGTTGCGTGAGTCCGGTGACAGCGGCCGCGACACCAAGCCGATGGCACCTGCAGCGGCGACGGCAGGCCAATCCAGCAAGGGCAAGGCGCCAGACGGTGCAACCGCGATCGTCAACTTGGCGGATATTTCGGCCCTGCTCAACAAGGATCCGAGTTCGCCCAGTCAGGCGATTCCGGAGGCCTCGCAGCCGCGGCTGATCGTGGAGTCCGAGAATTTGCGCGGCCTTGAGCTGCGCATCACCAAGACCCCGGTTATCGTGGGGCGCGTGCGCGAGAATGCCGATCTCGTCATCGATCATCGGTCGATCTCCAAAGAACACGCCCGGTTGACCCGGCTATCCGACGGTACATGGCAAGTGCTCGATCTCGGCTCAGCCAACGGCATCAAGGTCAACGGCGAACCGTACAGCAAGTCCGAGATCCGCAGCGGCGATCGCGTCGAACTCGGCCACGTTTCCTTGCGCTTTCTGGCTGCGGGCGCAAAGGCCCCGTCTGGCTCGGTCGCGCCCGCGGCTGGCGGCAAGAAGGGCAATGGCGCCATGGTCCTAGGCATCGCCTTGGCTGGCGTGATTCTGATCGGCGTCATCGTCGCCGTTGTGATGCTGGCCTCCAAAAAGGACGGCGCAACGCCAGACAAGCCCAAGCCTGACGCGCCAGGCAAAATCGACTCATCAGGCAAAGCCGAAGGCGACACGCCCGGCAAAGCCGAAGGCGACACGCCCGGCAAAGCCGAAGGCGACACGGCAGGTAAGGGCAAAGGCGCCGATCCGGAGGCAGCGAAGGGCGGCGACGCGGACAAATTGGCGGGCGAGAAGGCAGCAGGAGACAAGGCCGCCGCAAACAAGGCCAACGGAGACAAAGCAGCGGCCGTAGCCAAGGTCGCTTCGACCGACGAAATGCTCGCGGCCATCGACGCCAAGCTCGCAGCGGGTCGGTACGAGGAAGCCCTGCCGATGCTCGAGGCGCTCAAGGTCCAGAACCAGGGCAACGCCCGGATTGCCGCCAAGTACGCCGAAGTGACCAAGCTGGTCGCGCTCAAGCGCAAGCTCGATCAATCTGAAAAATTCCTGGAAACCGACGCGACCAAGGCGCTCGACTTGGCGATCGATGTGCAGACGGGCGCTCCTGAGGGCTCTCCACTTCAGGACGGTGCCAAGTCGATCGTTGAGGTCGCCAAGAAGATTCTCAAGGGCGGCAAGGCTCCCAAGGCCGCTCAGCCAAAGGGTGAGCCGAAAGGTGAGCCGAAGCAGGTCGACCCCAAGCCGGGCAAGGTCAAAGTCGATCCACCCAAGGTAGAGCCGCCCAAAGCTGAAGGCAAGACGCCCAAGGAACTGTACGATGACGCCCGCGAAGCACTCGGCGCGTCGGATTGGGAGCGCGCGATCGCCAGCGCCAAGCAGGCGCTCAAGCAGGGCTTCAAGAAGGCCAACACCGTGCTGGCCAAGGCGTATTGGGGCAAAGGCGACAAGGGCAATTGCTTCAAGTACGCGCAGGCTGCCATTGACGCCGGCTTTGACGACGCCTCGATGCAAGGCTTGGTCAACAAGTGCCAGTAAACGCGGTTGAAGCCAGTAAACGCGGTTGAAGCCAGTAAACGCGGTTGAAGCCAGTAGGCGCGGTTGAACAGCACCGGTAACAGATCAGCCCAAGTCAGCCCGTGGCCCAGCGTCGCCGGCCGAATGTGGCCATGATGCAGCAGGCTTTGGCAGCGGCGTGGCGCCAATGGGCCGGTCCGCTGTTTCGGCGTAGTGTGCGCAACCTTGCGATGATTCTAGGGTTGATCGCGCTGGTTTTCTGCGCAGTGCGCCTAGCGCCTGGAGATCCCGTCGACCACCTGCTGGGTGAGCAAGCAACGGTGGCAGAGCGTGCAGCCCTGCGGCACCGCCTGCACCTCGATGGGCCGCTGCACCGGCAATTTGGCCAGATGGTGGTCGAGATCGCCGATGGCACCTTGGGCACCTCCTATGCGGTCGCCGGCCAGCCTGTAGCAGTTAGTGCGCTGATTTGGAAGCGATTTCCGAGTACAGCTGCTCTGGCGCTCACGGCGCTGGCGATTGCAGTGACCTTGGCGCTACCGTTGGGCATCGCCGGGGCGCGGCACGCAAATCGCTGGCCGGACCACATGGGGCGACTGACGGCGCTTTTCGCAGTGTCGACGCCGGCGTTTGTCAGCGGTCCACTGGCGCTGCTCGTGTTCGCGGTGGCGTTGCGTTGGGCGCCAACGCCGGCCCACGAGGCGTCAGAACTGGCCTCGCTGGCACTACCGGCGGCGGTCATTGGCTTTGCGTTGTCGGGACGACTGGCACGGCTGCTGCGGGCCTCTCTGCTAGAGACCCTGGCTTCGGACATGGCGCTGGCGTGGCGGGCCCGCGGCGCATCGGAGCGGCGAGTTCTGTGGCGGCATGCCTTGCCTAACGCGATCTTGCCTGTGCTGACCTTGCTGGGCCTGCAACTCGCAGCGCTGTTAGGTGGCGCGCTGGTGACCGAAAAAGTGTTTGGACGCAAAGGCTTGGGCACGCTGCTGCTCGACGGTGTGGCGACGCGCGACTACGCAGTCGTGCAAGGGTGTGTGCTCGTGATCGCCGCGCTGTACATCGTGGCCTCGGCCGTGACGCAATGGACGGCCCGGCGCCTGGATCCGCGGCTGTCGCTGCCCGCAGTCGAGGCCTGACCGATGGCGGCGCCATGGCGGCAGCCCAGTTTTCGGTTTGGCGCCGGCTTGCTGGCCACCATTGCGTTAGTGGCCGCGTTTGGACCCTTGGTCCATGTCGGCACAGCTGGTCAGATGCTGGCGCCGCCAAGCTGGCAGCACTGGCTAGGCACTGACGACGAAGGTCTAGACATTGCGACCCAGATCATCGCTGGCTCGCGGCTGGCATTGGTGGTCGGCGTGGGCTTCGCAACGCTGTCAGTCGGACTCGGCCTAGCACTGGGCACTTTGGCCGGCTATTTTGGGGGAGTGCCCGACTTGGTGATCAGCTGGGTGGCTGACTTGCTGCTGTGCTTTCCCGGCGTGTTGCTCGCGCTGCTCGTCGTGTTTGTCACCGATCGCGCAGGCGTGACAACTCTGGTCGTGACGCTGGCCGCCACCGGCTGGGCGGGGCACGCCCGCTTGGCACGCGCGCTGGCCGACAAGGCGCGGCAGACCGATGCGGTAGTCGCGGCGCGCTGCCTGGGAGCGAGCCACTGGCACGTCATTTGGTACTACGTGCTGCCGGACTTGGCGGGACCATTGCTGGTGCAAGGTACGCTGGCAGTGGCGACGGGTGTGTTGGCCGAGGCCAGCTTGAGCTTCTTGGGCTTGGGTCCGCAGGGGACGGCGTCGTGGGGCGCCATGCTGGAGCAGGGCGCGGCGTTGGTGCTGCGGGCCCCCCTATTGTTGCTTGCGGCGAGTGGCGCACTGCTGGCTTTGGTCACCGCCGTCAACATGATGGGCGATGGGCTGCGCGACGCTCTCGACCCGCGATCACCCGGCGCCAGCGGGAGTCGCTCTACAGGATCGCCATGACCCGAGGTCATGGCGTTGCCTGTCACGCCTGCTGGCTTGTGCGCTTGGTGGCTCGCAAGCTCGTGCCTGCGGCGACTCGCCGCTCCTTGGTCGCAGCACGCTGTGATCTCATCTCAAGGCGTCTCTGTAGAGTGCCAGCGCTGTGGGACAGCTTGCTCGCAGTGCCGTTTTTTTCGCAAGGTCTGCTCTTTGGCGGCACAATGCGCCACAGCGGCCGCTCGACCGTGGTGAAGTGGGTGAAGTCATGGATGTGTTGACCAAGGCCACCCAGGGTCCGGTGGATGCTGCGCAAGCTGCAGATCTGGCGCTTGAGCTCTTCGTAGTCGGCTACGAAGGCGACAGCGTGCCAGCCGATTATGCCGACATGCTGCGGCGCGGCCTGAGTGGCGCCATCTTGTTTCGCCGCAATTTTGACTACGACGCGGCGGGCACCGTTGATCTTGACCAAGTCTGTGCCCATACGCAGGCAATTCACGCCTGCGCTGCGCAGCAGCCCAGTGGTCTGCCGGTGGTCTGCTCGGTCGACCAAGAGGGCGGCGCGGTGGCGCGGCTCAAGGCACCGTTTTCGCTGTGGCCACCGATGCGCCGGCTGGGCGAGCGCGGCGACGTCGATTTGATCACCCAGGTCGGTCACCAATTGGGCCGCGAGCTGCACGCCGCGGGCTTCAACGTCGACTACGCGCCCATCCTTGATGTCGATACCAACCCGAACAACCCGATCATCGGCGATCGGTCGTTTAGCCGCGATCCGCACGAGGTGGCCCGCATGGCGGGTGCGCTGCTGCGCGGCATGCAGGCGGAGGGCGTACTGGGCTGCGGTAAGCACTTTCCGGGTCACGGCGACACCGACGTCGACAGCCACCTGGACTTGCCGGTGTTGCCCCACGACCTGCAGCGGTTGCAAGCGATTGAGCTGGTTCCGTTTACCGCGCTTGCGCCTCAACTGCAGCTGGTGATGACAGCGCACGTCCTCTTTCCGGCGATCGATCCCGACTGGCCGGCCACGCTGGCGCCGCAGATCCTGGGGCCACTGTTGCGCGTCGCATGTGGCTATCGCGGCGTGATAGTCAGCGACGACTTGGAAATGCAGGGCATCGCCAAAGTGTTGGGCAGCGGAGCTTGCGTGCGGCGCGGGCTGCAAGCCGGCGTAGATTTGTTCTTGGTGTGCAAGCGACGCGACACACTAGAGCAAGCTTGGCGGGCGGCGACGTCAATCCTTCAGGAAGATCCCGACAGCGCTGTGCGCGCGCGGGCCCTGGACGCGATTGGCCGCAACCGAGCAATGCGGCAGCAGTTGCGGCCGTGTTCCCCCGATGCGAGCAAGCTGCGTACCGTGCTGGCCGACGCGCAGACAGCGCGCTTGCGCGAGCGGGTGTGGGCTGGCACGCTTGGCTGACCGGCCTGTAGTGGGCACTGGGTCGCACAGGCTACCAAAGCGGATGGCAACATCTCTTGCGATCAGACAATTGCCGCCGCGCCCCCGTCTGACCCCAACCGGGCAGTTGTAACCCACTTCTTCCTGTAGACCAGCAACCCTGGAGCACCCACCTGATGACCACCCCCAAGCTACCATCCTGTGTCCACGCGCTGACCTGCGCGTTGCTGGCCTTGACGCTGGCGATCGGCTGCAAGGCTCAGCCAGCGCCGCAACATGGCGCCACACCTACAGCCATGCCAACGGTTGCTGGCGCGCCCAAGACACTGTCCCCAGCCTCTGAAGAGCTCGTCGCCGACAGCACCCCTGGCGCAGCGGGGGCACTACCAGCGGGCCGACCCAGGCCAGCAGACCACCGAGGCAGTTCCGATGGTGATGACGCGGGCGACGATCTGGCCGCCGAAGCCGGTGAAGAGGACGAACGCGACTACTGGAAAGGCGTACGGTTTGATGTGACCAACTTCGATGAAGTCCTCGATTACGTCGACGTCCACTACATCGACCCCAAGCCCGATCGCCACATGGCGTGGGTGGAGGCATCCAACTTCGCGCTGCTGAGCCTGGAGCCCGGAGAGGAGCTGTTGCCGGAAGCTTTCTTCAAAGCCCGCGCTGGAACGCCAGCCGAAGAAGGGCGTCTCGATGGCAAGTCTGAGGCGTTTCAGTGCAAAGGCCTGCAGCTGGGAGGCGTTGTGCTGCACCATGTGCCTGCTGACGATTACCTCAAGGCCAAGCGTCCGGTCCGCAGGAAGGGCCGGTTGTCCGATGACGAGGTCAACACGCTACGCGAACGGTCCAAAGCACGCACACAGGCCTACCACGCGACATGGTCAGCGGTCACGTTTGATCGGCCACAGTTTGACTGCGTGATGGCCTACGTGGCACAGCGCATCAAGCAAATCAACGTGGAAGCCAAAGCCAAGAAAGCAGCCACCAAGCCGACTCAGGTGGCATCGGCAGAGAAGGTGCCGGCAGGGGCTGAGCCCTCTGTGCCAGTCAACCTGGAGGGACCGCGCCCGCCAGAGCCCAAGCCTGATCCGGCGAGTCCACAGACTGGCAAGGCGGAATCCGAAAAACCAAGGCCGCCGCAAGACTTGAATCGGGCTTGGGAGTCAGCAGCGTCTGGCTTTCTCTATGCGCTGGACCCGCACTCGTCGATCATCCCGCGCAAAGCTTGGGACGACTCAACGGACAAGACTCAAGATTCGAGCTTTGAAGGAATTGGCGCAGTGCTGACCCAGCGCGACGATCAGACCATCGTCGAGAACCCGATGGAGGGTAAACCAGCGTGGCGCGCGGGGGTGCGGGCGGGCGACGTGATCCAGAAAGTCGATGGCACCGACGTGACCGGGTTGGCGCTGAACAAGGTCGTCAAGATGATCCGTGGCCCGCGGGCGACGCAAGTCAAGCTGACCATCACGCGTGAGAGTGAACCGGACCCGCGCGAGTACGCGATCACCCGCGAGAACATCGAGATCAAAAATGTCGACGGCAAGCTAGTGCCGGACTATCCGGGCGTGGCGGTTGTCAAAATGACCGGATTTATCCCGAACAGTACCAAGGATTTGCGCTCCATGATCGACAGGCTGGCCAAGCAGGCGCCGGACGGCAAGCTCCGTGGCCTGATCCTAGATTTGCGCGGCAATTCCGGCGGCTTGCTCAACAAGGCCATTGAAATCGCCGACGCCTTTCTAGCAGGAGGCAGGGTGGTCAGCGTGCGCAGCCGCGGCAAGGACGAAGAGGTGCACAATGCCGCGTATGCCGCGAGCGACTACAGCTTCCCGCTGGTCGTGCTGGTCAACGACGGGTCGGCGTCCGCTTCGGAGATCGTGGCCTCAGCACTCCAGGATGCCGGCCGTGGCCTTGTCATCGGCCAGCGCACCTTTGGCAAGGCCAGCGTGCAGACACTGTACGAGCCAAGCCTGCATTACGATTACTACATCAAGCTCACGGTTGCCCGCTACTACGCACCGTCGGGCTACACCCTTCAAGTCATCGGCGTGCAACCCGATATCGAAATCGCCCCACATGTCGATGGCAAGATGCCGGTCGGGTTCCGCGAGGAGAACTTGAACAACCACCTGGTTCCGTTGCAAGGCCGCGTGCCCTCGCCTTGGGCTACCGAGTTGCCGGAACTGAGCAAGTGCGCTAGAGAGCAGAGTCAGGCTGACAAGATCGCCAAGCGCGACCCCAAGCCGCAGATTCAGCCCGATTACCAATTGTTGCGTGCGGCGGACTACATCGGTTGCCTCGCTTTGCGCCCCAAGGCGACGGCCAAATAGCCGACGCGCCCCCAAGGACCCAAGTGACCGACATCGCCGTACCCGAAGCCACAAGCGCTGAAGCTGCCCTGCCCTCTACCGCTGTTGCACCCGAGGTCACAGCCCTGCAGGCCGCAGTTGCTGCGTTGACAGAGCGTGTGACCGCCCTGGAAGCGCGCCTTGCCGGTAGCGCGGTTGCTGCCGCACCGGTTGCAGCAGTTGCTGCATCGGCGGTGGCCGCGACTGCAAGCACCGACGGCATCACGGAGATCAAGGGCCTGCTCGAGTCCCTGTTCGTGGTCGCGCTGAACACCGAAATTACCAACCACGAAGTCTTTGACGCCCAGTTCGAAGTCTTCAAGACTCTGGTTCACCACGACCGGCAAGGCTCGCCTCTGCTCGACACTGACTTGCGCCGCTACAAGTTTGCCCCATTTGTCGGTCGGGCCCGCGACTACTTGACCGACGCCGCCCGACCAGGGTCGTTTCAACTCGAGCGCGTGCTCCCCGACGTCATTGAGCCGCGCACGGAGTCTGTCAAGGTCCACGTCTTCGTGCGCAACGGTCGGCGCATGAGCCCGCCGATCAGCTTTCGACGCGATTCGCACTGCGGCGGAGCGTTCCGAATCGAAAACTCTTCGCTGTAGACCGACAGCGCTCGCGCTTCGCCCCCCAAATTCCCCACAGAAATCTCCCGCGGCCCCCGATTTGAGATGCAGATCAAGGAACAAGGAGCTCAAAGAGCGAGGCGTACTCTGGTACGCCGCAGCGAGAGAAGCGACGCAGTGACGCAGAGATGCGCTCAAAGCGGGGGATCGCGGGCCCGACCGGGGCTTGACGCTGTCGTTTTTCTCCGTATCCTACCGCCGCCCGACGGGACTTCCTGTTGGGTTGGCAGAAATGGCGGCATAGCCAAGCGGTAAGGCAGAGGACTGCAAATCCTCCATCCCCGGTTCGATCCCGGGTGCCGCCTCCACTCTGCAGCGTCCTTGGTCTGGGCCATCGCCCCTTTGCGTTGCTTGTTTCGAGCAAGCCGCTTTGTGGGTTGAGGCATCGCCAGCATCGACGCGAGCGCGGGCTCCGGCCTGCTGCTTTTCGCTAGCCCACGCTACTGCACTGGGGTCAGGCGATTGCGCAGCGGATTGGCGGATGCCGCGGAGCCATCAGGAACAACCTGCAAACTCCCGGTGTCTGCCGCGGGAACCGCTGGTCAGCAGCAAGCGTCTGCCTCGGCAAGCGCCTGCCCGGCAGTGGCCTGCCCGGCAGTGGCCTGCCCGGCAGTGGCCTGCCCGGCAGTGGCCTGCCAGCGTGAGCGACACGATGTCGTTGTGCGCCTGTGCAGCACTGGGCTCCACGCGCGTCGCGCAGGCATCTGAACTGAGGACCTCTCTGTGTCGACCAAGCACCCACATGCAGCACGCAAGTCCAGACCAGGCGAAGCTGCGGCGTCTGCGAAGCCGGTGGGGCGCAAGACGGCGCCAGAAGTAGCCCAGCAAGGCACAGTGCACGATCCGTTGGAAGCTGCAGCGGCCATCGCACGGGCAGCGGCGGCGATCACGGTGGTGCGCGAGCTCGATCTGGTGGGATGCACCGTCAAGCCGGTGGGTGCCGATTGGCACATCGAGCTGCTCGTCGATCGGATGCCAGGCCGCGGCGGCATCACGCTGGACGAGTGCGCCGAAGTCTCGCGCGCGCTGAGCGCCCAAATTGATGCGCCACCTGCCCTGCTAGGTAATTACGAGCTCGATGTTGGCAGCCCAGGCAGCGAGCGACCGTTGCGCCATGGCGCGGACATGGCGCGGTTCATCGGTACCAACGCCAAGTTTGCGCTGGTCGTCGACGGCGAACGCGAAACCGTGATCGGCGAGATCGCGGCAATTTCCGCCACGGCTAGCGGCGAGGTCGTCCACGTCAGGACCGGCAAAGCCAATGCCAAAAAGGGCCTAACTGGCGTGCGCGAGATCGCGCTGAGCACGCTGACTGCGGCGCACTTGGCGCCGACTTTTGAGCAGTGGCTGGCGATCGGCAAGCGCCTCGCCGCGGAGTGCCCAGTCGTGCAGGACGATTCGGACCTCATAGACACGGATATCCCTCAACAATCGTGACATTTTCCATTTGCATCGCGTACCAAGGAGTTCTCCATGATCGGCAATCTCAATCAAATCATTGATCAAGTCTCGAAAGAAAAGAGCATCGACCGTTCGATCCTCGTCGAGGCACTCGAGCAGGCGATCGTGTCTGCCGCGCGCAAAGTGTTCGGTCAGGGCCGCGAGCTTGAGCCCAAGTACAACGAGGACGACGGCCAAGTCGAGCTCATGCTGTACATGAAGGTCGTCGCCGACGAAGAGTTGATGGACTACGAGAAGCAGCTGCCAATGTCGACCGCCCAAGCCATCGATGGCGAAGTCCAGCCTGGCGACGATCTCGGTTTTCAGGTTTTCTACCTCGACCGCGATCGCGCTCGGGCCGAAGAAGAAGATCGCAAGTACGGCGACGTCTTGGGCATCCGCACCGCCCGTCAGCAGTTCGGCCGCATTGCCGCCATGACTGCCAAGCAGGTGATCATGCAGCGGGTGCGCGATGCCGAGCGCGACGTGGTGTTCAACGAGTACAAGGATCGCAAGGGCGAGTTGGTCACGGGCATTGTCCGGCGTTTTGAGCGCGGCAACGTCATCGTCGACCTCGGACGCGCCGAAGCCGTGCTGCCAGTGCGCGAGCAGATGTTTCGCGAGTCCTACCGGGCAGGCGATCGGGTCCAGGCCTACGTCAAGGACATCAAGCGCGAGGCACGCGGGCCGCAGATCATCTTGTCGCGCACCGACGATCGCCTCATTGAGAAGCTGTTTGAGCTGGAAGTCCCAGAGATCTACGAGGGCATCGTCAAGATCATGCGGGTCGCCCGCGAGCCGGGAGAGCGTGCCAAGATCGCGGTGGCGAGCAAGGACAGCGACGTCGATCCGGTGGGCGCGTGCGTCGGCATGAAGGGATCGCGTGTCCAAGCGGTGGTTTCGGAACTGAAAGGCGAAAAAATCGACATCGTGCCGTGGAGCCCCGACACCGCCAAGTTCGTCTGCAACGCCATTCAGCCCGCCGAAGTGAGCCGGGTGCTGATCGACGAGGACAACCAGACGATCGAATTGATCGTGCCTGACGATCAGCTCAGCCTGGCGATTGGCCGGCGGGGGCAAAACGTGCGGTTGGCCTCCAAGTTGGTCGGCTGGAAAATCGACATCCAGAGTGAATCCAAGATCAACGAGATGAAGAACATGCTCGGCGAGGCCCTCAAGGTCGTGCCCGATCTGGACGAAACGGTCATCTCGTACTTGTTCAAGCTGGGCTACCACAGCCCAGAGAACTTGCTCAACGCCCATGTAGAGGACCTCGCGGCGATCCATGGCATCAACGAAGATCGGGCGATGCACATCCAGCAAATCGCGCACGAGGTGAAAAAGCGTCGCGACGAGGAGCAGCGCGCGGCCAAAGAGCGCATGATCGCCGACAACGCCGCCGCAGCGGCCCGTGCCGAAGCCGAAGCGCTGGCAGGTCCAGCGCCCGCCGAGGAGAGCAGCGAGCCTGAAGCGACGAGCGAGCATGCTGAGGATGCGCCGGCAGATGGTGAAGCTCCGGCCGCCGCTGCCGATGTGGATACCGCTGCGGCGGTCGTGTAGGCCCAACCAGCGATGCCCAATGAACCTGCGGGCGCGGCCCCGGCGCGCAGTTGCGCGATCTGTCGTCGACGCGCGCCACTGGTACAGCTGCTTGCGCTATCGGCGCACGGCGGGCTGTGGCATTTGGTCCGCATCGGCGGGCGGGCAGTCTCTGTCGCTATTGCGCAGCCTGTGCTTGCCAGTGCGCGCGAATCCAGCGACAATGCTGCCCCCTGCGGCGACTCGGCAATGTCCGGTGGCGCCGTGGGCAGTGTCAGTTCGGCCCAAAACCATCCGTTCAATTCGGTAGTTGAAGGTCAAGCTGGACCAGCGCGGCTCGGCAAGCGCCAGTACGTCTGCCCGTCAGGGCGATGCCTGGCCAACTGGGCAAGGCGCCTCGGGCAGGCTGCAAGCGCCGCGGAAGCGGTGGTGCAGACGGGCCTGAAGCTGATCGCAGACATCGCAGCGCTTCGGCGAGCGGGTCTGCGCCGGCGGCGTTGCGAAGCTGCGGGCGACGAGCTCCTCGTCTCCTTGCAGGCAGTACAGGATCAGTTGCTCGCCAACTGGTCTGGTCGAACCGGCAGTTTGTCGGCACAGGAGCAACGATCGGCAGCGCGGCCCAGGGCCCATGCCGCCGATCGCAGGCGTGACCCAAAGGGTGCGCGGGAGTGATGGCTTTGTCGCAGAAGATCGGCGTTCGAGAATTGGCGAAAGAACTTGGGTTGAGGGATCGCGACCTGTTGGACATGGCCAGCAAGGTCAACATTCGACCCACGCTGAACCAATTCGAGGGGGCCCAAGCGGCCGTGTTGCGGACCCGATTTCGCAACGTGGCGGCTGTTCCAGCTGCAGCCCCGGTGATTGTGGTGGCACAAGCCCCGCAGATCACGCGGTTTGCCAGCGCGGCTTCCCGCGCGACTCAGGCGGCAACGCCGGTTGAGCCGCCCAAGCAAATGCCTTCGGTTGTGCGCCGCAGGACCACAGCCAGTGAAGATCAAGAAGCACAAGCCGCGGCCGACGAGAAAGCCGCAGCTGACGCCACGGCCGCCACAACCGGTCGCAGCGATCTCGAGCCCAAGGCTGGCACTGAGCCGCGAACGCGCGATCTCAAAGCTACCGTTTCTGCACACGAAATAGCCGACACCACCTCCGAACCCGCTGAGCCGGGCGCCGGCGATGCTGGCCCAACGCCGGCGACTGCGGCAGACCAAGGACACGAAGCCAGCGGGCCCGCGGCGCAGGTCCGTACCGACATTGCCGTCGCCCCTGCTGACGCGCCAGTCGCCGTCACTGCCGAGCCTACTCGCCTGCCGCGGGGCCCAGACAACAGCCCGAAAATCAAGCGAATCAAGGCGTCAGATCTCGATGTGCCGCCTGAACTGCAACTGCGCGTTTACGACACCCCAGCCAAAGTCGCTGCCCCGACCAGCATGGAAGCGGATGTCAGCCTGGCCAGCACGGCTAGCGTCGAGGACGACGCTGCGGCCACCGCTAGCGACAAGCTGGCGAGTGAAGCGGCAGGCACCAAACCTGGCGCTTCCGGGTCGGCTGCGCAAAGGCATGAGTCGGCTTCATCGTTGCGGGCGATTGCGCGGGCCACGGCTGAGGCTGCGGCCAAGAAGCAGGCCGTCGTCGTCCCGGAACCGGTTGTCGCGATCAAACCGGGCATGCGCTTGGAAGACATCGGCAAGGCCATCGAGTCTGGTGCAGCGTCACCGAGTTCGGCGCGCAAGCCGACGCTACGGCGCATTGCCATGCCCGACGCGCTGGCCAACCTGCCCCCCAAGCCGGCGCCCAAGCCAGTCGTGCCAGAAGCGGTCAAGCCGCCGGCCGCGCCGGGCGCACCCAACGAGTTTGGCGCACGCGTCGGCCGAGAAGCCGAACCGGCGGCACCTGCGGGTGACGTGCGCGGCGCCCGCGGCCGCAAGCTCATCTACGATCGTCACCGCGACGCGCAGTCGCTGGGCGGTGTCGATGCGCGCGGCCGGGCCAAGAAGAAGGGCGGCAAGGGTGGCAAGGCGATACCCATCGCTGCCGTGGCAGCGGCGCCGACCAAGGCCGAGAAGCGCCATCTGCGCATCGAAGACACCATCACCGTGGCCAACCTGGCCCACCAGATGTCGGTCAAGGCCAACGAAGTCATCAAGAAGCTCTTCAGCCTAGGCATGATGGCGACGGTCAACCACCCGCTCGATCTCGACACCGTCGAGTTGATTGCGGGTGACTTTGGCTTTACCGTCGAGAATGTCGGCTTCGATCTCGAGCAGTACCTGCAAAAGCCAGTCGAGGTCTTGGGCGTCGAGACGCCGCGGTCGCCGGTGGTTACCGTGATGGGCCACGTCGATCACGGCAAGACCAGCCTGCTCGATGCCATCCGCAAGACGCATACGGCGGCCAAGGAAGCCGGCGGCATCACCCAGCACATTGGCGCCTATGTCGCTGAGGTGCCAGGTGATCACTTCGACGACGGCAAAGAGCGCCGCGTGGTGTTTTTGGACACCCCCGGCCACGAGGCCTTTTCAGCCATGCGCGCCCGCGGTGCCAAAGCGACTGACGTCGTGGTGCTGGTGGTCGCAGCCGATGACGGCGTGATGCCGCAGACCATCGAAGCGATCAACCATGCCAAGGCCGCTAAGGTGCCGATCGTGGTGGCAGTCAACAAGATCGACAAGCCAGGCGCCGACATCGACAAAGTCCGGCGTGAGCTCGCCGATCAAGGCGTGGTCGCAGAAGAGTGGGGCGGCGACACCATCTTTGTCGAAGTGTCGGCCAAGACCGGCAAGAACATCGACAAGATGCTGGAAATGCTGGCGTTGCAGGCCGATCTGCTCGAGCTCAAGGCCAACGCCGAGTGCGACGCGCGCGGTTTGGTGATCGAGTCGCGTCTGGAGCGCGGCCGGGGTCCGGTAGCAACCCTGTTGGTCCAGGCCGGCACGCTCAGGAAGGGTCAGTACATCGTTGCCGGCTCGCAGTATTGCCGCGTGCGGGCAATGATGAGCGATCTCGGCAAGCCCGTTGAGATTGCGGGCCCATCGACCCCAGTTGAGGTGATTGGCTTCGATCACGTGACGGTCGCGGGCGACGAATTCTACATCGTGGCCGACGAGAAGAAGGCCAAGGCGATCGTCGAGCACCGCATCGAGAAAGGCCGCGAGCGCGAGGCCCTGAAGACCTCCAAGCGGACCATCGAAGACATGTTCGGCCCGGTCGGCGATGTGCAGCAGAAGGAGCTCAACCTGATCGTCAAGGCCGACGTGCACGGCTCGGCCGAGGCCCTCAAGCAGGCGCTCTCCAAGATCGAGCACGAGGAGGTCAAAGTCCGCGTGCTCCATGCTGCGGTGGGCGGTGTGACCGAGGGCGACATCAACTTGGGCGCCACAACCAAGGGCGTGGTCATAGCGTTCAACGTCAAGCCGGAAGCCAAGGGCAAGCGGTTGGCCGATGAGCTCGGCGTGCAGATTCGCCAGTATTCGGTGATCTACGACGCGATCGACGACGTGACGTCGATGCTCGAAGGCATGCTGACCCCGATCATCGAAGAAGTGGTGTTGGGTCACGCCGAGATTCGGCAGGTCTTTAGCGTGCCCAAGCTCGGCGTCATCGCCGGCAGCAATGTCACCGACGGTGTCCTTCAGCGCAATCAGCGGCTGCGGGTCTTGCGTGGCAAAGATGTCGTGCACGACGGCGAATTCGCTTCGCTGCGGCGCTTCAAAGACGACGTCAAAGAAGTCGCGCAGGGCTACGACTGCGGCATCGGCATCACCGGCTTCACCAAGTTTGTGGTCGGTGACATCGTGCAGTGCTACGAGCTCAAGAAAATTCCGCGCAAGCTCAAGGCTGATCCAGCTGACCGCCGCGGACAGTCGGCAGCACCGGCCTAACTGGTCACGTTTTATCCATCGTAGATGCCGCGCGAACTGAGCGGCGTCTAGCCTGAGACCGCCACGATGCGACGTCAGCCCAGCTTCACCCGTGCCGGTCGCATGGAGCACCTGATGCTCGACGAGGTCGAGCGTCTGCTGAATTACGAGATCCGCAGCCAGTTGGCCCAGCAGATCAAGGTCACCGGCGGTCGGTTGTCGGCAGACCTGGGCCACTTGCGCGTGCAGTTCGTGCTGCAGCAGGGCGGCGAGCCCGGCAAGGCGTACCAAGAGCTGTTTGAGCGCGTGGGCCCCTTCTTGTCGCGCACACTGCAGGAAACCCTGCAGCTGCGCGGGCGGCCGCAAGTGGCGTTTCATTTCGACCGCGACGCCATTCAGATGGAGCGCATCCGCGTGTTGCTTTCCGCCGAGAAGGCTGACGCCGCCGCTGCCGAGCCTGAACCGGCAGAGGATGCCCCGACTGACGACTAGCGATCCTGAACTCACCGGCGTTTTGGTCATCGACAAGCCGCTGGGATGCACCAGCCGCGCTGTCGTCAACCGCATCAACCGCTGGCTTGGCGTGCGCTCGGCTGGCCATGCCGGCACGCTCGATCCCCAAGCCAGCGGCATTCTCGTGGTCGCGGTCGGCGAGGCGACCAAGCTGATTCGCTGGCTGCAGGACGCAGCCAAGACCTACGAGGTCACGATCGCGCTGGGTGCTGCGACGGTGAGCGATGATGCAGCAAGCGCGATCGTGGCGACGGCGCCCGTGCCCGACAGCCTGTCGCTGGCGCAGATTCAAGCGATCTTGGACAGCTGGCAGGGCGCTATGGCCCAAGTGCCGCCGCAAGTCAGCGCGCTGCAGCAAGATGGTGTGCGCGATCATCAGCGGGTGCGGCGCGGCGAGACCGTGGATCGCGCCCCGCGGCAGGTCATGCTGCACCGAGCTCGGGTGATGGATCTGGATGGTCCTGCGCTGCAACTGGAAGTGACATGTGGCTCGGGCTTCTACGTACGCGCGTTGGCGCGTGACCTCGCGCTGGCCTTGGGGACGCTGGGTCATGTCGTGGCGCTGCGGCGGACAGCCGGCTCTGGGTTTGCGTTGCCCGATGCGCTGGCACTCGAGGCGCTGATCCAGCAGCCGTGCGCGGCCTTTGCGGATCTGGCGCTGGACCTGCGCACAGCCATCGGACGACTCCTGCCCGCATTGCAGGTTGACCCACAGACTGCGCTGATGCTGCGGCAGGGCAAGACGCCTTCAGTGGCGCATGCCGTATCGGGGCTTGCGGTTGCCGTTGTCGATCAGGAGCTGGTGGCGATTGTAGATGTCGCCGATGGCCAGGCAACCGTGGTGCGCGGGTTTGCGCACACGGCGGTGCGGGTCGAGCCCAAATAGCCGAATTTTCTGTTGACATGTGGACCAGAGGCCTTTAACATGCCGCGCCTTAGCAGGACACCCCGAAGACGCGGTGTCCGGGGGAATTCACGGCAGAAGGCTTCTTCGCAGCGCAATTTCGCCCCTCTTTACCACCGCAAATCGCCGCCCGGCCTGCCCGCATAGCGCGACGCCCGCCGACCGCCGCAACAAGGACAGCAAGACAATGGCGCTTCTCGCATTCCAAAAAGCCGCAATCGTGCAGGCCAATGGCACGCATCCGGCAGACACGGGCTCGCCCGAGGTTCAAATCGGTCTGTTGACCGAGCGGATCACCTACCTGACTGAGCACTTCAAGGTTAACCCCAAAGACCACCACAGCCGGCGCGGCTTGCTGCGCCTAGTGAGTCAACGCCGCGGCTTGCTCGACTACGTGCACCGCTGCGATGTCGTGCGGTACAAGGCGATCCTGGTCAAGTTCGACCTGCGCAAGTAGCTATCTGCCCACGGTCGTCGCGCCTGCCGCTCTGTCACGTTGGCAGATGCATGGGCAACACGATTGGCACGGCTGTAGCTCGGGCTCGCCAGCGCCAACTCTCCCTTCGTGACACGGTGCACGCATCTGCAAAGGTGGGTGTGCATCGACCCGCAAGGGATCCCGCGCTGGACGTGCCAAGTCGCCGTCCGCCACCTCTCTTTGTAGTGCGTCACCATCAACGGGCGAGATCCGCCCATCGCTCGGCCACGACGGCCGGGCAACTGAGAATTCGAAATGAGCCTTTTTCCTAATCATCTCAAGACTGACATCCAAATCGGCGACAAGACCATGACGCTGGACACCGGCAAGGTGGCCAAGCAAGCCAATGGTTCTGTGCTGATCAGCATGGGCGACACCTCGGTGCTGTGCACGGCAGTGTCGACGTTGACCAACAAAGTGGGCGCCCAGTTCTTTCCGCTGTCCTGCGACTACGTCGAAAAGATGTACGCGGCCGGCCGGGTTCCGGGCAGCTATTTCCGCCGTGAGGCGCGCCAAGGCGAGCACGAAATTCTGGCCAGCCGCATCATCGATCGGCCGTGCCGTCCGCTGTTTCCAGAGGGCTTCCAAGCGGAGACCCAAGTCAACGCACTGGTGTTGTCGTACGACAAGATCAACGACTCCGTTGTGTTGGCGGTCAACGGCTGCTCGGCAGCTTTGGCCATCTCGGACATTCCGTGGGCAGGCCCCATCGCTGCGGCCCGGGTCGGTCACGTCAATGGCCAACTGGTGTGCAACCCGACCAAGGCTGAGCGCGCAGAGTCCGATCTCGACCTGTTCATCGTGGTCGGCCCCAGCGGCATCGTGATGGTCGAGGCTGGCGCCAACTTCGTGTCTGAGACCCTGATGATCGAGGCCCTGCTGTTCGGCGAGGCCCAGCTCAAGCCCGTGGTGCAAGCGATCACCGACTTGGCCGCCAAGATTGGCAAGCCCAAGTACACGTTCGTGTCACCGACGCAGGATCCTGAGCTGGTCGCCGCGTGCCGTGCAGTGGCCTATGAAGAGACCAAGGCGTCGATCGCGATTCGCGCCAAGCAGGAGCGCTATGCAGCGGCCAGCTTGGTCAAGAAGCACGCCGTTAGCGCGCTCATCGGGCGCTTCCCGGGCCAGGAAGAAGCGATCAAGGAGATCGTCTCCAGCTTCAAAGATGAGATCTGCCGCAAGCAGATCGCGTTCGACCGCATTCGGCTCGATGGCCGGGCCTTGGATCAGGTCCGCGAGATCGAGATCGAGGTCGGCTCGCTCAAGCGCGCCCACGGCTCGGCGCTGTTCACCCGCGGTGAGACCCAAGGTCTGGTCGCTGTGACGCTGGGTACTGGCCACGATGCGCAGAAAGTCGAGACCATGGACGCCCGCGACACTGAGCGCAAGTTCATGCTCCACTACAACTTTCCGTCTTTCTCCACCGGCGAAGTCAAGCCAAATCGTGGTCCAGGTCGCCGCGAAATCGGACACGGCAACCTCGCTCAACGCGGCATCGCGCCGGCGTTGCCTTCGTTTGAGATGTTCCCCTACGTCATCCGCTCCGTCAGCGAGATCTTGGAGTCTAACGGTTCGTCGTCGATGGCGACCGTTTGCGGCACCTCGCTGGCGCTGATGGACGCCGGTGTGCCGATCTCAAGCGCCGTGGCCGGCGTCGCGATGGGCTTGGTCAAGGAAGGCGACGCCATCGGCGTGCTGACCGACATCTTGGGCGACGAGGATCACTTCGGCGACATGGACTTCAAGGTCATTGGCAACCGTCAGGGCATCAGCGCGCTGCAGATGGACATCAAGATCGATGGCCTCGATCGCGCAGTGCTCGAAACCGCGCTGGCTCAGGCCCGCGAAGGCCGGCTGCATATCTTGGGCGAGATGGACAAGGTCATCTCCCGCGAGCGCGCCGAGCTTTCGCCGTTTGCGCCGCGCATCTACACCATCCTCATCAACCCTGAGCGCATCAAGGACCTCATCGGCCCGGGCGGCAAGCACATCAAGGCCATTCAGGCCTCGACCGGCGTACAGATCGACATCGAAGAAGACGGCACCGTGCGCGTGGGCGCCGTGGACGCCGACATCGCCGAGAGGGCCATCGAGATGATTCGGGCGCATACGTCCGAAGCCGAGATTGGCAGGGACTACGAAGGCGAAGTGGTGCGCATCGTCGACTTTGGCGCCTTCGTGCGGATCATGCCGGGTACCGATGGCCTGGTGCACATCTCCGAGCTGGCCGAGGGCCACGTGCCGAGCGTGTCGGCGGTTTGCAAACTGGGCGACAAGCTCAAGGTCCGCGTCGTTGCGGTCGACCGCGGCAAGGTCCGCTTGTCGCACCGCGAAGCGATGGGCGAGAACGCGCCCAAGTTCGAAGGCCGCGCCGGGCCCCGCGAAGGTGGCGAGGCACCGCGCGAGCCGCGTCGCGATGACCGCCGCGACGACCGCCGCGATCGCGGCCCAGCCCGTGGCTCCGACGGTGGTGGCCGCGGCGAGCGCAATCCGGCTGCCGAGGCCCGCCGCAACGATCGCGGCGAGCGTCCTGCGACCTAGTACCATAGATCCCAAATTCGCGTTGGGTTACCAACGCGAATTTGGAGCCTGGTACTGGAGGCTGCGGATGCGGCCGACCGCGGGAGTCGCAGGGGGCGGCGCGCCCCCTTCTCCAAACGAAACAACCTAGTACGGCGACGGAAAAACTCCGCCATCCCAACGCGAACTTGGGAGTCGCCGTACGAGTACTCCGTTACAGGGATTTCGATCAGTTGACTGTCTCCGTTGCATGGACCTCTCTGGCGGGCGGGCGCGGAGGCCCGCCCCTACCCGGACCATGGCAACCGGTCAAAACCGGTGAAACGAGGTACTAGTCACTAGCGAAATGGCGATGGGCGGGTCCGTGCGCAGCAGTTGGCGCCGGACCCAGCCGATTAAACAGGTCGCCGCGCACCCGTCCGATGTAGAGACCGAAGACAGGGCGGTCGCAAGATCGGCAAGCCCCTGATTTTGCGGCTATTCTAGCGATAGCCCTGAGAGGGTGTGTGCGATTGTGTCAACTGAAACCCGCAGCGTTGATGACGGCTTGGGACGCCGTCGCATTGAATTGCGCGGCTACAGGCTACAGGTGACGGCGCCCGCCTGCGCGGGTGCCCAGCCGGGTGTCGGCGTAGGCCGACACCGTTACCTGTAGCCGCAGAATTTATTCTGACGGTGAAAATGTGAATGTCTTCGGTCTTCGCGAGCCCCGCGTAGGCGGCCTTTTCGAATACACCCTCTGAGACCGAAGTCCTCTACTTGCCCGGCAAGTGCAGGACTTGCACCACAGCCAGACACATTTCGTCCAGCGTCGTTTCGCCAAGCTTGACCGTGATTGGGGCGGCCTTGCCCTCATCCTTCAAGGCTTTGGCCACGAATGGGTTGCCTAGCGTGTTGTCATACGTGCACTTCAGCCGCAGCTTGTCGCCACCGCCCAATACTGGCAGTTGATCGATCGCGGTGTCGTAGACATAGATGCGCTGCCAATTGAAGTCCCAATTGGGTGTCTCCAGCAGACACTCTTGAGCGGGGCCAGTCGTCACGCCAGGCGGGACTGCAGTGCACGCCGCTCCTATTTGATCCTGCGGGGTGCCTTTGATGACCTGTTTCTGAAGGCACTCGCCACACAGGCCGTCAATGGCCGCCACTTCGCCTTTGCACGCAGCCTGCGCACACATGGCCAGTTCCATGCCGGCCTTGCCCGGACAGGCTTTCTGCAGGCAGTCGCCCAACGGGCCCAGCACAGCCTCGGTACAGGGCGCCTTGGGCGGCGATCGCTCGACGGAAATTTGCATCGACCGCCCGACGTAGTGCATGTGGGTGCCGACCGCGTAAATCTTGAGCTGCGGCATGGCTTTGCCGTTCATGGCCGCAGGAATTGTGAACAGCATCTCTTCGGTGTGATCCTTGACGTTGGCCGGAATGACAAACTGCGGCTTGCCACCGCTGTCGTTGGGCCCGGGCAGCAGGCCTTCACCGTTTTGGCCACTCGGAGCGTTGCCAATCAGCACCGTGTCACCCAGCATCGTCGGCTCACCTTTGACGTAGCGCAGTTGCACCTTGGTGAGATCACTGGCCGCCACGCCGCCATTGGGGTGGTAGTGGACCTGCATCACGATCTTGCTGCCTTTGGGGAGCTCGGCACCCATGCCCTCTGGGAATTGCATTGGCACCGACCCCGGTGCCCACGCCGCGATCAAGTTGCCCTGTTGATCCAAGCCGGGCGAACCGAAGCAGTCATACTGACCGTCCTTGTTGGCAAGCTTGGCCGAGCTGTTGTTGGGGTCGACAAACAGCAGCACATGGTGGACAACCAGCGGATTGCCCGGCAGGACCTGCGTGCCGTTGAGGTAACGCTTCTGATCCAGCTGCGCGTCGAGCACAAAGCAGCGCATTTGGTCTTTGGCCCCGGAGGCAACGTAAGGCGCCTTGGGAGCAGCGGTGACATCAGGAGCGCTGAGGTTGAGCGACGGTCCAGGGGCGATCGGCTTGGCTGAGGCTGAATCACCTTCGGGTGAGCCGTTGGCGGTCCAGTCGCCCAGGGCCTTGCGCTCAGCGGCGGTCAGGCGAAGGTCATGCTTCCAGCCTCGCAGTGGCTTGCAACTCGGTGTATCCCAAGCGCTCCACGGCGGCATGCGCCGCTCGTCGATGGCAGTGACACCGCTGCCAGCCATCGCCTTGGCCATCGCGTAGTTGTCCAAGCCAAAGGGCCCGACGCCGCCGCTGGTGTGGCATCCGGTACAGCGCAAAGCCAGGATCTGTTTGATGTCGACATGATACGTTGGCCCAATCGCAGCGACTGTGGCATCGGCTTGGGCGGAGTCTGCTGGGCTTGCCGCGTCGCTGGTCGCGGTAGTGTCGGCGGCACCGACGTCGACCGCCCCACCAGAGCCCGTTGATGACCCGGCGCTGGTCGCACAGGCGCCACAGGCCAGCGCGATCGAGGCCATACACATTCTTGCTTGCATGGCTGTTCTGCCCCGCGGCGCTTGGTTGCCGCTTCACGCTGTGGCCTGCTCGCACCATCCTGCCGGCCAGCGTGCGCGGCAGCATAGGCCAGTGGCGAACAGGAGCGCTAGCGGGGCCCGACCAGCTGCAGTGGCGGCCGGTTCAGCGACGGCTGCCGAAAATACGCAGCAACGACAGGAAAAGATTGATGAAGTCGAGATACAGGTTCAAAGCTCCGATGAGCGCGGTCTTGCGGCGCTGTTCCGGGTTGGAAAATCCCATATACCCCATTTGCTTGAACTTCTGCACATCATAGGCCGTCAAGCCCGTGAAGATGAGTGCGCCCAAAACACTGATCGCGAACTGCAAGGCAGACGACGCCAGGAACATGTTGACCACGGCTGCGATGATGATCGCAAACAGGCCCATCATCAGAAACGAGCCCATGCCCGTCAGGTCCTTCTTGGTCACCGCGCCGACCACCGCCATCGCCGTAAACGTTCCCGCTGTCACGAAGAACACTTGCGCCACTGAGGCACCCGTGTACATCAGCAAGATGGGCGCAAAGGTCACGCCACTGAGCGCGGCATAGAACAGGAACGCACCGGCGGCCACCGTGCCCGACATCTTGCGGATGCCCGCCGAAAGCGCGATGACCGTCACGAACTCCACAATGATCAGCGGAATGTACAGCCGAAGTGCAGCTTCCAACAGCGCAGGGGAGCTGAGCACGGCCATGGCGATGGCGCCTGACAGCGCCAAGGCGCCGCCCATCCAACCGAAGACTTGGTTCATGAAGCGCGCGGCCATTTCGGTGCGCGCGGTGGTCGCTACACTGCCGTCGCCGGTCCAAGGCTGGCCTTGATCAAGATCGAACTGAGACATCTGGCCCCAAATGCCGCAACAACGTGCGGGTGTGGAGATCAGGATAGGCCGGTCGCTGCCCGGGTCAAGCCAGTGGCTAGTTCGCCGCCGCCGACACCTTGTCATAGCGCTTGCGGTCTGACTCGCGCAGGTAGCGCTTGCGAATGCGCAGCGACTTGGGCGTGACCTCGACCAGCTCATCGTCGTCGATGAACTCCAGCGCTTCTTCCAACGTCAGCTTCTTGACCGGCGTCAGCAAGAGTTTTTCGTCGGCACCCGCAGAGCGGATGTTGGTCAGCTTCTTCTCGCGACCAGCATTGATCACCAAGTCGTTGTCGCGGTTGTGGATGCCGATGACCTGACCCTCGTAGACATCGCTGCCCGGTCCGACGAAGAACGCGCCACGGTCCTGCAAGTTGAAGATGCCGTATTGGGTGGTGACGCCCAACTCAAGGGCGACAAGTGCACCGTTCTGGCGCCGCCGGATCTCGCCGCGCCAGGGGCCGAATTCGGCAAACGTGTGGTACAGCACGCCGGTGCCGCGGGTGTCGGTGAGGAATTGCGAGCGGTAGCCGATCAAGCCGCGCGACGGGCAGCGGAACTCCATGCGCGTTGTGCCATCGTCCTCGACACTCATGTTGCGCAAGTCGGCACCACGCTGGGATAACTTGTCGATCACGATGCCGGCGTAGGGCTCGGCGCACTCGCACACAACGTCTTCCACCGGCTCCAACTTGTGGCCCTGCGCATCCTTTTTGACGATCACGCGCGGCTGGCTGACCTGCAGCTCGTAGCCTTCGCGGCGCATGGTCTCGATCAAAATCGACAGGCTGAGTGTGCCCCGCCCGAACACTTTGATCGAGTCTGGGCTTTCGGTGTCTTCAATCCGCAGTGACACGTTGGATTCCAGCTCCTTGTACAGCCGCTCGCGCACGTGGCGGGTGGTCACGAACTTGCCGTCTTTGCCCGCAAATGGCGAGTTGTTGACGATGAAGTCCATCGACAGCGTCGGCTCATCGACCGGAATCACCGGCATCGGCTCGATCGAGCCTTCGGCGCACAGCGTCTCGCCGACTGTCACGTCGCCCACGCCAGCCAGTGCAATGATGTCGCCGGCTTGGGCCATCTCGACGTCGATACGCTCTGTCCCCAAAAAGCCCATCAGCTTGACGATACGCAGCGGTTGGGTCGAGCCGTCCAAGCGCACCTGGATCATGCGGTCGCCCTTCTTGATGACGCCACGGTAGATGCGGCCGATCGCGATGCGGCCGAGAAAATCATTGCGGTCCAGCGTCGCCACCTGAAACTGTGCCGGCGCCTCGAGTTCGAACTCGCAAGGCTGGACGTGTTCCATGATCATGTCGAGCAGCGGCCCCAAGTCCTTGCCTTTTTGCTTCTCGGCCATCACGACTGGATCATCATCGAGGACATCGCCGTCGTCTTTGACGGCGTAACCAGAGCGACCCGAGGCGTAAATCACCGGAAAATCAAGCTGCTCCGGCTTGGCGTCCAGGGCGACGAACAGATCGAACACGGCATCGAGCACCTTGTTGACCTGACGATCAGGCCGGTCAATCTTGTTGATGCACACGATCGGGCGCAGCCCCAACGCCAGCGACTTCTTGAGCACAAAGCGGGTCTGCGGCATTGGGCCTTCGCAAGCGTCGACGAGCAACAAGACAGAGTCGACCATGCGTAGGATGCGTTCGACTTCGCCACCAAAGTCGGCGTGGCCGGGCGTATCGACGATGTTGATGACCTGCCCTTTCCACCTGATCGAGGTGTTCTTGGCCAAAATGGTGATCCCGCGCTCGCGCTCGAGGTCGTTGCTGTCCATGACTCGCTCGTAGGCGAGGCCGGTCCGGCCAGTCGCGCCGGCTTGGGTCAAGATTTGGTCGATGAGCGTCGTCTTGCCGTGATCGACGTGGGCGATGATGCCAATGTTGCGAACGCGATCCATAAACACATTCTCCAGCCGCACGGGACCGGCACAGGGCCGGCGAGGGCCGAGGAGTGTGCCACGATTGGCAGTGGTAAGCGAGGGTCAACCGGTCGATTGATCGCGGCTGAAAGGGACTCTGTGCTTCAAGCAGCAGTTATTTCGAGCTTGCAGTACCGGCGCTGACGTCGCACGGGCACTGGCGCGGCACCTTCTTGCGGTGATCGCGGCAGCGCTCGCGCGTGACATCGCAGCGGGCGCCCAGTGGCTCGTTCTTGGGGTGCGTTGCAGACAGATCGCAGACTTTGCTCGACAGAATGCAGCTTTGCGCCGAGCGGTTACACATCTCGTAGCACAGCTCAAGCGCATCGTCTTGAGCGGCAGTCGATTGAATCTGGTAGCCGAGATTCCTCTGCTGCACTGTGTATTCATTGACTAAGCTTTGATCCTCCTGGGCGAGGTCACCCAGACGATCGACAACGTCGGAATTGCCGGAGCAGCCAGATGCAACAGCAGCCGAAGCCAGAACAAGCGTATGAACAAGGAGTTGGCGAAATGCGCGCGACATGGGCCCAGTACGCAGCCGGTTCGCTGCGACCGCAAGTGTAGGCATCTGTTGGCGACCGCACAAGTACTTTGGCGTTTGACTGATTCGGGGTTGCCGCGGACGCCCAGAGGGCCGAAAATGGCTGCGGTGCACGCCCGATGCGCCGCGAAGTTCCCCGTGCATTCTAGCCGCACCGTTGTAGATTTGTTTGAGAATGCCGTTGCCGGGGCGCCGGACAAGGTCATCTTGCGCTGCAAAGTGGCCGGGCGCTGGCAGACCACAACCCTTGAACAATGGCGTGACATTTCGGCGCGCTGGGCACTGGGCCTGATTGCGCTGGGCCTGGAACCAGGGCAGCGCGTGGCGATAGCGGCGACAACGCGACGCGAGTGGATGTTCGCCGACATGGCGATCGTGCTGGCGGGCGGTGTCACCGTGCCGATTTACCCCAGCGCGTTGGCAGATGACGTGGCCTGGCTGGCGGGGCACGCGGCAATTCGCTTCGCTTTTGTCGAGAGCCATGATCAGGTTGCCAAGCTCGCGGGCCATCGCGCAGCGCTACCGCAACTGCAAACGGTGATCGTCTGGGATGACCAACCGGGCGCGGCGGCCCAAGGCCCGGGCTTGCCAGGGTCGGCGCTCGACTGGCTGATCCGCAGCGCTGATTTGGAACGCTTGGGCGACGCGACGCCAGCAACGGTACTGGCGGATCGCCGTGGCGGGATCGACGCGGGCGATCCGTGCACGATTGTGTATACCTCGGGCACAACAGGTCGGCCCAAAGGCGCAGTCCTGAGCCACGGAGCGTTTGTGTTCGAAGCGCTGGCCTGCTCGACTGCGCTGGATGTGCGACCGGACGACTGCCTGTTTCTGTTCCTGCCGCTCGCCCACAGCTTCGCCAAGATGGTGTACGTGGTGTGCATGGCGCTGCGCACCGAGATGGCGATTCCAGCCTCGATGGAGACGCTGATCGCCGATTTGGCCGAAGCGGCACCGACGGTGATGCCCAGCGTGCCGCGGGTGTTCGAGAAGGTGCACACCAAGATCATGGCAGGCGTGCAGGCCGCCGGTCCAGTGCGCCAAAATGTTTTTGCTTTGGCGCTGCGGATCGGCAAACGGGTCGCCAAGCTGCAACTGGACGGCAGGCAGCCTGATGCCCTGCTGCGGGCCCAACACGAGCTGGCACAGCGTTTGGTGTTTCGCAAGATTGCCGCGGTGTTCGGTGGTCGCATCCGGGGCTTTATTTCAGGTGGCGCGCCGCTGTCGCCTGAGCTCGCCGAGTTCTTCTTTGCGGTCGGCCTGCCGATCTTTGAAGGCTATGGCATGACTGAGAATTGCGCCGCAGCAACCGTCAACAAGCCGGGTGCGTGCAAGATTGGCACAGTCGGGCGGCCGATCACTGGCGTCGAGATCAGCGTCGCTGACGACGGCGAAGTGCTGATTCGCGGCGCCAACTTGATGTTGGGCTACTTGGACAACCCGGAAGCGACGGCGCTGGCGCTCGACAGCGAAGGGTGGCTGCACACCGGCGACGTCGGCGAGATCGACAGCGACGGCTACCTGCGCATCACCGATCGCAAGAAAGACATCATCATCACGGCGGGCGGCAAGAACATCGCGCCGCAAAATATCGAGGCGCACTTCAAGAACTGTCCGTTTATCAGCAATTGCATGGTCTACGGCGACAAGCGCAAGTTCTTGTCGATGTTGGTGACGCTCGACGAATACGCGGTCACCCAGTGGGCAGATCAACAGGGCGTGCGGTCGACTAGTTTTGCCGAGTTGGCCCAAAAGCCAGAGATGTACCGGTTGCTGCAGGAGCACGTAGATGCCCGCAACCGAGGGCTGGCGAGCTATGAGACAATCAAGAAATTCGCGATCCTCGACCGCGACTTCAGCATCGAGGAGGGCGAGATCACGCCGTCGATGAAGTTGCGCCGCCGCGAGGTGACACACAAGCACCAAGGTCTGCTCGACTCGTTCTACACCGAGCACTACTAGCTGCGGCGACAAGGATTTAGGCTGGACACTTCGCCGAAAACGCTCATTTGTGTGCCAACTTACAACGAGCGCGACAACCTGCCGTTGCTGGTCGAAGCGATCTTTGGCGTCGTGCCGCAAGTAGAGATTCTGGTCATCGACGACAACAGCCCAGATGGCACTGGGCAGCTGGCTGACACGCTGGCTTTGGCTGACGCCCGTGTCCACGTGCTGCACCGCCAGGAAAAGCAAGGGCTGGGGCGGGCCTACATCGCTGGATTTCAGTGGGCGCTGGCCCGGGACTACGCGCTTGTCTTCGAGATGGACTGCGATTTTTCCCACCCGCCGCGGTTCTTGCCGGCGTTTCTGGACAAGGCCAAAACCTGCGATCTGGTCCTAGGCTCTCGGTACATCCCGGGCGGCGGGACGCAAGACTGGGACTGGCGGCGGCGCCTGATCTCGCGGGGTGGCAACATGTACGCGCAGTTGATTCTCGGCTTGCCGTACCGAGACCTGACCGGCGGTTTCAAGTGCTTTCATCGCCACGTGTTGGCCGCCCTGCCGCTGGACCAGATCGTCTCGAACGGCTACGTCTTTCAGATCGAGTTGACGTGGCGGGCGGTGATCGCGGGATTTCGCATCGGCGAGGTGCCCATTGAGTTTCCGGACCGCACGCGCGGTCAGTCCAAAATGTCTGGCGCGATCGTCAACGAGGCGGTCGTCAACGTGTGGAAATTGCGATTTGCGCGCGCAAAGCTGCGGGCGCAGGCCCAGCGCTCCACCTAGCAGACTTTGGGTCTCAACCGATGGCCGGTTCAGCTATTTTTCGATGGGCGGCGACGGATGCGGGTCGTTTTGTGGCTGTTCAGGATCGCCCATCCGTGCGATGCTAGGCCCGGCGGTGCCAGACGCGTGTAGACGCCTCAAGAGCCGCACAAACCGGAAGCCGAATCGCCCCATTTTGCGTCGTCGTCCATTCCAGATTTCGCGAGGTAGCCAATGAGTTCCACCCCTAACGCGCTGCTTGGCCGCGGTGCTGAGTTTGAAGGCAAGCTGACATTTGAAGGCACTGTGCACATTGAGGGTCGCTTCAAAGGCGAGATCTTCTCAGAAGGCACTTTGGTAGTCGGCGAAGGGGCTGAAGTCCATGCCGAAATCCGCGTGGGCTCGGTGGTCATTCAGGGCAACGTCGTCGGCAACGTGACCGCTTCGGACACCGTCGAGTTGCTGGCCCCGGCCAGCCTGCGCGGCAACATTGCCTCGCCAGCGCTGCACATTGGCAAGGGCGTGTTCTTTGACGGCGCGTGCCAAATGACTTCGAAGGATCCGCAGCCCGTGTCGCGCGCAGCGGCCCAGCATGTCACCCGTTCGTCGCAGGTGCCGTCGATGCAGCAGCCGCCACCGATGCCGGCCATGCGCGAGTCGCAGCAGGTGGTGATGGCCGCGCAGGCACAACAGCGGCCGTCTGGCATCTTCCTGCCTGAGCCGAGCAACACGCGGGCTTCAGGCGAGTTGCCGCACAAGTTTTAGCCGGTGCCGTCGTCGCTCCTGCACAACAGCGCCATCCGGCAGTACGGCTCGGGCCGCCCCTTGGTCGTGCTCGCGATGGGCGGCAATGCCCTGATGCGGCCAGAGGACGACGGCACGGCGGCGCAGCAGTACAAGCGAGCCACTGAGGTCGCCAAGGTCTTGCATGGCCTATGTCGACGCGGGTACCGGGTGATGCTGGTCCACGGCAATGGTCCTCAGGTCGGTCAGGAGCTGATCCGCAGTGAAGAGGCCAGCACCAAGGTGCCGTTGGCGACACTGGACGCTTGCGTCGCGTCGACCCAGGGCACCATGGGCTTTCAGCTCGAGCTTGCCCTGTACAATCAAAGTCATACGCTGCGCGTGGCAACAATCCTGACTTTGGTCGAGGTGCATGCCCAAGACCCGGGTTTTGGTCGGCCGACCAAGCCGATTGGGCCGTTCTTCTCAGAGCATCGTGCCCGAGAATTGCAGCGGCGCAACAAGTGGCAAATGATCGAAGATGCGGGCCGGGGCTACCGCAAAGTGGTGGCGAGCCCGCGGCCTGTTGACGTCGTCAACCTCGGTGCCATCGACGCAGCCATCTCGCGCATGGACGTCGTGATCGCCGGCGGTGGTGGGGGCGTGCCGGTCGTCCGCGATGCCAATGGCCGCCTGTCTGGCGTCGAAGCCGTCATCGACAAGGACCTGACTTCGGCACTCTTGGCCCAGTTGCTCGGCGCCCAGATGATGGTGGTGCTGACAGCTGTCGACCACGTCAGTCTGGACTTTGGCACACCAACGGAGCGCAAAGTCGCCGAGATGTCGCTGACGGAAGCCCGCAAGCACTTGGCCGATGGCCAGTTTCCGCCGGGCTCGATGGGCCCCAAGATCGCGGCTGCCGTGGAGTTTGCAGGTGCCACCGGACGGCCCGCAGCGATTGGGGCCGTCCAGCACATTGCCAAGATTTTGGCGGGAACGTCAGGGACGCGCGTAGTCCCCGACTGACGCGCCCGATCTGCGCATGGGCTACTTGCAGTCCGCACAGGTGGAGCCCGCGCAGCTGCTGCCCGCCTGTCCGGTCCCCTGGGCGTTGCAGCAGTCGCCGGCGCCCTTGCATGCCGAGTCGCAGTAGCACTTGTTGCTTGGCGCCGGGCCGCCGCAAGCCGTGTCGCAGACGTGGCCGGTGGTGGTGCCACAGTCTGGCGGGCAATTGGCGGCGGTCTCGCCGCTCTCGCATTGACCGTTGCCGCACACCGGCGAAGTGGTCTTGCAGTCTTGCGGGCAGGTGCTCGGCGTCTCGTCAGGATCGCACACACCGTTGGGGCACGTCGGCGTGGTTGTCGTGCACGGGTCGGGGCAGTTCATTTCCGACATGCACCCGCCCAAGCTGCTGACTTCGGCGGAGGTCGCACCGGGCACCGTCGCGCACTTCTGCTTGCAGGCGTTGTCACAATTGCATGAAATCAAGCAGTTCAATTCCTCGACACACGGCGCTTTGGCGCTGCAGGCCGCCATTTGGCTGCTGCACTCGCCCCATGCGCACTGCATCGACGCCGCAAATTTGCTGTTGCAGTCCATGGGGCAAGTCTCGCCGCTGGTGCACTTGCCGTTGGGGCAAACACTGGTGCCGGCGGGCTTGCAGTCCTTCGCGCACATCTCAACGTTCTCACCCGGTTCGCAGGTGCCGTTGCCACACACCGGTGAAGGTGGGCTGCTCGGGATGCACTTCATTTCGGCCATGCAACTCTGGACTTTCTGAACCGCGACGTTCGTCTCCGGCGGCGTCGGGCATTTGGCCATGCAGGCGATGTCTTTGCAGACTTCGACGCACGCCAACGCCTTGGCGCACTCGGTGTCGGCCTTGCAAGCGCTGTACTGTGCGCCACATTTGGTCTTGAGGCAGGTGACCATCGCGCCGGTGTCGATGTCAGCGATGATGCCGTCGATGGCTACGGTGCCGTCGCTGCCAGTCTTGGTGTCGGTGCCCGCGGTGTTGGTGTCGGTCGCGGTATCGGTCAAGGTCGGGCCGCCGTCGGCGCCGACGGTGTCCGTGCCGGTGTTGACCACGGCTGTCTTGGCGCAGCTCGCGCTGTTGAGCTTGGCCGCGGCGTCGTACTTGTTGTTGCAGTACTCATCAGCGCCACACTCAGCGCCGAGTTTTTCCCACTTGCCGCCCAAAGTATTGGCCGGGTCGGCATCGGCGGCGCAGTTCATCGGCTGCTTGCCGGCGCACCCTTGGGCCATGGCCTTGGGGTTGCACTTGTCGCCTTCCTTGCCAGCTGCAGGCACGGCAGATGTCCCACCGCCGCCACCACCGCCGACACATGCGGTTGCAGTAGCGATGAACACGCCTGTGGAACACGAGCGCAGCAGGCGGTACAGCGAATTCAAAGCGGGTGTCATCAGGACCTCGGGGCGGGGGTGAAACTGCGGCAAGGCGATCACAGCGCCAAGCTAACGGTCTGATAGTTTGAACTTTTTTGCCAAACCACCAACGGCTGGGCAAAACGGGGCGGCAGGATATCCGCTTTCTCGGCAATAATCAAGGAGAATCGTAGCCCTGCCCGCCGCCGCGGTCGACCGCACTGAGCGACAATTTTTCGTTATTTCAAGCAGCTGGCAAAGACCGTGCCACACTTGGTCTTGGTACAATCGCTTTCGCAGTTCTTGTCACCTTTGCAGGTCTTGCACTGGGTTCCGATGCACATGAACAACTCGGCGGCCTTGTTGGCTTCGACGGCAGACGCTGCCGCCAAACATCCAAAGTGACACTCCGACTTCTGGCCTTCCTTATCACACTGGCCCCAACAGGTCACGGCGTCCAGGCAGGTCTTGGTACCCTTGGGCCCAGCGCAGGTTGCCAGTGTGGCGGCGCAAGACTGGGTTGGGTTGGCGAGGCACTTGCTGATCGCGACCCATTGTTGCTGCGAAGTCGGCGAGGCGCTGGACCAGCAGCCGGCCATGCAGCCGGCCTTGCTGTTTTCTGGCAGCTTTTCGCAGCCGTCCATGCACGAGAACAAGGGGGCGCATCCGCCACTACCGGTCTTGCCGGCGGCGATGCACGTCAGCGCTTGGCCGGGGCAGGCCGCGAAAGCATCTTGGCCGCCGGCTGCGGCTGCGCAGTTGAAAAGGGTGTCGAACTGGGTCTGGGCCGCCTTGCTCAGGTTGCCATAGCATCCGTAGTTGCAGTCGGGACCTTTTTCCTTGCAGGTATCCATGCATCCGAAGGCGCTGACGCAATCGGCGCTGCCGGTCTTGCCGTCGGCACCGCAGGCGATTGCCGGGAAGATGCACTTTTGGCCGGCGCACTGGTTGATGCAGTTCTTGTCCGGGTTGCCGGCGCACAGGCCGTTGACACAGTACGCGTTGACGCAGGACAGGTAAGGCTGAACGGCGGCGGAAGCAGCGGCGCTGGCGACGCCTAAGCAAATGTCTGCGCACTTGGGGTCGGTGCTGCCGCCACAGGCGACCCAGACACAGGTCAGCAAACTGCTGCAGAGTTGGTACTTGGCGATTGCACCATCGGATTGAGGCGCGTCCGCTGTGTACACGACTTCGGCTGTCGCGATGTCCGGCGGCACGAAGCCGTCAGCCAGCGTGGTATCCCCAGGGCCAACGGCATCGACTGTCGGCGCAGCATCGGCGACGGCGGTGGCATCGTTGACCGGTGAAGCGTCAGCAACCGGCGCGACATCGCTGCCAACGGCGCGCCCGTCGCTGGCGCCTCGCACGCCGTCTGCGGTTGTGCCGCCGTCGCCACTGGTTGCGCCAGCGGAATCGCCTGCCCCACTAGAACTGCCGTCGCCGAGCGCGCCGTCGCCGACTGCTGCGTCGCCGCCGCTGGCCGCACCCACAATGGCTGGGGCGACGTTGGGCTCCGCGCAAGCAACCACAAACAGGCCTAGTACCCATAATCTGAGAGACTTGCTCATCTTGCCACCGCTGCAGGGCCCCAATGACTTTGGCCACGCGCCCGGCATCCTGCCAAAATCCACGCTGTAGCCGCAAATTGCGCGGCGAAGTTGAAGCCGAAGGCCTGCGGCGTGTACGCTGATGGCGCCGCGGCGACCGCCGCGTCTGGCAGGCTGCGATGCGACACAAGGTTTGGTGTTTGGTCCTCTTCGTGGCGACCTGCTGCGGCGCACCTTGGTTTGCGGGGTGCAGCGACACCGCAGGCACGCCGTCGTTGGGAACAGCCGGCCAAGGTGCTGATGCGATTGGCACAACCGACACCACGGCCGGCGACGCCAGCGACATTGCCGCGAGCGCCGCCGACACCGGCAGCGCAACGCTGGCGTCTTGCAAAGGCAGCGCGCTCAACGAAGGCTTTGCAGCCAAGGATGGCGACTGCAAGTTCTTGGAAAAGTGCCCGACACTTGGCCAATGCTACTGTGGCGACAAGTGCCCGGCGACGAAGTCACCCAAGTGCGACCCAAGCTTGTGCACCGGCAACCCCGCGCCCAA
>CANMNA010000005.1 GCA_947499075.1 Myxococcales bacterium
AGAATGTGACGCGGCCCCGACCGCCAATTCCTCGTCTTGCAGCGACGGATCACCTAGCAATTCCAAACAGGTCGCTAGCTGAAACGGCTTGGCCGCCGAGCGCCAGGTCGTCGCCAGATCAGGACCCAACTGCCACACGATCTGGCCGCGCTGCACCGCCACCGCGATCCACGGGTGGCGCGCCTCGATACACGTGCCGAGATCGCGCTGGTCCTGTCCAGCGCTGCCCTCGATGCCGCCCCGACTTTGCCGAATCCAGCGCATGGTCTCCACACTCCCACGCCTACCGTAGTGCAGTGGCGCGATCGCGGCAACCTGCGCCACAATCCCTGCTCCGGTCCCCAAGGCCACGGTCAGGAGCGCCCGATGTTGCCCATGAAAGCGCGTTACGCCGTCAAAGCGCTGGTCCACCTGGCTGTTGCTCAGCCCCAGGGCGCGGTGTCCATTGCCGCCATCGCCCACAGCGAAGCAATTCCGCGCAAGTTTTTGGAGGCGATCCTGCTTGAGCTGCGCAACCACGGCATTCTGGTCAGCCGCCGTGGCAAGTTGGGCGGGTACGCCTTGCGCCAGTCGTGCGACCAGATCTGGCTGGGTGATGTCTTGCGCAAGCTGTCCGGTCCGCTGGCGCCGGTGCCGTGCTTGTCCAAGACGGCGTACCAGCGCTGTGCCGAGTGCCCCGACGAACGTGCCTGTGCGGTACGCCTGTTACTGGCCGACGTACACACCGCAACACTTCAAATTCTAGACAATATGTCGCTGGCGGACCTCGTTGCCCGCCTGCCTACGCCGCTGGTAGCGACAGGGGCTGCCGACGATACCGCTTGACGAATTCGCAAGACCTCGGCAAAATCGTGCCCCCCGGCTCGCGTTCCTATGGACGTAGCGGGTGAGAAAATTTAACGATAGCAGGCACATTGCGCAATCTGCGGCAGTGTCACGCACGCCGCGGGCCGCCCCGCGCAGCAAGGTCGATGTCATGGCGAGCTACGCAATTATCCTCACCGGCGGTAAGCAATACCGCGTTACTGCTGGACAACAGGTCACTGTCGAGAAGCTGCCCGAGCAGACCGGCAGCAATGTGGTGTTCGATCAGGTCTTGCTCGTCGCCAACGACGGCAACGTCTCCGTCGGCGCGCCGACTGTTGCTGGCGCCCGGGTCATCGGTCAGGTCGTCGAGCAGACGCGCGACAACAAGGTGCTGGTGCACAAGTACCGCCGCCGCAAGAACAGCCGCAAGACGATCGGCCACCGCCAGTGGATTACCCGCGTGCGCATCGCTTCGATCGAGGCCTAAGCCCAGCCCGCACCGCGGCCCGTTTGCTCAGCGCGACGCTGGGTCTGTTCGCCGGTTTTGCAACACTTTATTTCCAAAAGGCCCCACTATGGCACACAAAAAAGGGCAAGGCTCTTCGCGCAACGGCCGCGACAGCAACCCGCAGTACCGCGGCATCAAGATCTACGGCGGCCAGACCGTCGGCTCCGGCGCCATCTTGGTGCGCCAAGTCGGCTCGACGTGGCATGCCGGCAAGAATGTCGGGACTGGCAAAGATTTCACGCTGTTTGCAACGGCAGAGGGCGTCGTCGAGTACGGCACCTCGCATGGTCGGCAGACCGTGCAAGTGCGCCCGCAGGCTTAAGCCTGTGCGGCTGCGGGCCGGGCCGGGCCCCAAAACTGGGCGTGGTCGGCGACGATGCTCCGCCGCCCGCTCGGCTGCCGCTCGCGCGTTGGCCCCTGATCGGGGCCACAGGCCTCGGGCTGTCTATGTCTGGGCCTGCCGGCACCAGACCTGTCGACGCCAGCTCTGCCGACGCCAGCTCTGCCGACGCCAGCTCTGCCGCTTGGGCCATTGTCGGCGCCCTGACCAAAGCCGCCAACAACCGACAAAGAAATTGTCGAATCGTTCGCTCCGTGGTACTCCTTGCCGCTGGCGACGCAGCGGTCTGGGCGACTCACACGGGTTGGCCTTGGGCTGCCGCAAGCCGACGCAATGGGTTGAGCGCGCACGCTGTCCGGCAGACGTCGGCTCCTGATGCGCGCTCGCAATGGGGGCGCTAGTCGCCCGACACCGGGCCTTCGATGCCCAACACTGGCCGCTAGTTGTTCCATCGGGGCACTAGTCGCCCGACACTGAGACCACCCCGCGCATTGGTGCGCGACCGGGCTTGGGATCCGAGAGGCAAGTCATGGCGAACGACGAACGGCGAGGTGGAATCGGCTTTGGCGGCCAGCATCGCGTGGACAGTGGCCGCTCGCATCAGGACGATGACGACAACGCCGAGTCGACGCGGGCGATGGACGCAGCCGACCTCGAAGACGCCGAGCAACCGACAGCCTATTCGCGCAGCCCGGCGCCGCCGCCGCCGCCACGGGCTCCAGTTCAACCGCAGCGCCCAGGAGCAGCTCGCCCGGGCGCCATGCGCGCGGCGCCGCCCCCGCCGCCACCGCGCCACGAAGAGGAAGAGGAAGCAGCCACGCGCATGCTCGACGCCATGGACATGGACGACGTGCCCATGCCGCCCGCCCGCGCTGCCCAGCAGGGGCGCTCGATCGACCTCAAGGTCGTCCAAGGCCCCGATCGCGGCAAGGTCCACAAGATTACCGACGGCGATCACTTGGTTGGCCGCGGCCTTGATTGTCAAATCGTCCTGGCCGATCCGGCGGTCTCGCGCAAGCATTTTCAAGTCCGCCGCAATGGCGACCAGGTGATTTTGGAAGACCTGCGTGGCCCTAACGGCACCAAAGTCAACGGCGAAAAGCGCGATCGCCATGTGCTCGAGCCCGGTGACCAGATCGAAATCGGCATGAGCGTGATGGAGTTTCAGATCGATGGCCAGGGTCGCAAGGCCGGCAGCGGTGGCAAGCCATCGTCCGTCGAAGAGCGGTCGCAGCGCCCTCAGTCTGAGATGCGACACGCCGCACCGGCCGAGCAACACGGCCGGGGTGCGGGCACGGCCTCGGGTCCGGGCAAGATGATCGCGATCGCGGGCGTATTGCTGCTGCTGCTGGGCGGCGGCGGTGTCGCCGCTTGGCTGGTGCTGGGCAAGAAGTCGGCCGATACCAAACCCGAGGAGAGCGAGGCCGGTAGCGAGGGAGATATCACCAAGCTCATCGCCGACGCAACCAAAGCCATCGAGGACAAAGACTTCATCGCCGCAACTGGCCTGCTCAAGAAGGCGGGCGAGTTGGACAAGGGCAACAGCGACGTCGCCAAGCTCAAGCGCAAGGCCAGCGGCGAGGAGGAGAATCAGGCCACGCTCAAAGACGCAGACAAGGCCATTGAAGAAGGCAACCTCGAAGACGCGATCGCCAAGCTGACCGACTTGGAGGGCAAGAAAGACTCGGTGTTCAACGCCAAGGCGGTCGAGCAGCTCAAGAGCGTCAAAGAAACGCTCATCAAAGCCAAGCTCGATGAAGCCAAGAAGGCGCAGGCTGCCGGCAACGTGGCCAAGGCTGTCGAAGCGCTCAAGGTGGTGCTCGAGCACGATGCGGGCAACGCCGAAGCGACGATGCTGCAGGCGTCTCTGGGTGGTGCGGCCGCGCCACCGCCACCACACGCCGCGGACGCTGGGGCAACGGGTCACGCCGACGCGCAAGCCGCAGCGCCTGGCGTCGATCCGAAAGCAGCAGCCGTGGATCCCAAGACTGCCGCGGTCGATTCCAAGGCGGCCGAAGCGGCCGGGGCCAAGAAGGCCGACTTTCAGGCCGGCTTGTCTGCCTACCAAGGTCGGCAGTGGTCGGCGGCGGTCCAGGCATTTGATGCGATCGCCAGTGGACCGTTCAGCAAGGAGGAAAAGAAGAAAGCTGCGGCGTACTTGGCCGCAGTCAAGCAAGTCGAAGCCGCGGCCAACGAAGCCCAGGCTACCGCTGGTAATCCCAATAAGGCTGCGGGCGCGTGGAAGAACGCCCGCGAGGCCGATGGCAACGTCAACGGTGCGCACAAGGCGTTTTTTACCGACCAGGTCATCAAGAGCTACATCGCAGCCGCCAAGGCTGCACGGGCAGCGGGCAACTGTGGTGGCGCCGTCGAAGCAGCCGAAGAAGCCAACAACTACACGGCAACCGGTTCTCACCCGGACGCCAAGTCTGTCATCGACGGATGCAAAGCCGACGGCAAGAAGTACCTGGACCAAGCCGAAGCGGCGCTTGCGGCAGGCAAGGGTCCGGCGGCCAAAGAGCTCGCCCAAAAAGCCGAGAAAATCTTAGGTCCAATGGATCCGCTGACAGCCAAAGCCAAAGAAATTCAGAAGAAAGCTGCGGCAGCCGGTCGGGACGAATAGCCTAGGAGGCTGTCGGAGAACCTCCTTTTTGAGCCATTTCTGCCGCGTAACTTATTGATAACATGGAATCGAAAAACCAGAAATTGGAGTATTCCGACACCCACCTAGTACGGCGACTCCCAAGTTCGCGTTGGGATGTCAGAGATTGCCCCTCACCGTACTAGCTTATTTCGTTTGAAGAAGTGGGCGCGCCGCCCCCTGCGACCCCTGCGGTCGGCCGCATCCGCGGCCTCCAGTACCAAGCTCCGAATCCGCGTTGGTAACCCAACGCCCATTAGGGATCTGTGGTACTAGTACCTCGTTACAGGGATTTCGATAAGTTGACTGTCCCCGTTGCCCTGACCTCTCTGGCGGGCGGGCGCGGAGACCCGCCCCCTACCCGGGCCACGGCAACCGGTCAAAACCGGTGTAACGAGGTACTAGCTGTCCGGGCCGCGGGCCAAAAACGCCGCAACCACTGCAAAGTCAACGGCCAACGTGGCAGGCGGCAATGCCGCCAGCAACGCCCTGCCGTAGCTCTTGGTCAGCAGGCGCGGGTCCAGCACCGCCACGACACCCCGGTGGCGGTGGCTGCGCAGCAAGCGGCCAAAGCCTTGACGCAGCGTCTGTTCGGCAGCAGGCAAGCTGATCTCATCAAAGGGTCTGCGCCCTTGGTCCTGCAAAAGCTTGGCCCGTGCTTGCAACAGCGGGTCGTCGGGCGGTGGAAACGGGATCTTGTCCAACACCACCACGCGCAGGGCCTCGGCGGGCAGGTCGACCCCGTGCCAGAACCCCAACGTAGCGAGCAACACCGCCGGCTGGGCGTGGACGAACTCTTCGAGCAATTGCTCTTTGGGCCGGTCGCCCTGGACCAAGACAGTAAAGGGCAACAGCTTGCGCAACCGGTCAGCCGCGTCGCCCAGCGCCCGGTGGCTCGAGAACAGCGCCAGCACGCCGCCCGCCGCCGCCATCGCCAGCCGGTCGATTGCTTGGGCCACGGCCTGCTCGCGCTGCGGCGCAAACGGCTCCGGCAGCTCGGGTGGCACATACAGGCAGGCCTGGCGCGGGTAATCAAACGGGCTGGGCAGCACCAGGCCACGCGTGCCGGCAGGCAGCCCAAGCCGACCGCGGGCCAACTCGAACGAACCCGCGGTCGCCAGCGTCGCCGAGGTAAAAATGCGGACGGCACTCTCGGCCAGCAGGGTCTCGGCCAACCGCAGCCCGACCTGAACCGGGCGGCTGATGATCGCCGTCTCTTTGCCCCGCTGCTGCACCCACCGCGCCTGACCGTCCGCCGAGGTCTGCCGCGGCAGACACGTCGCCAGGTCCTGGCGCAGGGTGTATAGCGTCTCTGCAGCTTTCGCCCATTGCGGGTCGCGGCCAAGCTCGGCATCACCCGCCAGCGCTTGCACGGTCCACAGCGCTGCGTCCAAGGCCGCCGCTGGTTGCTGCAGCGCGTCCCACTGCGCAGGCGTCAGCGGACCCGCGGCACCCAAGCGTTCAACAGGCCCCCACAGCTGTGCGGCCCGGTCGGCCAAGTTGGTGAGGGCCTGGTGCACGTCTGCCCGCAGCGCCGGGTCGCGCAGCAGCATCCCGCCTGCCGCGTCCGCTGCTGCAGACCACAAGTCGTCCGTCAGTTGCTGGGTGCGTCGGTTGGAGATCGTGCAGCCAAAAAAGCTGGTCGCGGTCTCAGCCAGCAAGTGGGCTTCGTCAATGACGATCGCCCCAAGGCTGGGCAACAGGCCGCCGCCTGGAAAGCGGTCGCGCAGTGCGTAGTCGGCCAACAGCAAATGGTGGTTGACGACGACGACATCGGCTTGCAGGGCCTGACGCCGGGCCTGCACCACAAAGCACGCCTCGATCTGTGGGCACTGGCTACCCAGGCAATTGTCGGCGGTCGAAGTCATCTCAGGCCACAGCGGGTCCGCCTCCGCCACCCCCAGCACCTCAGACCGATCACCCGTCGTGCTGATCTGGGCAAAGGCGCGGACAGCCAGCAGCGCCGGCGGCAGCGCGGTCCCAGCGCTCGCCCGCACCTGCTCGGCCCGCAGCAACCGATGGTGGCAAATGTAGTTGGCGCGACCCTTGAGCACCGCCACACTGCAACTGCGACCACATGCCAGCTGCGCCAGCGGCAGATCCTGCTGGACAATTTGATTCTGGAGCTGCCGGGTCGCGGTCGCTACCAACAAGCGCCTGCCGGTCTGGAGCACCGGCACAAGGTAGGCCAGGGTTTTTCCGGTACCCGTGCCGGCCTCAACCAACAGATCGCTGCCGGTTTGGAGGGCCAGACCCACCGCGCGGGCCATCTCGGCCTGACCCGGGCGGGGCTCATAGCCGGGCAGGACGGCCTGCAAGTGGCCCAATGCGCTGCCGGTCAGCATCCCGCCGCCACTACGGCGCCACGCCGGGCGCCAGCTGAGGCCGAATTGTCGCCGGATCGCTGGGCGACTCCGGTCTGGCGTAGACCACCACCGCAGTGGCACCCAACAGGCGATGACTTTCGGCCACTTCGGCAAAGCCAGCCATCTGCAGCGTGCGATCCAGCGTGCGCATCACCGCTTTTTGGTCCAGGCTCGCCGCGTCGGTTGCACCCAGCGCTGCCTGGTCGCCGAACACGATCAGGGCGTGCGGCGCGGTGTAAAGCAACTCGATCAGGTGGGCGGTCGCCACCCCCGCTTCGGCCACCGAGCACCGCAACTGGGGCCATTGACCGGTGGGATCAAGCAGCGCGGCTACAGCCAGGCCGCGGGCGCCCACCGCCAGGTACGCGGCCTTGCCGTGACCGACCACAGACGGGTCCTCGCCACTCTGCTTGGCGAACCGCGCCACTTTGCGGGCCGCCATCCGCTCGACGCTGCTGGTCTGGATCAGCAGGTGCCAGGCCCCAGTGCCAAACAGCAGGACCGCCACCGTGCCCAGCAGCCAGTACGCCTTGCGCCGGACCCGCGGATCGTGCGGCTTGTCGGCCGCCGCCTTGGGCGTAGCCAGGGCCGCAAGACCCACACCTACGACAAGCGCTGTCGCCACCCGCGCGACCGCCATGGCGTCGATCACGCCATCGGCCACCCCGCGGTGGGCCGCCTGTCCGCAGTAGGCCGCCGCCGCGAGCAGCGCGACCAAGGGCGGGCCCCAGTCGCGGTCTCCGAGCTCACGGTGGGCTGCAGGCAGCGCGACCCCGAGCGACCGCCATCCGTCGCTTGCCCCAGCGCCCAGTTGGGCCGCACCGTCGTCATCCTCGGTCGCGCGCGGTGACGGTCGCAACCGCGGCGGATCTGGCTGGACCAACCCCGTCGCCAGACCGTAGCCCGCGGCCAGCACCAGCGCCCCGCCCAGCATCAGGTTCCACAGCGGCGCCGGGAGCACGTCGAGCTGGCGCGCGAGCGCCCCGACCGGACCCAGCGGTGCCGCCAGCGCCAGCAGCTGCACTGCGGCTCCCGCCGCACCAGTCTGCGCCCAACCCGACGGTTCCGAAGCCATTGGCAGCAACCACGAAGCCCCAGCCGCATCGATCTCGGGCACCAGATAGCCGACCATCAGCCAGCGCGCCAACAAGCCCACGGTGGCCGCACCGAGCCACGCCGCCGCAGCCGTGGCGCGCAGGCGATCCTCGGCCACCGCCCGCCAGGCCATGTAGAGCCCTGCGGGCACGATGGTCAGGCCCGGCGCCGCCACCAGCGCCAGTAGCAGCAGCGGCACGGTCGAGGCCCACACGCGCCTGCGGTCGCCGTCCTGGAGCGCGCCGCGCACCAGCGCCAGCGCCAACAGGGCCAGCACCGCTGTCAGCGCGCCGCTGCCGAGCCGGTGCCCCGCCTGCATCGCGAACGGCCCCAACGCCAGCGCTAGCCCGACCATCAGGCCGCACAGCGAACCCCAGCCGGTGACGCGGGCGTAGCCGACTGCGAGCAGCGGCAGGCACACCTCCAGAGCCAGCTCCGGCAGCCGCCACAACCCGGCAGCAGCGCCGGTCGCCGCCGCCCAGGCGTGGGCAGCCAGTGTCAACGGCTCGGCGCTCGGACCGCTGCCGCCCAGCCCCAACGCCAGCGCAGCTTCGCCTGGCGAAAAATCGGCGGTGAACATGGGTGCAGCGCGCAAGGCGAGCGTCACCAAGCCGACTCGAATCAGTAAAGTTCTAAAATCTTTTGGATCAATCGTCATTGCACAACACGGTGGGTCACGGTGGAGGGGCGAAGGTAGTCGGGCCGACCTACGCTCGCAAGAGGTCGCGCAACGCCAACGCCGACCGCAGCGGGGCATGGGCTGCCTGGCCGACCAAGCGCTGGACACGGTCCGAAATCAGCGACAGCGCAGTAGGCGTAAGACCTTGCAGCAACGCAGCGTCGCAGGCCTGACCTGCAATCCACAGGGCCTGGATGTCGCTTGCGGCCAACCACTCGCGGGCGCCTTCTGCGCATGTCTGGCAGCCTAGCCCCATAGCGTCCGGCGGCCAATGCGCCATGCCGTCCAGCGGCTTGCCGCAGCGGGCGCAGCGCCACAGATCGGGCAACAGGCCGGTGACTTGCAAGAAGCCTGCTTGGACAGCGATCACCAAGCGACGGCACAGTGCCTCTGGTGTGACTGCACTGGCGAGCAGCGCTGCGCACAGCCAGTGAAAAAGCGCGGCGTCGGCGTGGTCGGGTTGCGCAGCCAGACTCGCCAGCTCTGTAGCGTACGACGCCACACATAGCTGCGCGTACGTGGGCGCCGGGCCAAGCAAGTCACGCTGCAGGGTCGCGCCCTGCAGCTGCGGCAGGCCGCCCTTGCGCGCTGGCGCAATCGCCACTTCGAGTTGCACAAACGGGCGCAGTAGGCCAGAGCCAAAGCGCTTGCGGCTGCTGCGGGCTGCGCGGGCTGCGGCGTCGCGCCGGCCTACGGTGGGCGACAGCAGCCAGACAATTAAGTCGCTTTCTCCGACGGCTTGGGTGCGCAATACCACCACTGGCGCAAGCAGCGTGGCGGCCGTGCCACTCATCGCCGTGGCAGGTCGCGACCCGGCAATGGCGGAAGACCCTTGCCCGCGCCAGCCATTGGCGCTACGCCCTTGGTCGCAAGCGGTGGCGATGATGGCGCAGCGGGACCGGTCGCCGTAGCCGGCTCAGCGGACTCCAGGGTCGGCCGCGCAACAAGCGGCGTAGCCTTGCTGCGGCGCGCGGCCGACCACACGAAAACCACTGCAATCGCAGCCGTTGCCATCAACAGCAAGGCGCCAGCGGGCGTCAATGAACTCGGCTTGGTCTGGGTGTCGCGCAGGTAGCTTGGCAGCTGCGGCGATGCCGGCGCGGCGCCATCGTCTTGGGTCGCAAACTCACTGCCACGCGCAATCTGGCCCTCGTAGGCCTGCACCAGCTCAATGGTGTTCATTTCCAAGAATTCAGCATAAATCTTAAGAAAGCCGCGGGTGTAGACTTCGCCGGGCAAGTCGCCAAACCGGTCTTCTTCCAGCGCGACCAGCACCGTTCGCGTCAGCTTGGTCGCGCGCGTCACAGGCTCAAAACCCATGCCCCGCGCTTCGCGCCGTTGCCGCAACTGTTCGCCGACCGTGTACATGCTAAGTCAAAATCCGATGTTGGCGCCGAGCCTGCTGGCCCGCGACCGGTGCCTGTGCTGGCTGGCCGGGCCCGGGTGATACACGGTTTTGGGTCATTTTGGCAAGCTGTGGCGGCGCAAAAACCGCTAAACTAAGACGGCAAAGGCAGTTGCGCGACCAGTAGTAGGTCGGTGGCGCAACCGTTCAAAATCGGATTAGATCGCCCGGTAGATCGCCGCGTCCAAGCCCGTCAATCGCCCATTTCGGCTGGCCAAATCGGCCATAATATGAGCAATAGCATGAAGTTCAACTTACGATCGCTGCTGGCTGTGTGCTTGCTCGCCTCGACGCTGACCGCGCCCAGTCACGCCCAGACACCTGGCGGTAAGTCCCTGTTTTCGGCAAGCCAGTCGGGTCCGCCTGCGCCTTGATTTCTGTCCGGCGCGATCCGCATGAACATGAGTGCGCTGTCTGCGGCGGCGGTGGGGGCTGCACCGCGGGCGATGCCTGCGGGGCTCCAAGTGCACGGTCAGGGCACCGGCAACCTGTGCAACTTTGAGCTCAGCGAGCTGGCCAGCCACTCGCTGGCAGGTCTCGAAGCGATGCTGCTGCCTGAAGTGCCCAATAGCATGGTGCTGAAGGCCTCGCAGGACATGATCCGGGCGGTGGTGGCCCTTGAAGTCGGGCACAGGCTGGGGATGCGCCACAATTTCGCGGGCTCGTTGGCCAGCAATTTGCGGCGCGACCAAGTCGACAAGGTGTTTGCCGGCTCCCTCAAAGGCAACGCGACCAAGCTGTTGCCGTCGTCAACCGTGATGGACTACCTGGAGACACGTGAGTCGATCCTGCTGGGCGACCTCATCGGCAAGAAGGCGCTGGCGCTCGACTAGGACAAGAAGGCCATCGCGGCGCTGTACGCTGGCAAAGACACGCCGGCTGACGAGATGCCGCCGTTTTGTACCGACTCGTCGATGGGCAAATACCTGGACTGTATGGTTTTTGACTCTGGCAAGTCGATCATCGGCCCGCGCGCCACCCATGTCGGGTTCAAGAGCGAGCAGGTGGCACAAGCGGTGCTCGAGATTGCGGTCGCGCTCAACAAGACGCCGCCGCACAGGTGCTTGACGCAGCGCCCGCGTCCGCCGACCATCGCCGGGCCATGTCTACAGTGCCCCCGCAACCGTTGCCGACCGACCCGCCCGCCGAGGATCCGGTGTTGCTCCTGCAGCAAGTTGCCGCGGCCCTGCGCTTGGCGCGTTGGCAGGGGATCGAGGCCGTACCCCGCGCCAAGGTGGCTGATCCACCGGCCCAACAACAGCGCCCGCAGCCAGCCCAACAACAGCGCCCGCAGCCAGCCCAACCGCAGCGCGAGCAAGTGCCGCAGCCGCAGCCCCAGCGACCGTCTCAGCCGCTGCCCACGGCCCGTGCGCTGCCGTCGCTGGCTGCGGAGCTGACGCAGGCGCGTCAGCTGGCCCGCACCAAGCTCGACGAAGCGTTGGGCCGGGCGGGCACCTGCACCAAGTGTCCGCGCGCGACAGGCCGCCTGCGCGTGGTTGCGCCAGGTGGCAATCCGCAGGCGCGGCTGCTGGTGGTCATCGACGCGCCGTCATCGGAGGACGAACGTGCCAATCAGCCGGCGCAGGGCGCGGCGGGGGCGCTGCTCGACCGCATGCTGGGCGCGATGGGCCTGCACCGCGACGACGTATGGTTGAGCTATATGTGCCTGTGCCGCGGGTCGAGCGATCAGGCGGTCACGCCCGACCAGGCGCTGGCGTGCAGCCCTTGGCTGCGGCAGCAGTTTGAAGTGGTTACGCCGCAGGCGATGGTGCTGTTTGGCCAAGGTAGCGCCCAGTACCTGCTGCGCAGCACTGCGCCGCTTGCGGAGCTGCGCGGGCGGTGGGGGCAGCTGCGCGGCGTGCCGATCCTGGCGACGTGGGGTCTGGACGAAGTGCTGGTCGACCCCGCCAAGAAGCGCGAGGTCTGGACCGACCTGCAGCAGGTCATGGCGCAGCTCGGACTGCGCCGATGAAATCCAGACAAGGCTTGCGCCGATAAGATCCTGCCGCAGTTGCGCGGCAACCAACAGAGACCGGGACAGCCGGGCTGCGATCTGGGCCAAAGCATGTTGATCCGCAAGTCGTTTATTGCCGCGTTTCTGGTTGCCATGGGCGTGGTCGCGCTCACGACGCCGATCGTGCTGGCGCTGGCTCGCCGCTACAAGCTGTTTGACGACCCGGACGGCGAGCGCAAGGTCCACGTCGCGCCCACGCCGCGGTTGGGTGGTATCGCGATCGTGGCCGGCATTTTAGCGCCGATCATCGCACTGGCGTTTTGGAGCAACGACTTTGCCGAAGAGTTGCGCAGTGACTCGGGTCGGCTGGTGGCGTTTCTGGGCGGCGCTTTCGCGATCCTGGCGCTGGGCCTGTACGACGACATCAAGGGCGTAGGGGCTTGGGGCAAGCTCGGCGTGCAGTCGCTGGTCGCGCTGGTGCTGTGGGAATCCGATCTGCGCGTGACCACGATCACCTTTTTCGATCACACCGTGCCGTTGGGGCTGTGGTCGCTGCCGCTGACCATCGTCTGGGTTGCCGGGTTTATCAACGCCATGAATCTGATCGATGGCCTGGACGGCCTCGCGGCAGGCGTGGCGTTCTTCGCCTCGCTGTCTCTGTTTGCGATTGCCCAGCTCGACGGCAACGGCTTTTTGGCGCTGATGGCGGCGACGACCGCGGGCGCGGCGCTGGGCTTTTTGGTGTTCAACTACTCGCCGGCCATGATTTTTATGGGCGACGCCGGCAGCATGACCTTTGGCTATATTTTTGCGGTGGCCGGGTTGTGGAGTGCGTCCAAGCGGGCATCGCTGATGGGTTTGGCGCTGCCGATGGTGGCGTTGGGCGTGCCGATGTTTGACACCGGCTTTGCCTTTTTTCGGCGCGCCGCTGCCGGCCGGTCGCCGTTTCGCTCCGATCGCAACCACATTCACCATCAACTGGTGGCGTATGGTCTGAGTCAGCGCCAGGCCGTGGGCATGATCTACGTGGTGTGCTGCGTGCTGACTGCCGGCACGATCATGCTGCGCGCCACCGATGACTTGCGGGTGGGCGCCCTGTTTGGCGGATTGACGGTGGTGACCATCGTGGCCATGCGCCTGTGGCTGCGCAAGCACGGCGCCGCCAAAACCCAAGCGCTTTGCGCGCAGCAGGCTTCGCTGCCAGCAGCAGAACTAGTGGCGCCTGCGCCACCTGCTGACCAAGGCCCGACCCAGTAGCCGCCAATTGGCCTCGGGCCAAACACTGGCCGCGACCAGCGCTTCGGCCCATTGCGGGTTGGCTACGTGCAAAGGTTGCCGCCAGCGTGCGATGCCAACTGCGGCCGTCGCGGCATCGGCGCGCCACCCAGGCGTGGGCAGCAGCCTGATCAGCGCCAACAGCGCCGGTGGCGGCGCCTCCCGGCTGTGATCGCGCACCGTATGGGCGACGATCACAGCGGGCAGCGCCGCACGCCAGCTGATCAGCGTCTGGGCCACAGGCTCTGGCGCGACTGGCGCCCTGTGCCACCAGTGGGCCAAATCACCCAAGTGGCGCCGATCGCCGCCCAGCCCAGTTGCGGCGTGCAGCAGCAGCAGGGCCGCTTGATCGACCGCGCCCACCACCGCGATGCCATCGCACAGGGCGGCACGCGCAAACAGCGCCTCGACCGCCTGCGGCTGCGCAAAGGCTGGGCATCGCCGCGGCTCGATCGGCGCACTGTGCACATCGACAGCGGTGTCGTCCGCTAGCCAGTGGGCGGCACCCACCCGCTGATGGTGCATGCGCAGGCCGAGCTTGGGCAGCAGGGCGGCCACCGCGGCCTGCGCATCTGGCCGGACCAGCAGATCGATGTCGCTGCACGGCCGCACCAGCGGCGGCGCATACGCCCACTGTTCAACAGCCCAACCCTTGAACACCAGCACCACTGGGCCAAGCTGGGCCACAATCGTTCCCACCAGAGACTGCATCTGCAGCGTGGCCGCCATCGTCCGCCGCATCTCTCGCGCGGCCGCGGCTTGCAGCGCCTGCTGCGCCAGAGGCGTCCACGTCAACTGGTGACCGGTCACCCAGCACGCTACACCGCACTGGGCCAGCGCTTGGGCAACGGCCAGCTGCTGCGCGCTGTCGAGCCGCGCAAGCAACGGCAGCGCCACGTCGCGCATGGGCTGGGCCAGCACCGGCCGGCTCAGGATCCGCACCAATTCGGGCAAAGGCTTGGCCGTAGTTGCCATCAGCGCCACCGGCTAGTGCTTGGGCCGGGTCAAGTGGGTCGCCGCCTGCACCGCGGTGTGGACCAGCGAGCCCACGCCCACCAGTGGATCGCGCCACGAAAACACCGCGTCGGTGTCGGGCAACGGCTCGCCGGTCAGCGCCCGCAGCAGCGGTTCGGTGCCCGCTTGGGCCAGCGCAATCGCATCGCGCACACCATAGCGCCACACCACACCATCGCGTTGGGGCTGGACCACCACCGGTGGCAACCCCGCCAAATCGCTGGCATGGGCCGGCAACAGGTGGACACCGGCCGCCCGGCACAGATCGTACCACAGTGTTGGCCGCGCGTTGATTTCGATCAACTGCAGCTTGCCCGTGCGCTGGTCAAGCTTGAATTCGGTGCCGCACACGCCGCCATAGCCCATCCGCTGCACGATATCCCGCGACAGCGCCGCGACCTCTGGCAGCGCTTCGGTGCGCACCAGCGAGCCCGAGCCAAATTGCCGCGGAAACTGTCGGACTTTGCGGGCCGTCAGCACATGCCGCACCTTTGCCTGCTGGTCGGCCCACACCGCGCCCACCAGCAAGTTGCTCTCCGGTCCCGCGATCAGCTCTTGCAGGACCACCGCCGTTGGGTCGCCAATGATCTCGTCGAGCGCGTGCAGCAGCTCCGCTTCGGTCGCCGGCGTCAGTAGCTTTTGGCCGCGCAGGCGCTGCCGCCACAGGTGCCCGGCCCGCGGCTTGACGATGCACGGCAGGCCGACTTCGCGGGCAAACGCCAAGATATCGGCGCGATCCGCCGGCTGGAGCGTGCGCGGCACGTCGATGCCCAGCGCGGCGCAGCGTTGGCCAAACCGCGACTTGTCGAGCATCACGCCCGCTGCGTGATCGCTATAACCACTGGCCAGCTTCACGCCGGCCCGCAGCAGCGTCTCGCGATGCGCGATGCACCATCCGACTGCATCGTCTGCCGCCGGCATCACCACCACGGGCGCATGGCCTTGGGCCAGGTCGCAGACCGCATCGACCAGCCCCAGCCCCAGCGGCAAATTGGCGATGCCGCGCGGCCGCTCCACCAGTCGGCTGTACCACCCCGGCCGCGACTTGTCCGAGTCGATGCCGATGAGGCGCCACCCAGCCGGATGCAGGTCGCGCACCACCGCCAGACCGGTCGCGGTCAGCGCCAGCACCACGCAAATGGGACGGTTATCCCTCGACATGGTCAGCTACAGAAACGCCGGGTCGCGGTACACGCCAAATTCTTCGCGGAAGATGTCGCTAATTTCGCCGAGCGTCACCATGTGCTTGACGCCATCGAGGATCGGCACCACCAGGTTGCTGCCGTCCTTGCACGCCGCCCGAATCGCCTTGTGGGCGCGCGCTGCCTGATCAGCACTGCGGTTGGCCTTGGCCAGCTTGCACCGCGCAATCTGCGAGCGCTCGACCTGCTCATCGATGTGCAGCAGCGGAATCGCCTGCTCTTTGCCGTCGACGTAGGCATTGACTCCCACCACCTTGCGCTCGCCCGTCTCGACCCGGCGCTGAAACTGAAACGCCGACTCCGAGATCTCTTTTTGCGGGTAACCCAGCTCGACCGCGCGCACGATGCCGCCCATCTCGTCGATCTTGCGGATGTAGACCAGCGCTTCCTCCTCCATCTTGTCGGTCAGGTGCTCGATGAAGTACGAGCCCGCCAAGGGATCGACGGTGTTGGCCACGCCAGACTCTTCGAGCAACAATTGTTGCGTGCGCAGCGCGAGTTTGGCCGAACTCTCGGTCGGCAAGGCATAGGTTTCGTCCAAGCTGTTGGTGTGCAGCGACTGGGTGCCGCCCAGGATCGCCGCCAGCGCCTGCCACGTCGTGCGCACCACGTTGTTCAGGGGCTGCTGCGCGGTCAGCGACACGCCGGCGGTCTGGGCGTGGGTCCGCAGCATCATCGCGCGCGGATTCTTGGCGCCGAACCGCTCTTTCATGATCCGGGCCCACAGGCGTCTCGCCGCCCGAAACTTGGCGACTTCCTCAAAAAAATCGTTGTGGACATCGAAGAAGAAGCTCAGGCGCTGGGCAAAAATGTCGACGTCCAGCCCCGCGTCGATGCCGGCTTGGACATAGCCAATGCCGTCGGCCAGCGTAAACGCCAGCTCTTGGACCGCCGTCGCCCCGGCTTCGCGGATGTGGTAGCCCGAAATCGAAATCGTGTTCCACTTGGGCAGCTTGTGGGTGCAAAACACCAGCATGTCGCTGATGATGCGCATCGACGGCCGCGGCGGGCTGATCCACTCCTTTTGCGCGATGAACTCCTTGAGGATGTCATTTTGCAGCGTGCCGGCAATCCGGTCGTAGCCCACGCCCTGCCGCTCGGCGACCGCGACGTACAGCGCCAGCATCGCAATCGCCGGCGCATTGATGGTCATCGAGGTCGTCACTTCGCCCAGCGGAATGTCGCCAAACAGCGCCTCCATGTCGCCCAAGTGGCTGACATTGGTGCCTTCGCGGCCGACCTCGCCGTCGCTCATCGGGTGATCGGGGTCGTAGCCCATCAGCGTGGGCATGTCGAACGCGGTCGACAAGCCGGTCTGGCCTTGGGCGAGCAGGAACTTGAAGCGCTGGTTGGTGTCCTCGGGCGTGCCAAAGCCGGCGAACATGCGCATCGTCCACGGCTTGCCGCGGTACATGTTGGCGTGGACACCGCGGGTGAAGGGGTATTGGCCGGGCACGCCGATTTGGTTGAAGAACGCCTCGTCGGTGTGTTTGGGTAGCCACGTCGCGGGCAACTCGCGGTTGTCGAGCGACCGGAAGCTGGTCAGGCGCTCGCGGGTGCGGCCGAGGTCGGCGTGCAGGCTGTGCAGGCGCGGGTCGGCGTCGGCCGGCAGTTGCGTGACGGGCAGGCTGATGCCGGTGTGGCCGGTGGCGGGCGGCAGCGGTGCGGCGGCCGTCGGTGGCAAGGCGGGCAGGGCAGAGTGGGCAGCGTCTTGGGCCATGGTCGTCTCGGGCGGCCCGCGGCACGGCGCGGGTGGCGCAAGTATGGCTGATGGTGGGGCGTAGGGCTATGGGGCGGGTGGTTCGCCCGTGGCGGCGGCAGGTTCGCGAGTTCGGACAGGAGACCGGCGAACCTTCTTTCGGTTTGGGCGGTGACGCTCGCCGGCGTCGAAGACCACGAAGATATCGGGGCTAAACCGCGGCGCCTCCGGCCAATACACCGTGATGTCGGCGCCGACAGCGAGCTTGCGGCCGCGCTTGCGATGCCCGTCTACGCCGCCCGACCCATCGCCTGCCGCGCCGCCCGCACCAAGAACGCTGACCGTGAATAGCCGTGCGCTGTGGCGTAGCTGTCGATCGCCTGCAATTCCCCCTCAGTGACAGTGATGTTGATGCGGACCGCCGGCGTCGGCCGCTCCGGGACTTCCACCAAGAAAGCCACCGCGGCCCGGTTCTCCCGGGTGGCCATGACGTGCTGCAGTGAACTCGGCTCGGGCAGCCCTTCGCCGTCCTCGCGCATGCCCTGCACGTGCAGCGCCAGCGCTTCGGATGCGAGCACACGGGCTTGGTCCAGCGTGGGCGCCGCGGTGATGCACCCGTCAAAGTCAGGAAACGACACAGCGTAGTCGCTGTGCGGGTCCTTGTGGATAAGCGCAATGTATTCAGCCACGGACTACCTCAAGGTGACGCCGGATTGGCGCTCGATGCTCGCGAGCGTTCCCAGCGGAATGTCGCGCTGCGGGTGGGGCTCTGTCACGCGACCCTTGGGCGTTGGGTGCTTGAATTGCTTATGGCTGCCCACCTGGGCAACCTCGAACCAGCCGGCGGCCTGCAGTCTGGTGATGACACCTCGGCTGGTCATGGTCGATACTTCTACACACGGCCAGCGGAGGCCGCAACAGCAAGACCGCGTGCCGGCGCCCGAATGAGCGACCCCAGCAGGTCAAGGTTGCGCCAAAGTCCCGCTTTGGCGTCACCTTGACGCGCCAAGGTCGTGCCACAGGACCACACTGGCGCTACCTTGGCACAACAAGATTGCTCCAGAGGATAACTTTGGCGGTACCTTGACGTACCAAGGTTGCACCCGATGACCACTTTGACGTCATCCGGGCGTGTGCGGCTGCGGTGTGACGGCAAGCTGCGCCCGGTCACCGTTGTCTCGGACCAGGCCACAGCTTGGTGACGCCACCGGCAATCCTGTATACAATACAGCATTAGAGGCCGCACATGACCGTTCGACTCAACATCACCCTGTCCGACGAAACCTACCGCCGCCTCAAGCGCAGCGCGCCGCCCAAGGGCATGAGCGCGTACATTGATCAGGCCCTGCAAAAGAGCCTGAAGCCGGACCGCGCGACGCTGGATCAGGCCTACCGCGACTCGTGGACAGACCAAGCGCGGTTTGAACTTGCCGCAGACTGGGCCGCGCTCGAAACAGAGGGGTGGCCCGAGTGAAGATCGAGCGTGGCGAAGTGTGGTGGGTCGCGCTGGACCCGACGGTTGGAACCGAAATCCAGAAGTCGCGGCCAGCCGCGGTGGTGTCCAATGACGCGACCAACGCGTTTGGGCCGCGCGTCGTGGTTGTGCCCATCACGTCCAACGTCGCGCGGATGTTTCCGGGTGACGCGCTGGTCACGGTGTCCGGCCGTCCTGGGCGGGCCCTGGGTGACCAGATGTGCTCGGCCGACAAGTCCAGGCTCCAGCGCCGCATTGGCAGCCTGAGTACAGACGACCTGCGAGCCGTGGAATTCGCGCTGCGGGTGACGCTGGACCTCTAGATGACGCCGGCCAGCCTTTGGCGCCCGATCGCCGACCGCCATTTCCGTCGCTGCTTGCAGACCGTGCGCAGCGCCGTCCGCGCCGCCGACCTGTGGCGACCCGGCGCCACCGTCGGGTGGGCCTGCTCCGGCGGCGCCGACTCGGTGGCGGGTCTGTTGGTGTGCGCGGCGCTGCGCAAGTCGTTGGGGCACCAGATCGTGGTCTTCCATGTCGATCACGGTCTGGCGGCGACGAGCGGCGAGGCGGTCGTGCTGGTGCAGCAGCTGGCGGCGGAGTTGGGGTTGGGGTGTCGGGTGGCGCGGGTGGATCTGGCTTCGCCGGCTCTGGGACCCGCCTTGCGGGCGGGCACGGAGGCCCGCCCCTACCCGGACACGGCGAACGCGTCGGACGCGCACCCCTACCCGGACACGCCGGCGACAGCGCCCTTGCCCCAACTCGAAGCCCGCGCCCGCGCCGCGCGCTACGCCGCGCTGGCCGAGATGGCCGCCGCCACCGGATGCACCGTCCTCGCCACCGCCCACCACGCCGACGATCAGGCCGAGACGCTGCTGCTGCGTCTTGCCCGCGGCGCCGGCAGCGACGCGCTTGCCGGCATTTCGCAAAAGCGCACCGATGGCGTGGTCCGCCCCTTGCTGGGCCTGTCGCGCGCCGACCTGCGCCAGATTCTGGGCGACCGGCCGCATTGGACCGATCCCAGCAACGCGCAGTTGGCCCACAGCCGCAACCGCTTGCGCCACTTGGCGTTGCCGGCGTTGGAGTCGGCGTTGCCGGGGGCGGCCCTGGGTCTGGCCCGGACCGCCGCTGTGCTCGCCGAGACCCGCGGCGGGATCGACGCCTGGCTCGACCTCGCCTTGCGCCACACGGTCCAACGCGAAGCCCTAGGTCTGCGCGTACCACGCGCCGCCGTGCCCACCGACCCAGCGGCGCTGACCCTGCTGATCCGGTGGGTCGCCGCGCAGCTTCAGGCCCCGCTGCCGTCGGCCCGCGCGACCAGCCAATTTCTGGCGCTCGCGGCCCAGCCAGGCCCATCGACGATGCGCGCCGCTGGATGGCAGCTGGTCCAAACTGCCGACGCCTGGCAATTCGTGGCCGCGACACCCAAATCACCAGACGATCGTCAAAACCCGCCCGGCTACGTTGCGCAACCCCGGGGTGCGGACTAACCTGCTTTGACCCGGTGTTGACCTGCCGTCGCCGCCGCCTCGATCGCCCGTGTCGGGCTTGCCAAGGAATCTCCCCGTGAAGCAATACCGCAATATGTTGGTCTGGGTGGTGCTCATCTTGCTGGTGGTGGTGCTGTACACCGGCGTGCGATCGAGTGCTGCGGGGGCTGAGATCTCGTTTACCGAGTTCATCCACAAGGCGACGGCGACCAAAGATGTCGCTGAGAAAGATCAGATCGACGAAGTCACCGTGCGCGGCTTGGGCATCGAAGGCCTGACGCGCGAAGGCAAGCCGTTTCGCACTGCGGGAGAGCTCAAGGAATTCCAAAAGGATCTGATCGCCCGCGGGGTCAAGATCACCTACGAGCGCGAAGATGCCAACGCGGTGTGGATCTCGCTGTTGCTCAATTGGCTGCCGATGCTGCTGCTGTTGGGTCTGTTCTTTGTGTTCATGCGGCAATTGCAGTCAGGCGGCTCGCGTGCGATGTCGTTTGGCAAGTCGCGGGCCAAAGTGATGACCGAGAACAACAACCGTGTCACGTTTGACGACGTGGCCGGCATCGACGAGTGCAAGCAAGAGCTCGAAGAGATCATCCACTTCTTGAAGGACCCCAAGAAGTTCACCAAGCTGGGCGGCCGGATTCCCAAGGGTGTGCTGCTGATGGGCTCGCCGGGCACCGGCAAGACGCTGTTGGCCCGCGCGGTAGCCGGTGAAGCGGGCGTGCCGTTCTTCTCGATCTCAGGCTCCGACTTTGTCGAGATGTTCGTCGGCGTGGGCGCCAGCCGCGTCCGCGACTTGTTTGAGCAGGGCAAGAAGAGTGCCCCTTGCATCATCTTCATCGACGAAATTGACGCGGTCGGTCGCCACCGTGGCGCTGGCATGGGCGGCGGGCACGACGAGCGCGAGCAGACCCTGAATCAACTGCTGGTCGAGATGGATGGCTTCGAGAACAACACCGGCGTGATTCTGGTGGCGGCGACTAACCGGCCTGACGTGCTCGATCCGGCGCTGTTGCGGGCCGGGCGCTTCGATCGGCGGGTGGTGGTGCCGGCGCCCGATGCCAAGGGTCGCCATGCCATCTTGAAGGTCCACACCCGCAAGGTGCCGTTGTCGCCGGCCGTCGATCTGGAGTCGCTGTCGCGCGGTACGCCCGGTTTCGCGGGCGCCGATTTGGAGAATCTGGTCAACGAAGCATGCCTGCTGGCGGCGCGGCGCGACCACGAGCTGGTGATGATGGAGGACTTTGAGAACTCCAAAGACAAGGTGCTGATGGGCACCGAGCGTCGGGGCCTGATGCTCGATGGCGAAGAGCTGAAGAATACGGCGGTACACGAGGCCGGTCACGCGCTGGTGTCGATGCACCTGCCGACGCTGGATCCGCTGCACAAGGTCACGATTGTGCCGCGCGGTCGGGCGTTGGGCCTGACCCAGTCGCTGCCGGAGCGCGATCGCTACTCGCACAACTCGGCGCACCTCAACGATCAGATCGCCATGATGATGGGCGGCCGGATCGCCGAAGACCTGGTGATGGGCGAGATTACCACCGGTGCCGCCAACGACATCGAGCGCGCGACCGAGCTGGCGCGGCGGATGGTCTGCGAGTGGGGCATGAGCAACATGGGCCCGCTGGCGTATGGCAAAAAGAGCGGTGAGCCGTTCTTGGGTCGCGACTATGCCGCCACCCAGAACTTTTCGGAGTCGACAGCGGTGCAAGTCGACCAGGAGATCAAGCGGCTGGTGGACGACGCGTACCGGCGCGCCACTACCATTTTGCGCGACAACCGCGGCCAGCTCGACTTGTTGTCGCAAGCGCTGCTCGACTTTGAGACGCTGGACGGCGAAGAAGTGGCGTTTGCCATTGCCGGCAAGGACATCAAGGAGCTGCGGGCCACCCGCGAGGCCCAGGCCAAGCACCGCGCGACCCAAGGCGGGGCCGAGTCGCCCAAAGAGCCCAAGCGGCCGATTGCGCCGATTGTCGAGGGGCTGCCCGGCCTGCCGGAGCCGCTGCCGCGCTGAATTCTGGATTTCTTCCGTCGCCGTTGCTGTCTAGAACTGGATTTCTTCCGTCGCCGTTGCTGCCTAGAACTGGATTTCTTCCGTCGCCGTTGCCGTGCCGATCTGACTTTCTCCCGTCGCCGTTGCCGTGCCGATCTGACTTTCTCCCGGCGGCTCAAGCCGCGGGCTACCTCTACGAAGCCCCGCCTGCGCGGGGCTGGGACCCCCATGCAGCTGGCCGGACGCGTGCTGAATCTGACCCGTCCCCAGCTTGTCGGCATCCTCAACCTCACCCCTGATTCGTTCTCCGATGGCGGTGAACTGCCCACGCTCGATGCGGTGCGCAGGCGCGCCGAGGCGCTGGTTGCCGCCGGCGCGGACCTGCTCGACGTGGGCGGAGAGTCGACGCGACCCGGTGCCGCAGCGGTCAGCACGGCTGAGGAGTTGGCGCGGGTCGTGCCGGCGCTGCAGCAGTTGACGCAGTGGTGCCCGGTGCCAATCAGCATCGACACCCGCAAGGCTAAGGTTGCACGCGCCGCCTTGGCCAGTGGCGCGGCGCTGGTCAACGACACCAGCGGCGCTTTTGACGTGGAGATGGCCGCCTTGGTGCGGGAAACGGGCGCCGGATGGGTGCTGATGCACGCGCCCCATCCGGTGGGCGCGATGCAGTGGTCCACTGCGGTGCAGGCCCTGCCCGAGGCGCCCCACGCTGCAGTGGGCGCGATTGCCCAAGCCCTGCAACACTGGGTCGATCAAGCCCAACAAGCAGGTGTCGCGCGGGCACAGCTGGCGATCGACCCCGGTATCGGCTTTGGTAAAAGTGTCGCGCACAACCTGGCGCTCTTGCGCCCGCAACCTGCGCTTGGCAGTATCGGGCTGCCCCTGTACGTGGGTCCATCGCGGAAATCGTTTCTTCACAAAGTGTTGCGGGCGCCCGGCGCCGAAGATCCGCGCGACCGTGCTTGGGCTACGGCGGCCGCGGTGGCGGCTGCGGTGCTGGCGGGCGCGGCGTTTGTTCGCGTCCACGATGTGGCGGCGATGCGCCAAGTGCTCGACATCGCAACGGCTTTGCGCGACTGCCCGGCGTGAGGTCGGCACAACTGTAGGGCGGAGGCGATCCGGGTGTTCGAAGGCCTGCCAGAGTGGAGCGATTGGCTGCAGTGGCGGCGCCTGCTCGATGTGGGTCTGGTCGCCGTGCTGGTCTACCAGTTGTTGGTCTTGATGCGCGGATCGCGCTCGGGATCGCTCTTGGTCGCGTTGGTCCTGTTGCTGGGGCTGTGGTACGTCAGCCGTGACGACCTGCTCGACCTGCCGACGGTGTACTGGGTCCTAGACCACTTCATCGCCAGCGCCGCGGTGCTGTTGGTGGTGTTGTTTGCCGACGACATACGCCGGGCACTGGGCGCGGCGCTGCGGTCGCCGTTGCTGGCCGGTCAGCGGGCGCGCCTGAGCAGCGAATTGGTCGAAGAAATTGTCCGTGCCTGTGCTGAGCTATGCGACCGCAATTTGGGGGCGCTCATCGTGGTCGAGCAGCAGGCGCCGCTGGACCGCTATGCCGAAGCCGGCGTGCGGGTGGGCTCGGAGATTTCGTGGCAGTTGCTGGTCGCGCTGTTCAATTCGTCCTACCAAAGCCCGACCCACGATGGCGCGGTGCTGATCCAGAAGGGCCGGATTGCGATGGCCGGATGCTTCTTGCCGCTGGCAGGTGGCGCGGGTATTCCGGGCACGCTGGGCTCGCGGCACCGCGCGGCGCTGGGGCTGGCCGATGAGACTGACGCTTTGGTGGTGGTGGTTTCCGAAGAGACGGCGACTTGTTCGCTGGCCCACATGGGTCAACTCGATCTGCATCTGAGCCCCGCCGACCTGCGCGAGCGGTTGCGGCTGCTGGCGGGCGACAATGCCCAACCGGCGGCGTGGCAGCATTCGGCGTGGCGACGGCGGATCAGCTTTCACAGCCGCGCGGCGGAGCCAACCCAGCGGCCGCCCATGGCCCAAGTTTCGTCGGCCGAGACTGGCTACGATGCGGACTTGGCGCGCCCGCCGGCGCCTGACCTCAATGTGGGATCTCAAGCAGATCCGGTCGTGGAACATAGTGAAGAACGGCCAGAAGATGGCGATGACACCTAGCCGCGCCCGCAGTGGATGGTAATGCCGAACCGCTCCTCCAGCTTGCGCGATCTGTTGACCCAGAACCTGGGCCTCAAGCTCATGGCGCTGGTGTTGGCGCTGGCGGTGCAAATCGTGGTCCAGCGCGACAGCGTGCGCGACGCCGATGTCAACGTGCGCTTGCGGCTGTTCGGTGTGCCGCCAGGCCAAATCTGCGTGGGGGCGCTGCCAGAGAATGCCCGGTTGCGGGTGCGCGGTCGACGCGTCGCCTTGGCCGAGATGGCCAATGCCCGCAACCTGGAGATTGGTCTGGACTTGAGCTCGTACCGCGATGGCGACCGGTTGGTGTTTGAGCCCCGCCATTTTGAGCAGCAGCTGCCGGTGCGCGCTGTCGAAGTGGTGACGGTGGAGCCGGCTGCCATCGACGTCCGGCTGCAACCGTTGCAGACCAAGATCTTGCCGGTTGAGGTTGCGTTGACTGGTGAAGCAGCGGCGGGCTGGCGTGCCAACCCCAAGCTGGCGATTTTGGAACCCGCGACGGTGCAGGTGACGGGGCCGGCGAGTCAATTGGCTAAAATGACAGCGATGCGCACCCAGCCTGTTGACTTGGCTTATGCCGAGAAAGACGTGGTCGCGACCGCGCGGCTGGCCATGCCCAGCGAGCGCTTGCTGACGGTCAAACCCGATGAAGTCAAAGTGACCATCAAACTGGAAGAGACGGATCTGTCGCGGACCCTGCCTGGGGTGCCGGTGGTGATGAAGAACTGCCCGGAGGGCGCGCAGTGCAGCATCGACCCACCCGAGGTCAACTTGCGGGTCGAGGGCATGGTGCGGCCGGTGCGCGCCCTGCTGGCCAAGGTGCCCGATGGCCTGGCGTATGTCGATCTGGCCAACGCGGTGCCGGGCGGCGAACGGCAACTCAAAATCCAGGTTCAGACGATGCGGGGCTTGGTCTTGTCGCCGACGCCGGCCGTTGCAAAGTTTGCGATCGTGCGCGACGCTGCGCCGCCCGCGGGTCCGTAGGCGGCGGTACTTGGTGCTATGGCTCTGATTGTCAAGAAATTTGGTGGCTCATCGATGGCCACTGTGCAGCGGATTGGCTTGGTCGCCGATCGCGTCGCGCAGTCGACCAGCCAGGGCGATCAGGTCGTAGTCGTGGTGTCGGCGATGCAAGGCGAGACCGATCGGCTGCTCAAGCTGGCCAGTCAGGTCTGCACCATGCCGCGCGACCGCGAGATCGACGTGTTGTTGGCGACCGGCGAGCAGGTGGCGATTGCGCTGCTGGCGCTGGCGCTGCGCGAAAAGGGCATCGAAGCGCGCAGCTTCTTGGGCCACCAGGTCAAGATTTTGACCGACAACGTGCACGGCTCAGCGCGGATCGTCACCATCGATGCCGCCCCGGTGCACGAGTGCCTGCAGCGCGGTGAAGTCGTGGTGGTCGCTGGATTTCAGGGCGTCGATCAAGACGGCAACATCACGACGCTGGGCCGCGGCGGCTCTGACTTGTCGGCGGTGGCGATGGCCGCCGCCGTCGGTGCCGATGCCTGCGAGATCTACAGCGACGTCGACGGCATCTACACCACCGACCCGGGCATCTACAGCAAGGCCCGAAAAATCGACAAGATCTCGTGCGAAGAGATGCTCGAACTCGCCAGCCTGGGCGCCAAGGTGCTTCAGGCCCGCTCGGTCGAGTTTGCCCTCAAGCACAAGGTCGCGATTTGCTGCAAGTCGACGTTTTCAGAGGGCAGCGGCAGCTGGGTGTTGCCGGTCATTTCAGGGCTGGAGGGCGAAGCGATGGCTGGACTGGAAGGCGCGGTGGTCACCGGCGTGGCCTGCGACCGCAACACTGCGCGGCTGTCGGTGTTGCGCATCCCCAATCGACCGGGCACCGCCGCCGCGCTGTTTCGGCCGCTGGCCGAAGATGCCATCAACGTCGATGTCATCATCCAGACGGCGCCGCAAGACGGCCACTGTGAGCTGTCGTTTACGGTGCCCAAGGCCAGCGCTGAGCGGTCGGTGCAGCTGTTGCTCGCCCACCAAGAGCGGCTGGGGTTCGCCGAGGTGCGGGTCGCCGACAATGTCGCCAAGGTCTCGATTGTGGGCGCCGGTATGCGCAGCCAGCCGGGCGTGGCCTTGCAGGCGTTTGAGGCCCTGGGTCAGGCTGGCATCGACATCCAGCTGATTTCGACTTCCGAGATCAAGATCTCGGTGGTGGTCGACGATCGCCTCGCCGAAGCGGCGGTCCGGGTGCTGCACGACTCATTTCAGCTGGACCGCGTCTGATCTCGCCGCCAATTGGGACGCGCACAACAGCTTTGCCAACCGCGCCGACAGCACGGGGCCAACTCCGGACACACCGGCAATCGGCGACCCGCGCGCACAGGTGTGGGTCCGGCAGTGCGTCTGCAGGCGCAGCCCGACCGCGCGGCTGATGCCTGGGACGGTGCGCCAGTCCTCTAGATCCGCCGTCGCTGGGTCGAGGCAACCCGACCGCGCCAGCTGGCCGCCGCGCTGATGCGCGACGACCCGCCTGGGCTCTGGTCCATACAGTTGCCACGCTGGCGCGATGGTCAGCGCCAAGCCCAGCACCAGCAAGCGCACGCGCACCGAATCTGGCGGGTTGTGGTGGGCGTGGGTCACGGCCATTGCGCCGGCTCTTGCAGCAAGCCGGCGCGCTCAAAGCTGTACCAGCCGCCCGCCGCCACAATGACGTGATCAACCAGCCGCACCCCGAGTACGGCACAGGCCTGGGCCATGCGCGCGGTGAACGCCCGGTCGGCCACGCTGGGCCAGGCGTGCCCTGACGGGTGATTGTGGACCAGCGCCACCGCCACGCACCCCGCCGCCAGCAGCGGACCCAACAATTCGGCCGGCCGACACGCCACGCCCTGTTCGGTCCCCGGCTTGCGCACGCTGGCCACCACGACGTGCTGGGCATCCAGACCCACGGCGATCAGTTGCTCGCGGTCGGCCAGCGCCAACGCCGCGTACAGCGCGGCCAGCTGTGGCGCGGTCCGGACGCGGACAATCGAAGCGGTGGGTAGGCTAGGCATGGCTGACGACGATGCACGGTTCGTGCCAGCGCTCAGCTGGCCGTAACTATCCTTTATTCAATAGAGTTGCTGGTCGGATGCGCCGCAAAGCTGGTCTCAGTCTCAGTCTGGATACTGGTCTCAGTCTCATCGACTTGTTTGACCAACGATCGCGGAAGTTCCTTGACGTTGGAGACGATGCAGCGACAATGGGTGCTTGGGGCCACTGCCCCCGTTGCCACCCTGCGAGACACCGTGAAGCGCAAAAATCTGAAACCGATGATGGTGTTGTGGGTCGCAGTCGCGTTGGTGGCCGTAACTTGCACCACCGAAACACCTGGCACGGGCGCTGGGCCGACCTCTGGCTCCAGCGGTGAAATTACCGTGGTCGTCACCAGCCCCAAGGGCGGCGACAGCGGACCGCCGGTCATCGCCAACGACGTGACCGTCAAGGGCACCGTCACCGCCACTGGTGGTATTAAGATCGCCAAAATTACTGGAAAGTTGCCACGGGAAGGGGCCAAGGAGGTGGTCTTTGCCCTGACCGGCAAGGAATTTACCGGCACGTTTTCCTCGCAAGCCGCCGTCAACGGGCCACCTGAGAAAGCCTGTGGCAAGAAAGACACCTTGGTCATCACGGCGTCCGACAAGTCCGGAGAGAACCTGGGTATCGCCACGCTTGAGTTTGAGATCGACCATTGCAACCCAAAGATTTCGCTGGAGACGCCGCCGATTGCCAAAGCCGGCTTGCCTGCGCCCGTGTTCATTGGTCGCGTGCAGATCAAGGGCAATGTCAGCGAACCGCGCTGGCAGAAAGGCTCCGTCGGATGGCGGACCCAGGGCAGCGCCGAGCCGCCGACCCAATTGCTGGAGTTGCCCAAGCCCGGCCCGTTTGAGGTCGAGCTCGATCGCACCCACAACAACTCCGCGCACTTGGAGATCGTAGTCGACGGCACTGACCTGTCGGGCAACGCTACCCAACTGGTCGCTCCCGTGTCGGTCCTGCGCCAGCCGTCTTTTCTCGGCAACACAGATGACAACGACCAGTTCGAGTTTAATGTCAAGGATGCCGTGACCTTAGATGTCAATGGCGACGGCATCCTCGACGTGGTCGAGGGTGGCCCTGCCGGCATCGTGACGCGGTTTGGCCTGACGTCGACGCCGGCTGGTGGCGGCGACGCCAAGGCTACCGGCCGATTTGAGACGCTCAAGGAAGTCGCCAAAAACAAGCTCGCCTTTGTCGACACCTACAACGAGAAGAAGTTCGAGGTCGCCCGGTTGCTGCTGGCCGACTTGGACAAGCAAGGCAAAGATCAGGCCAACGATCTGGTGGCGATCGGTACGTGGGGTGGCGCACCGGCGATGGTTGCATTGCTGCACATCGTGCGCAAAGAGCAGGTGCCCGACCCAGCCAACAAGGAGCTCAAAAAAGAACTGACGACCTTCGGGTTTCGGCCAGTGACGGTGGAGCCGCTCGACGAGCCGGCAACTACGGGCGAGATGGCCGATTTCGATCTGGACGGTCGCGATGACTTTGTGGTGCCGGCGTCGTCGGACAACAAAGGCTTGGTGGTGGTGCTCAGCGAGACGGTGCCGAAGTGCAAAGTCGGGCTGGAGTTTGTGCCGTGCGATCCAGCGACCGCAGACAAAGTGAACGAAGCCAAGCTGTTTCGCGAAAAGTTGAGCACGCCTTCCAACAAGGGTCTCAGCGCCATCTCGTCGATCGCGATCGGCGATTTCTGGTCGGACGCCAAGAGCTTGCCCGACGTTTGCGTGGGTGACTCCAAGCGAGCCTACATCAGTTGTTACCGCAACGTTTCGGGCGACGGCCACTTGGCCCAGCCGATCGACAGCTACTATGTGCCCGACTCGCCCGACGCCAAGCTGATCCTCAAAGTCGAGTTTACCGCGCCCGGTGGCAACGACGGGCCGGACCTGATCTTGGCCACCAGCAAGGGCATGGTGCGGTGGCTGCGCGGTAACCATCAGGGCGGGTTCAAGTATGACGCCAACACCGATTCCAAGCTGCCTTCGCGCACGTTGCTCGGTTTTGGCGACTTGCAACATTTGGGCGTGGGCCCGGTTGGACCGAACAACGCCCAATACCTCGTCCTGGTCGGCGGCGGCCGCAAAGTCACCGTGGTCCCCGTTTCCGTGACCGACAACAGCCTGGCCACCATGTGCTACCGCGCCTGGATCATGGGCGGCAGCATCGTCAAGACGATTATCGCCGACTACGACGCCGATGGTTTTGATGACATCATGGCAGTCGACAACGACCCGATGGGGGTGCCAATCTGGCGCGGCTTGGGCCAAGGCGACTTCCGGGCCCCGCGCGTCCATCACCTGTGTGCGGCGTCGGCAGAGCGCGGGTTCGCTGTGCACGAGATCGGCAAGGCGGCGGTGGTCGACATCACCGATGACAAAAAGCCTGAGTTGGTGGCGATCGGTGTCCAGTCGCTGTCAGTCTATGGACCGCTCGCCGCAGGTCTGCCGGCAGTGTTTACGGGCGGTTGTGGGCCAAAAACCCCAGGATCGCCAGTGCTTGCCTTTCCGGTGTGGACCATGCACATGTGGTGGAACGCCGAGGGCGTGCCCGGCGTGGTACCGCGCGTCGCCGAATTCAGCCCCAACAGCGGCAACAATGTCGCCAAGTCAGGCGCCAACACCGACTGCGCAGTGCCGTCTGTGGACTCGTTTGGCACGATCATGGGCTTGGCGTTTGGCGATCTGGACAACGACAAGAACCTGGACTTTGCCGCGGTGCGCTCCGACAGTGACTACTTCGTCGGCGTGACCGTGCCGCCATCGAAGTGTCCAGATTGCCAGACGTTTTCCTCGCTCCACGAGATCGACAACGAGTACGGCAACGAGAACAGCGAGGATCCGCCACTGGGCAGCGGCACCTGCTGTCGCAACTACCGCACCGATGACGCGACCAAGAACAACCCACTGAAAGGCTTTGGCCTTGGCGCGCCGCTCAAGCGCGCATCGCTGTTCACGTTCCTTTCGGGCAAGGACAAGGCCAAGCCGTTCAAGCTCGATGTGACCCACACGACCAACAAGCCGCTGATCATCGGCGCCGACTACGCCCAGGCCGCCGGCCTAAATCCGGTAGACGTCGCCGTTGCCGACTACAACGCCGACGGCAAAGCCGACGTGGTCGTAGCCATGAAGTCATCGGGCGCTGCGACCGAGGCCAGCTATTTTGAGCACCGCCTGCGCATGTTCAAGGGCGAGGGCAACGGCAAAGTCACTCCGGCGCCGTTTAGCGGCGACGTCCGCATTTGGCTTGACGCCAAGAGCAACACCGTCACTTGGCAGAGCAAAGTCGAGTACCGCGTCATCACCGGCGTGCCTTCGGCCCTGCGCGTCGCGCCCTACGGTGCCAAGAATTTGCCCGGCTTGTTCGTCATCCAGTCGGCCAGCAACAAGGCGACCCCCATGATTTCGCTTTCCGGCTCCGAGGGCCCGCTCAAGGTCGCGCTTGGCGACGGTATCGTGGTGGGCGACGCTGTCCAAGCCTGTGGCGCGCGCGACTTCAACGGCGACAAAGTCACCGACTTGCTGTGCGCGTCTGCCAACGCCGTGGGCTATTGCGCCGGCGACAGCACAGGTGATCAAACCGGCTTTAAGGCCAAGATCAACTTGGTCGAAGTGCCGGTGCAGATGGCAGACGCCGAGATCGCCGATGTCAACCAGGATGGCTATCCCGACTTGCTGCTGCTCGCCAAAGAAAAGAGCGTGGTCAAGCTGTATCTGGGCGACGGCAACGGGGGCTTTGCGCCGTACCTCGGCGAGTTGCGGGCACTCAATGAAGTCACCGAGTTGCACGCGGCCGATCTGGACAACAACGGATGCGTCGACATTGTCACGACATCGAAGTATGGCCTCACGGTGCTGCGCAACATCGCCTGCGACAAATAGCCGTTACGATTTCCACTGTTGCTGTTGGCGTCGGGCATAAAAGGCATCGACGACATCGGCCGCGACGGCCACGCGCAGCGATTTTTCGTTGCGGGCGTAAACGCTACCGGCCGGCGCACCTTTGACCTTGCGGACGTCTTTGCCTGCGCACACCAAGACTTCGACACGCTCGCCTTTGGCGATGCCCGACAGATGCCCGCACAGCGCCGCACAAGCATGCCACTCTGCCAGCGGCGGTGGGTCAGCACCCTTGCCCTGCAACACCACATGCGCGCCGGTCTGATCGCGGACATGGAACCACCAGTCGCGGCCGCGCAACAGCCGCGTCACCAGCATGTCGTTGCCCGCCGCCGACTTGCCCGCGAACACCTGTTGACCCAGCGGCGACGTGAATGCTTCGACGCCAGGCGGCAAGGTGTCGCGCGGCTTGGCTTTGGGCGGATGAAGAGACGGCGGCGCCTGCTGTTTGCGCAGGCCCAGCGCCGTCGCGGTATCACACCAGTGCTGCGCCGCCCGCAAGAGCTCTCGGGCCCGCTCTGGCGGTGGTAGCGCCTGCGCAACTGCTGCATCAAAGGCCAGCACCCGCACCTGCAACACTTGCCACTCGTCGAGCGCCTTGGTGTACAGGGCCAAGCGCTGCTGCGCCTCCTCGCGGCGGCGGACCACGACCGCTTGGGCCCGCTGCAGGCCTTTGGCCCGCTTGAACAGCCGCTGCACATTGTCCTGGGCACTCAGCGCCGGATCGAGCGCAATCGTGACCGAGACATCGACTTGCCACGGCACGGCCAGCACCACCTGCGTGGCACCCCGCGGCACGCTGGCCAGCTGCGTCTTGAGGACTTCGCCCTTGAGCAGCAAATCTGGGGCACCGGCCGCCCGCGTTTCGTCCAGCGCCAAGTTGTCGAGCAAGCGCAGCACGCGCGTTCGCTCGCTGCGCAGCGCGCGGAGCACATCGCCAATCAGCGCGGCCACGGTCTGGGCCAGCGGCGGCCGCTCTGGATCCGGCACCACCAGCTATTGCCGCTTGAAATGGCCGGACTTGCCGCCCCATTTCTCCAGCAGGCGGATGGCGCCAATCTCAGCCGTGCAGTCTACCGCCTTGATCATGTCGTACAGCACCAGCGCCGCGACGCTCGCGCCTGTCATCGCTTCCATTTCGACGCCGGTCCGATCGACAGCTTGGACGCGCACCGTGAACACGATTGCGCTTTGATCCGCCAGCAACTCCGCATCGACATCGATGGCCGTCAGCCGCAGCGGATGGCACAGCGGAATCAGATCAGCCGTGCGCTTGACGGCGCTCATCGCCGCAATCCGCGCGGTCTGCAGCGCGTCGCCCTTGGGCCCGGCATTGTCGCGCACGGCAGCAAACGCCGCGGCGTTGAGCGTGACACGGCTGGTCGCCACCGCGCCGCGCTCAGTCTCGGCTTTGGCCGCCACGCTGACCATGCGCGCCTGACCGTCGCTGTTGAGATGGGTCAGCACCTCAGCCACGGCGGGTCGCCGCCAATTCGGCGTAGAGGTCTACTTCGGGGCCATTGCCGATGACCAGCGGCGTGCGCATGTGCAGGCCATTGGGCACCAGATCGAGGATGCGGCGCACACCGTCGGTCGCCTTGCCGCCCGCTTGCTCGACCAGATACGCCAACGGATGGGCCTCGTAGAGCAGCCGCAGCTTGCCGTTGGGCGACTTCTTGTCGCCGGGATAGAAAAACACGCCACCTTGGATGATGTTGCGGTGCACGTCCGCCACCAGCGTGCCGATGTAGCGCAGGCTCATCTTCTTGTAGCGGCCTTCGCCCGAGCCCAGATGCTGCACAAAGGCATGGGTCTCGGGCAGCCAGTTGCGGGCATTGCCGACGTTGGCCGACCAGCATGTCGCTAGCTCAGGAATCCGCATGTTGGGGTGCGACAATACAAATTCGCCGACATTGGGGTCCAGCGTAAAGCCATCGACGCCATCGCCGGTCGAGTAGGCGAACAATGTCGAGCTGCCGTAGACACAGTAGCCGGCGGCGATTTGCTCGGTGCCGGCTTTGCAGAAGTCTTCGACCGTCGCCTCGCGGCCGACCGTCTCGCGCTTGCGGATCGAAAAGATCGTGCCAATGGTGGCGTTGACATCGATGTTGGACGAACCGTCCAGTGGGTCAAAGCACACCAGATAGCGCCCCGTGAGCCGACCGGCGCGGGTAATTCGAATCTGCTCGTCTTCTTCGCTAGCGACTGCCGCCACCATCGGCAGATCGTTGAGGACTTCGATGAGCATCTCGTTGCTCAGCACGTCGAGCTTGGTCACCTGCTCGCCCTGCACGTTTTCTTCGCCGGTTTTGCCCAGCACATCGAGCAGGCCGGCGCGCGCCACTTCGCGCGAGACGATCTTCATCGCCAGCGCCAAGTGATTCATCAGCAAGGTGAAATCGCCGCTCGCGCCTTCGTAATCGCGCTTGCGCTGCAGGTTGAACCGCGACAGGGTCATCAAGCCGGACATCGCTACCTCGCGCCCAAAGGGCTTCGATGCTGCCCCAGCGCGCCAGACAGGTCAAGCGGCGCGGCGGTAGTGCTACGGGTGAAGCCTTACAATTTCAGAGCGATTTGCCGCTAGCGGCGCGGCGCAGGCGCTGCCGCTTCGGGCATCGGCGCAGGCGGCGGGGTGGGCGGCGGCTTGCGCGCGGGCGGCGGCGTTTTTCCCGGTTGCGGCGTGGGCGCGGGGGCTGGCCGACTGTCGCGCGCAGGCGCAGGCTCGGGACGGGCCGGCTCCGGGCGGGCTTTGGGGTAGCCCGCAGGTGGCTCAGGCCGACTCTCTGGCGGCGGCGTCGGCCGGACGTCGCGCGGCGGTGGCGGCGGTGCCGGGCGCGCGGGCTCTGGCGGCGGTGCCGGGCGCGCGGGCTCTGGCCGCGCTGTCGGATAGCCGGGAGGCGGCATCGGCCGATCCACTGGCGGCGGTGCCGGCCGCACTTCTCGCGCAGGCGGCGGATCTGCGGGGCGACCGGGTTCGGGGCGCGCCGGCTCCGGGCGTGCGGTCGGGTAGCCGGGCGGCGGCATCGGCCGGTCGTCGGGAATCGGTGCCGGCCGCACGTCGCGGGCTGGCGGCGGATCTGCGGGGCGCCCAGGCTCGGGTCGGACTGGCTCCGGTCGGGCCGTCGGGTAGCCCGGCGGCGGGGCGGCACGGCCATCGGCGGCCGGCGTTGGGCGACTGTCTGCGGCGGGTGGCGCACCGCGTTCGCCGCCCGCGGCGGGGCGAGGCAGATCGGCGGCCGGCCCTTCATCGGGCACGCGCGGTTGGGCCGGATCGTCCGCAGCTGGGCGCGCCGGGCGCGGCGGCGGTGCAGCGTCTGCCGGAATCGCCCGCGGTCGGGCGTTGGGCACTTCTTCGACCGGCTGCGGGGTGATCGGCCTGCTGGTCCACGCCCCAGCGTCCTCGGCACTTGGCCCGCGGTAGTACGATTGGGGCCGACCGTCGTTGCCCGCGATGTTGGCGGTGTGCTGCACAATGACCGTTTGGTTGTAGACCGCAGCGGCTTGCCCCGAGGGCACGACAACGTGCTGGACCGGCTGGCCGACCCACGACTCTTGGCGGACGAAAATCCAGTACGAATAATGGACGTCGACCGAGCCGCCCATCGCATAGTCAGGGCCCATCGGGGCCCATCCGACGCAGCCACCGCCGTGGCGCCACACGACCCACGCTGGGGCCCAGGTGTAGCCCGGAATCCACGACCAACCGTAGCCGGAGACCCACGCCCAGCGGCCGTAGTGGTAGGTCGCGGCCCAGTACTCATCGCTGTGCCACGCCCAGCCATAGCTGGTGTAGGCCCACTTGCCGTAATAGTAGGGCCGCCATCCTCGGTTGCGGTTGGCGTACGGCACCCAGACCCGGCCGTACTCGCGGCTGTTGACCCACGCGCCATAGCCCGACAGGTCGCCAAAGTACGGGTCGGGCTGTGCGGCGCCCGGGGTGCCGTAGCCGCCATACGCGGGCGGCGTTGCGGCGCCATAGCCGCCAGCGCCAGTGTAGTAGCCGTCGTCGCGGTCGCGGACGTAAACCGGGCCGCAGGCTGTTATGGCTAGGCACATCAGCGTGCCAGCGCCAACGGCGAACCGAACCAAAGGAGAAGTCGTGTACTGCATCGTGAACTCCAAGCGCCTGCACGGCCCGCAGGGCAACTGCGCCGCGTCGGCCGATCAACGCGCCCAGTTTGCGGCCGATTCACCCGCGCCGCAAGTGGGGCGCTCGCCGGGTCAATGTCTTGAAATTGAGGGTGTTCACCGCGACGCTTTGAAGTTTGCGCCAAGGTTTGCCACGCTGCGCCGCCGCTGCGCCACCGAGACAGGCGCGGAGCCGCAATGCCGTACGTCATTACCCAGCTGTGCGTCGATTGTCTGGACAAGGGTTGTGTCGAAGTCTGCCCGGTCGACTGCATCTACGTGCCGGTCGCGCAGCAGGCCCCAGCCGCCACCAGCGCGCTGCCCAACATGCTGTATATTCACCCGACTGAGTGTATCAGCTGTGGCGCCTGCGAGCCCGAGTGCCCGTGGAACGCCATCTACGAAGACCGCGAACTGCCCGCGCTGTTCCACGCCGATGTCGCGCTCAATGCCCTGTGCGAGGAGCAGCCGTCGCGGTTTGCGGTGGCCAAGCCAGAACGGGATGCGCAAGGTCGGTTGGTGCCCAAGGTCAAGCCAAGTCACGCCGACGTCGCTGCCAACAAGGTGAAGCGGGGCGTGCGATGACGCTTGCGTCCAAGGGCGCTTGCGTGGCGCTCGTCGCCTTGCTGGTCGCGTGCAGTGGACCGCACGTTGCGCCGGAGCCCGAGCGCACGCCGCTGCAGCAGGCGGTGGCCCTGCGCGAAACCGGGCGGCTGGACGAGGCCGAAAAGCGCCTGCAGGCCTTGGCGGTAGAGGGCGATGCCCGCGCCGAACTCGAACTGGCCGAGACGTTGATGCTGCGAGGCAAGCACGCGCAAGCGGTGGCGCTGCTCAAAGAGCGCTACAAGATCAACCAAGACGATGCCGATCTGGCAGGGATTGTGGCGCGCGCGCTCGATGGTGCGGGCAAGCCTGACGAAGCGGCACCGGCCTACGTCAAGCGCTTGCAGCTGCATCCGCGCGATGTCCCGGCAGCGCTGCGGCTGGCTGAGCTGCTGGTCGGGCGCGGTGATCTGGTGGGCGCATGTATGGTCGCCGAAGCTGCCCTGCGGATGGAGCCCAACCACCCGGGGTTGCATACGGCGCTGTCGCGGGCGCTGCTGGGTCGCGGTCGTGTTCCGCAAGCACTGGAGCACGCCAAGCAGGCGGCGCAGTTGGCGCCCGAAGATGCCTCGTCGTGGCTGCAAATGGCCCAGGTCCAGATTCTGGCGGGCGACTTGGAGGCGGCCAAGGAAGCGCTACAGAAGTGCCTCAAGATCGACAGCCAGCACGCCGAGGCGCTGCGGGACTTGGGCGTGCTGATGCTCGAGCTGGGCGACACCAAAGAAGCGGTGGCGCTGCTCAAGCGCGCAACGCAAGTCGTGCCCGATAGCGCGGTGGCCTGGACGGCGCTGGGTGTGGCGCGGCACCGGCAGGGCGATCTGGTGGGGGCGATGGCGTCGCTCGAGCACGCGTGTCGCCTGAACCCCCATGCGCCGGCGATTTACGCCAATCTGGCAGAAGTGGCGCTAGACGATGGCTTTCCGCGGCGCGCGGTGACCGAAGCGCGCAAGGCCCGCGATCACTTGGGTGCCAGCGCCACCGCAGATCTCAGGCAGCGCATTGAGCGGCTGCACACCCGCGCGGTCGTCGTGGCCTTGCTGGCGGACGCGCTGTGTCGCAACGACAAGGACGGCGCGGCGCTCCAGCAGACAGCCGAGCGCGAACTGCATGACGCTGGGCTTGACGCGTACCTGCCAGAAATTCCCAAAGTCGGCGACCAAGCCACGGTCGCCGTGCGGGCTGCCCATGCGCGCTGCCGGTCGGCCGCACCACCCTCTGACCCGCGTCCACCTTCTCCTTAACAAGGCCACGATGACACCCAATCAGAACTTGCCGCTGACCCCCGAGCAAGCGGCAGAGGCCTGCCAGCGGATCATTGCCGCCGTCGAGACCGTGTTCGTCGGCAAGCGCGCCGTGGTCCAGCAAGTGCTGGTCGCAGTTTTGGCGCGCGGCCACGTGCTGTTTGAAGACGTGCCGGGCGTTGGCAAGACCACGCTGGCGCGGGCGTTTGCCCATGTGCTTGGGCTGTCGCACAACCGCATTCAGTTCGCCTCGGATCTGCTGCCGGCTGACATCGTGGGCGTGGGCATTTACGACCCGGAAAGCCGGCAGTTTGAGTTCAAGCCGGGTCCGGTGTTTTGCCACGTGCTGCTGGCCGACGAGATCAACCGGACCACGCCGCGGACGCAGTCGGCGCTGCTCGAAGCCATGGCTGAGGGCCGCGTGACTGTCGATGGCCACACCCACACCCTGCCGCAGCCGCACTTGGTGCTGGCGACCCAGAATCCGCGCGAGTTTCACGGCACGTTTCCACTGCCGGAGTCGCAGCTCGACCGCTTCTTGCTGCGCATTTCGGTGGGCTATCTGGCGGCCGATACAGAGTTGCAGCTGATCGCCAACCATGGCGCCGCCGAAGTGCTGCCGCAAGCGGTTGTCGATGGCAGTGCCGTGCAGGCGCTGGTGGCGGCGGCCCAGAGCGTGCACGTCTCGGCTGAAGTGCTGCAGTACTTGCACGCCATTGTCACGGCGACCCGCCAGCACCGTGCGATTGAGCTGGGGCTGTCGACACGTGCCGCGATTGGCTATTACCGGGCGGTCCAAGCCCGAGCGCTGGTGGCTGGGCGCGGCTTTGCGACACCCGACGATGTGCAGGCGCTGCTTTTGCCGGTCGCCAATCACCGGGTGGTGCTGGCGGGTCTGGGCGGTGTATCGGGCGAGCGCGTGGCGGTAGAAGCCGTGCTGCACCAAATTCTGGAAGGCGTGCCGACCCCGGCCTAGCGGCAACTCAAGGAGACCATGGAAGACAAAGTCCGCGAGATTTTAGTGCAGTTGGGTGAAGATCCCAATCGTGAAGGCTTGGTCAAGACGCCACAGCGCGTCGCCAAGGCCTGGCGCGACATGACCGAGGGCTACCGGCAAGATCCGCTGGAGATCATCCAGTCGGCGGTGTTCAACGTCGACAACGAAGAGATCGTGCTGGTGCGCGACATCGACTTTGCCAGCTTGTGCGAGCACCACATGCTGCCGTTTTTGGGCAAGGCCCACGTCGCCTATCTGCCGCGCGGCCGGGTGGTCGGCTTGTCCAAGCTGGCGCGGGTGGTCGACGTGTTCGCCCGGCGCCTGCAGGTGCAAGAGCGCATGACCACGCAGATTGCCCAAGCGCTGCAAGAGGCGCTGGAGCCCGCAGGTGTGGCAGTGGTCATCGAGGCCAGCCACATGTGCATGGTGATGCGCGGCGTGCGCAAGCCCAACGCGGTGACGATGACCAGCGCGATGTTCGGTGTTTTTCGTGAGAATCCAGCGACCCGGGCCGAGCTGATGAAGTTGATAGGGGCAGGCAGGCGCTGACGCGGCCGATCCAGGATCGCCATGACCCGAGGTCATGGCGTTGCCTGTCAAGCCTGCTGGCTTCTGCGCTGGGTGGGTCGCAAGCCCGCGCCTGCGGCGACAGGCCGCTCATTGGTTGCGTCACCCTCTGATCTCATCTCAAGGCCTGTATGGTTAGGAACTGTCCAAGAATGGCTTGGACAGTTCCAGCTTGCTAGGTGGGTCGCAAGCTCGCGGCTTGACAGCCGACTCGCCGCTCCTTGCAGCACCAAAGTGATCGAGTGGTTCCTTGACCGTTCCTTAGACCGGCAGCGCGCTCTTGAACTCGCCCGTCGCGCCCAGCATGGCCTTGATCCGCCGCGACAGCCGCTCCGCCTCCTGCGCGGCACCTAGCTCGCGGTAGAGCTCCTGCGCTTCTTCCAGCAACGACGTCGGCGGCCGGTCCGAGGTCAGCACACCCGCCTCCAACAAATCCGCCAGCACCACCATGCAGTCGGCGCGCTCGACGATCGCCAAGTCCTGCGGCACCAACTGGAACGCCTCTTCCATGCGCACGTGGGCCTGGCGCGGCTCCCCCGCTGCCGCCGAAGCACGCGCCGCCAGCAGCAAGGCGCGGATGTGCAGGCCGATGTTGTTGGCCAGCTGGGCCTGCCGCGCCGCTTCTTCGGCAAACGCCAACGCCCGCGTGTAGATGCCATTGGCCATCTGGATCTGGCCGCGCTCGCGCAGGGCATCGGACAAACCCGCCAGATCCGGCAGTGCAGCGTAGGCCCGGCACGACTTGGCCAGCGCTGCGTCCGCTTCGTCCATCGCGCCGCGGGAGAGCAGCACACTGGCCAGCAGCACCGAGATCTCGGCCGCTAGCCGCTGCCGGTCGATACGACCCAAGGCATTGAGGGCCTCGCCCAGCTGCGCTTCGGCGTCGTCCAGTTCGCCGATGTCGCGCAGCGCCAAGGCCAAACCACGCAGCGCATCGACTTCGACCACCAGGTTGCGGGCATCGCGCGCCGCCGCCAGCGCCTTGCGCGCCGCCGCCACCGCCTTGTCGCCCTGGCCCAGCGTGCGGTACACATCGGAGATCGCCAGCGACAACTCCGCTGCCAGCACCGGGTTGTGCAGCACCCCCAGCGACTTGCTGGCCTCGTTCCACACTTCTAAGGCCTGGGCAATCTTGCCTTCGGACTTGAGGCACTTGCCCAGCGCCAGCCGCATGCACGGCGTTTGATCGGGCACCTTGTATTGCTGGGCGCGCTCCAAAATCAGCGGCAGCTGCGACTCGAGCGGCGAGGTCGCCAGATTGCCGCGGCCGCACGCCACTTCGGCAGTTGCCCAGGCTGACAACAACGGCACGCCGAGCCGATACCAGTCCTCTTCACGCAGCGCTGTCTGCAGCCGGCGCAAGGCTTCGATGGCCTCGCGCGCCCGGTCGCTGGCCAACTCGTGGTCGCCCCGCTCGGACAGGCACCTGGCCAAGCCCAGCGCGCACTCAGCCAGCATCATCGCCGACTCGGCGATCTGACCCCGCTGTGCCAGCGCCAGCGCGTGACCGCGCGACACTTCGAACTCGGCCACGGCTTCGGGCAGCGCGCCCAACTGCCGCGACAGCTCAGCGAATTGCCGGCTGTGGGTCGACGCCATCGTCAGCCCGCCCGCTTGGCTTTCCAGATCAGCCAGCCGGCCGGCCCACACATCTGGCCGTGCCAGCGCTTGGGCCAGCACCCAACTGAGCGCCCGCGGGATATCGAGCTTTTCAGTCTTGGCATCCTCTTTGATCGACTCCGGGTAGTCGCCGACTGCATACTCGACTTGCGTCGACAACCGACTGGCCGGCATCGGCCGCAGCGCGCCCGCCGCCACCAACCGCGCCACCGCGCCGCCCACCGGCACGCCGGTTGCGGCCTCCAGCAGATCGGGCCACAGCGGCGATCCGAGGCGCACGGCACCGGCCAGCACCCGCCGCGCCGAGGCGTCGAGCAGGCGATCCAGCGCCGCTGGCTCGCGCGCCGGCACCCGCGACACCGAGTCCGCGGTCAGCAGCCCTGAGAACGAGGCCGGCACGTCGTCAGAATGTGAGACCCATCCGCCCACTACCACTGCCGGCATCGCCCCCAGTTGGCGGAACAGCCGGCGCACAAACGCCTGCTCAGTTTCGCTCAAGTGGTCGACCCGCTCGATGACCAGCAACAGCGTGCTGCGGCCCGCAATCCCGCGCAGGGCATCGGCCAGCGCCGCGCCGCCCGCCATCCGCGCGACTTCGGGCACCGCTTTGGCGTGGCTCAAGTGCGGCGAGTCTGGAAATTCGACGCGCAGGAACAGGCCGATCAAGTGGGCGACCTGGCTGGCGCGATCCGGTCGATCCGGCATCATGCCCTGGACCCACGACAGCAGCTTGCGCCGCGCCAGGCTGGGCGAATCGTCGTCGAACATGCCAGCGCGAATGCGGACTTCGTCAAAGAAGCACGCCAGTGGCAGGCGGTCTCCCGGCGGCGGCACCCGCACGCGCACCACCACCGGCGCATCGGCGCGGGCCTGCCCTTCGCTGACAAACGAGTCCAGCACCTCATGCAGCATCGCCCGGCTGCGCGCGCACACGCCGGCCAGCTCCATGCGCACGCGATCTTTGGCGCGGTCGATGCGCTCGGTCAGCAAGTCCAGGGTCGGGCCCAGCGCCGAGTCCTGGCGCCGCACCGACTTGGGGATGACGACCTTGACCGGCCGCGAGGTGCGCAGCTCGGCCGACATGCCTTCGAGGCGGTCGAGGTCTTCGACAAAGGCGCGGGCGTCTTTGGGCCGATCGGCCGGCGACTTGGCCAAAACCTTCTTGAAAAACGCATCGACTTGCGGCGGGTAGACCAGGTCGGCGCGGCGGGCATTGACCGAGACCGGCACTTGCAGCTGGTGGGCGCGCAAGAAGTCCTGCGGCGATTCGCCATCGAGCGGTAAAAAGCCGGTGGCCATCTCGTACAGGATCACACCCAGGGAATACAGGTCGCTCTGCGGCCCAACTTCCTGACCCGCCGCCTGCTCTGGGCTCATGTAGGCCGGCGTGCCGACCACCAGCCGGGCCTGGGTCAGCCGCGGGCTGGTCGCCTCACCTTGGGCCGCGATGTGCTTGGCCAGACCGAGGTCGACGACCTTGACATAGTCATCGACCGAGCCCAGCCGTGTCAGCAAGATGTTGTCGGGCTTGAGATCGCGGTGGATGATGCCCAGCTTGTGGGCCTCCATCAGCGCTTCGCACACCCGTTGCGAGATGCGGGCGGCGCGCGGCAGCTTGAGCCAGCGCTCGCGGTCGAGCAGGTCGCCCAGCGACTCGCCTTCGATGTACTCCATCGCGATATAGGTCCGGCCCGCCTCGGTTGCGCCAATGTTGAACACGGTTGCGACAAAGGGCGAGCGGATGCGCGCCAAAATCTTGGCTTCCTGCAAGAACCGCTCGTCGGCTTGCAGTTGCTTGGCCAAGTCGGAGCGCAAGACCTTGAGCGCCACCGGTCGACCCAGCCGCGTGTCTTCCGCCTCGTACACCGAGCCCATGCCGCCGCGGCCGATCAGGCGCACGACGCGGTACATGTTGTCGACCAGTGACGAGGGGGGCAGTTCGTCAGCGTCTGGCTTAAATAAATGTGGTTTCGGCATGAGGGGCTATACTGGGCCAAGACCTGACCGCTGCGACGGTAAACCATGCAGACAATGGGTTCAAGCCGTCTTCACGTTTGTGAACAATTAGCCCAGTTGGGGCCAGCCTGCGACCGTGGTAGGCTCACGCCATTGCCCTGTCGGGTGAGGACAGCATGACCACTTCTCAAGCTCTGGTGGGCCGCACGCCCGAAACCGAACTGCGCAGCCGGTTGCTCACCGTGCTGACCGCCATCTTCGTGACGTGTCTGTTGGTTGCCGACATCACCGGCAGCAAGTTCTTCAAAGTTTCGCTGATTTCGCTCGGCAGCTACACGTTTGTCACCCACTCGGTCGGCATGCTGTCGTTTCCGGTCACGTTTTTGCTCACCGACTTGATCAACGAGTACTTCGGTGCCAAGGCCGCGCGCCGGACCACCTACATCGGCTTGGGATGCGCGTTTTTGGCCTTCGTGCTGATTTGGATTGGCCGCCTGATGCCCATCGCCCCGGAGAGTCCGCTGCCGCAGGCGGCGTTTGAGCAAGTGTTTGCGATGTCCAATCGCTTGTATGTGGCGTCACTCACGGCGTATCTGGTCGGTCAATTGTGCGACATCGCGGTGTTTGGCGCGATCAAGCGCTGGACTGGTGATCGGCTAGTATGGCTGCGGGCGACCGGTTCGACCGTGGTGTCCCAGGCGCTGGATTCGTTCTTGGTCACGTTCATCTTGTTTCAAGGCAGCCCGGGTCCGGACGGCCAAGTGCCAACGCTGGATACGATCTTGGGCATTGCGGTCACCGGCTACGTGCTCAAGTTCGTGCTGGCACTGGGTTTGACCCCGGTCGTCTACTTGGGGCGCTTTGTGATCCGCCGCAAGTGGGGCTTGGAGCCGGCGCCGGCCGATGGGTAGACTGGGGCCATGACGTCGGCTTGGGTCCATGGCGCGCGACTGGGGATGGCAATGGCCCTGTTCGGGTGCGGCCAGGGTGCAGAGCTAGGGTCGTCGCCAGCGCCCGATGGGGCGCTGATTGTCGCGGCCGACGCTGCAGTAGCCCCAGTTGACGTTGCAGAGGTGGCTTTCGAAGTCAAAGAAGACGCTTTGGAAGCCAAAGAGGACGCTTCTGAGGTTAAAGAGGACGCTTCTGAGGTTAAAGAGGACGCTTCTGAGGTCAAAGAGGACGCTTTCGAAGTCAAAGACGCGCTTCTTGACGCGACGGCCGAGCTGCCCGAGACCGCGGTCACTGACGCGCAGAGCATCACGCCCACCGCCGCCACGCTGCCGATTGCGCTCAACACCCAACTCCAGGGCCTCAGTGGCATCCTCAAAGTCAAAGTGATGCCGGCGGCCCTGTTCCTGTCCGGCAAGATCGCCGAGTCGCCCGACACGTTGGACCTGTTCGGCGGCCCGTTGCCGGCGCTGCCGCTTCAGCTCCAGGCGGAGCTGCCCGCGGGTGACTGGATGCCATTTGCGATGGTGCTGGGCAATGCGGGGCCGGCGGCGGCGGCCCTGTCGTGTGGCAGCGCGGGCACCAAAATCATCCACGTCAGCCCGGAGCAGGTGGCGGCGGGCGCGTTGCTGCCCACTGTGCAATTGCAGCTCAACGCGGTTGTCGGCAACTTCGATACCCAAAAGATCTGCGGCATCGCGATTGCGCCGGTGCTGACCCAGCTCAGCTGGACCGCCACGCCACCTACCCAGTGGGGCGGCGCGCACCTGCTGCAGGGCAGCAGCCAAGGCGACAAGCTGTGGGTGGCCGGCTCGCAAGATGGGCTGGTCAGCTTTGATTTGCCGCCGCCGCCCGCGCCGCTGCCGGCCAAGCTCGCCGGCTGGACGGTGCACGGCGGCGCGTTTTGCAACCGCCTGCTGCAGCACGCAGGCCGGGTGTACTGCAGCAGCCGGGCCAACTACCTGCAGGTGTTCACGCTGGACTTGGCGCAGCCGGTGCAGACGCCGACCAAGGTCACCCTGCAGGCGCCGAGCGAGGGCCTAACCGTGCGCGGTGACACGCTGTGGGTGGCGAGCCACAGCGGCGGGCTGGTGCCGCGGCAAGCGACGCCGCCGTACGGACCGGTCGCTGCCAAGATGACGAGCACGCTACAGGACGCGTGGGATGTGGTGCCGGTGGGGCCGGACGCGCTGGTGGTGGCCGACGGTCGCTTCGGCCTGAAGGTCCTGCAAGTCGACTTGGCCGGGCAGTGGACCCAGACCGCGGCACTCGCCTTGCCAGGGACCTGCATCGCGGTGCAGCTGGCAGGCACCACCGCGCTGGTGAGCGCGCTAGGCGGCGGGCTGCACGCGGTCGACGTCAGCGTGCCCTCGGTGCCCAAGCTGCTGGCGACACTGCAATACCCAGGTGTCGCGGTCGGCGCGGCGCTGCTGCCGGAAGGGCTGGTGCTGGCGGGCGGCCACCACGTGCTGGCGACGGCGTGGCCGCCACCGCCGAACGTGCCGTGGATGCCGCGCAAGCTGTTGCCGACGCTGGGGTATGCGCTCGATGCGGTGCCGGGGCCGCCTGGCCAGGTCCGCACCGCGGAATTCCTGGGCGTGCGGCAGTGGCAGTGGGGCGTGCTGACCAACGCCAAGGTGCCGCTGTTGTGGACCGTGCCGACGGTGACCAGCAAAGTCAGCAAGATCGGCGACAAGCTGGTGGTGCAGGTGCCGATCGCCAACCTGGGCGGTCAGCCGCTGCATGTAGGGCCGATTGTGGTCAACGAAAACCCGGGCGCGCAGCCGGTCATCACCATTGTGCCGGGGCAGTGGGTGGTGCAGCCTGGCCAGACGCTGCAGCTGGCGGTGCCGCTGACCAAGACGGTCAAGGGGGCCACGGCGCACCAGATTCACCTGTACAGCGATGATCCGGATGGCCAAACGCCGGTCTCTTGGCTCGAGACGACGTGGCTGGTGGCCGGCGACAAGCTGCCGCCGCTGGTCTACAGCGAAGCGACGGGCAAGATGGTCAGCGTGACCGAGCATTTTGCTGGCAAGGTCGGGGTGCTGATGGTCGGCGCCCAGAGTTGTCCGGTAGCGGCGCTGGCGCTGGCGGCGCTCAGTGCCGATGTGCAGGCGCAGCTGGCGACTGGCAAGGTCGCGGCGCTGGGCATCAACCCGTGGGACAAACCGGCGCTGACGCCCGAAGTGGCGGCGATCGCGACGACTTTTCCGATGCTGTACGCGCCGATGACCACCAGCGACGGCCACGATGCGTCTGAAGTGCTCGACCAGCTGCTGGGACAGCCGGCGGTGACCGGGCCGCCGATGCCGATTGTGTACGTGGTCGACAAGAAGGGTGTGATCGTGCTGGCCAAGTGGGGTTATGACCCGGGTCTGGTGCTGGGGGCGGTGCAGCAAGCGTTGGACTAATTGACAACGCGGTCGGAACTGGCCAAGCTGGCTGGCATGAAGGCAACTGAACTGTTGCGTACGCGAATCGTCTATGCTGAGAGCGCTTTTTCGGAACTGGTGTTGTGGCGGTTGGCCAAGCCGCTGGTGGGTTCGGCGCACCATTTCAAGTATCGCCTGGCCTACGTCGTGGCCGTGACTTGCGTGCTGGGCTACGACAATGAGGCGGGCAAAGGTGACCATCGCCACCTTGGCGCCCAAGAAACCGCCTACCCGTTTACAACTGTTGCAGCGCTGCTGGCCGATTTTCAGGCCGACATCGCGAGGTGGAACCATGAAAGCCGTCGTTCTTGAAGTCCGCGATCCCGCCGACCTCATGGCCGAATTCACGCGGGTGTGGCAGACCGAAGCGCCTCAGGGCGACGCCCACATCGGCTTTGCAACCCCGGAGCTCCTGTGGAAGGTTCTGACGGCCAAGCGTTGGCAATTGCTCAGGGCGCTGTGCGGCGCGGGTCCGGTGTCGATGCGCGAAGCGGCCCGTCGGGTCGGGCGCGACGTCAAAGCGGTCCACGCCGACGCGGTTGCGCTGCGCAATGCGGGTGTGTTGGAGACCGCGCCGGGCGGTGGCATCGAGTTCCCGTTTGACGCGATCAAGGTGCAGTTCTTGCTGCGCGCGGCGTAGGCTGATGGCGCAGTGGGCCATCCGGCAGGAGTCCCTGACACCGTGACCGACCACCCAGACCAAGCCGCGTGGCGTTTGGCGCGGGCGGGGCGTTATGCGGAGGCTGCCGCCGCGCTAGCTGACCGACCGCTGGAGCGCGCGCGCTTGGCGGGTGCCGTCGGGTGGTCGGGCGTGGCCTATGCCGCTGCGCTGGAGGCGATTGCTGCGGACCCGACTGCGCCGGAGCCGCTGTTGCTGGCGCTGGAATTGGCGTTGGGGCGCCGACAGATGGGGTTGGCGGAGGGGCACCAGACGGCACTGGCGCAGCTGGGCGCCCACAACGTGGCAGCCGCTGGCCCTGCTGCACCGGTCCCCCGGTCTGACGCGCCGCACCGCTGGCGGGGCGAGTGGCCCACGGCGATCGCGCTGGCCGAAGCCACCCTCGCCGATAACCCGGCGTCGTCCGAGGCGCTTCTCACGCTCGGTCTCGCCCGAATCGCAGCAGACGACTGGTCGGGTGCCTTGCCCTGGCTCGACCGCGCCCTTGCGGCCGATCCGCGCCTGGCCGAAGCCTACGCCTGGCGCGCCGAAGCCCAGTTCCGGCGCGGTGACGTTGGCGCCGCCCACCGCGAACTCGACCAAGCCACGGTCTGCGCCGACGGCTTCAGCTTGGCCGCGGCGTTGCTGCGCCTGCACATCAGCCCGGCGGGTGCCAACGCGGGACGGCTGGATCCCGTGCTGCCGGCGCTGTGTGCGCTCGACCCAGCGATTGCCGCGGCCCAAGGCGCGCAGCGCCATCAGCTTGCCCAACAAGCGATTGCACCGACGCTGGCAGCATTGGCATGGAATCGCTCAACCACCGTGACGCTGGGCAGCGGTGACCAGCTGCGGCCTGTCGAATTGCCGGCCAGCGCCCGCCACCGCTGTCGGCAAGCGCTGGAACAGGCCTATCTATTGCCGCAGACCGTCGAGCCGACGCTGCTGGACTTGGTCGCACAGTGTCCCGACAGCTCCCTGCCCCTGGCCTACCTCGGTGAGTGGCGGCTGTGGCTGGGCAACTTGGCGGGTGCCGAAGCGGCCTTGCAAGCGGCGATCGCGCAATGGCGCCAGACGCGCTGGGCCTATGCCGGGCTGGCCACCGTCGCGCTGCTGCGCGGCGATCTGGACCAAGCCGAGCGCTGGCTCGATACCGGTCGGCAGGTGATGGGCGACGAAGGACCGCCGTGGGTGGTGCTGCGTGGCGAGCTGGCGTGGCTGCGCGGTCAGCTGCCCCAAGCGAAGGTGCTGCTGCTGCAGGCGGTGGCGCGCCAGTCGACGCGGATGACCGCGTGGGTGCTGTTGGGGCTGTGTCAGCGCGACGCCGGCGATGTCGGCGGCTTGGCGGCGACGTGGGCCCACTTGACCGACTGCGCGCCGGGGATGTGCAGTGACGCGTCGGCCGTGGACCCAGAGCCGGGCGCGGCGCTGCAGGCGCTGCGGGCGATGGTGCACGGGTGCCGGTCGTCGTCGATGACGGTCTACACGACCGGCGATGCGGTGCGGGTGGTGCGCAGCGAGCCGGGTCGGGCTGCGGCGGTGGCCCGGATGGTGGCGGGTCGCGTGGCCCGCTTCACACAATCGCGCTAGCCTGGTCTTAGGGCCCCGACGAGATTAAGTCGATCAGAGAGACCTTTCGCACCGTTGCCGCGAGTCGAACGCTTTCGCGAGCTTGGCAACCCACGAAGCAAGCAAAAGGGCGCCAACAAAATCGACTAGATTTTGTTGGTGCCCTTACCGCTCTGCGTCACCG